>CAYXGP010000019.1:0-57258 GCA_964464515.1 uncultured Enterobacterales bacterium
GGACTGGAGTTCCGAGCTGTGGTGTAGTGATCTTCACTGTCCGCGTCGTAGTCGCTCTCGCCCCCGCAGTCGGCATCGACGCCATCGTACCAGGCGTCATCCTCACCCGGGTTGATATCTGCATCGCTGTCGTCACAGTCTCCAGGTTCAGCGGCGAATCCCTCGGGCAAAGAGCAGCTCTCGGTGGTGCCGGCGCCCCCGAACGCATCGCCATCGGAGTCGGCGTACCACGTCGAGACATCGGCGGCGGTGTCCTCGTCGACACGGCCGTCGCAGTTGTTGTCGATGCCGTCGCACAGCTCGGTCTGGCCGGGCCGGACATCGATGTTGCGATCATCGCAGTCGTCCCCCCCCAACTCCACGGCCTCGAAGCCGTCGCCGTCAAAGTCGAGCCGCTCGTTGAATTCTGGATCGGTGATCCAGGCGCAGGCCGGGATGAGGAGGACCAAGGCGAGGGGGAGCATGGGAGCGACTATAGCGCGGTGGCTGGGCTCAAGGAAGGATCGAATGCTCATCATCCGAGCCAATCAAGCTGCGATCTGTTGTGGTAGATGAACGCCTTGACCGTGCAGGTCACGGCCCACTATTTTGCAGATGCGGTGTAGCGCATACTGTTCGGTTTGGAACCGTGCGCTGAGACGCTCCGAGGGTACGAGCATTCCCACGCCGACACCGGGCAGGGCGTTCGGGATGACCTCGATCTCGTGTTCCTCCGGTGACCCATCAATCTCGATGGTCACACGAACAAAAAAACGGGAGGCGGGTGCAGAGCTGTCGCGGCTGTGGGAGTCGATCTCAACGAGCTTCACGTCCATCACGACACCTCCTCGACGACCACTGTAGTATAACGCCACAAGGATACGAACTCCTCGAACGGGATCCCATAGGCCGCACCTGCGGGATCGCGGACGAGCACGACGCCAACGTCGGTCATCCCGTCAACGACGACCCGGTGTCCGACATGCCTGGGCCCGTGTGGTTCGAGGAGCGCCGCCCACGTGCCGTGGAAACGGTTGAGCCGAAGGATGAGCTCCCAGTCCGGCTCATGTAGGGTGAGGAGCCCTCCACCCATCCATCTCAGCGGTGCGAGCTCGTTCAGGCGCTTCGCCAGGTCGCGACCATCAACAGGGAGGCTGCTGATCCCGTCACTGATGGCCTCCTGCGAGATCCCGAGCCCCCTGTCCGCGAACAACATGGCGCCACAAGCCGGTCCACAGCCATTTTCATCGATCTGGATGACCACTTCTCCAACATCACCGATTCGCGGGATTCGGGTCCAGCGATGAGGAGGATAGGCGCCGCCAACCAGCGCCGAATCAGAAGCCTTCCCACTTGGCGATGATCTCCCGCATCACCTCGCTCGTGCCCCCACCGATGGTCAGCAGCCGGGTGTCGCGCGCGGCGCGGCAGATCGGGTACTCCTCGATGAAGCCATAGCCGCCGTGGAACTGTACGCAGTCGTAGGCGACCTTCTGGGCAAGCTCTCCAGAGAACAGCTTGGCCATCGAGACCTCTCGCGTGGGGTTCTCGCCCTCGATCATCTTCTGCACGGCGCCGTACGTCAGGTACCGGGCGGCCTCCACTCCGGCGAGGTGCTCGGCGAATTTGTGCCGCCACCACTGGAACTTGCTGATCGGCCGGCCGAAGGCCTTGCGCTGATCGCCGTAGGCCAGGGCGTCGCGGATCTGCTTCTCCATGCCGGCGTAGGCCATCACGGCGGCGGCCACCCGCTCTCCCTGGAAGTTGTTCATCAGGTAGTAGAAGCCGAAGTTCTCCTCCCCCAGCAGGCAGCGCTGCGGGATGCGGCAGTTGTCGAATGCGATCTCGCTCGAGTCGACGGCGCGCGTGCCCAACTTATCGAGCTTGCGGCCCACGGAGAACCCGGGGGTGTCCGTCGGGAAGATCACCAGGGAGATGCCGCCGAAGCCGGCGTCGCCCGTGCGCACGACCAGCACGATGAAGTCGGCGAAGCTGGCGTTGGTGATGAAGGTCTTGGCGCCGTTGATGATGTAGTCGCCGCCGTCCTTGCGGGCGGTGGTCCGGATGGAGGCGACGTCGGATCCAGCGCCCGGCTCGGTGACGCCCAGCGCGCCTACCATCTCGCCGGAGATGACCGGCGCGAGCCACTGCTGCTTCTGCTCTGGCGTGCCGATCTTGTTGATCACCGGCGTCGCCATGTCGGTGTCGACGAGGATGCTCATCATCACACCGCCGGAGTCGCAGTTGATGAGGGCCTCCATGTAGGCGAGGGTGTACCACCAGTCGAGGCCCAGGCCGCCCAGGTCTTCGTCGAAGCGGATCCCGAGCACGCCGAGATCGGCCAGATCGTTGAACACGCTGCGCGGGAAGCCGCCGGCCTTGTCCCACTCCGCGGCGTGTGGGGCGAGCTCCGCCTTGCAGTAGTCGGTGACGGTCTTGCGGAGCTGATCGTGGGTCTCGTCCCAGGGGGGATACGGCATTGGTTGGGCCTCCTCGGCCGGGGGGGAGGTTCGGTATCACGGCGGGGGGAGACGGGGCTCGGTCGCCCTGCCCATGTGGATCAGTGGTCCCCTGGATCGTGGTTCGCGGATCGTGTGATCGCGGATCGTGTGATCGTGAAACCGCGAAACCGCGAAACCGCGAAACCGCGAAACCGCGAAACCGCGAAACCGCGAAGCCGCGAAGCCGCGAGATCGTGAAACCGCGGGGCCGTCCGTCTCGTGGTCCCGCGGTTCCGAGTCGTGTCCACGAGAAGTCGTCCCCACGTTAGATCGGCGACCGCGAATTCACCGCTCCACGAAGCCACGACTTCACGAGACCGCGGTCCCACGATCCGCGCGTCCGCGGCCGCACGATCCACGATCCGCGCAGGTCGGCGGTCGGCTCAGCCGGGGCGGATCAATCCGAGCCGAGCAGCCCCTTCACGAGCTCACGGGCGCTCCCCTCGAAATTCGGGGGGGCGTCTCCTCCGGAACCAGCGAACTTGCGCTCCACCCCGGCGACCGTCTCCTCCCACGGCCACCCGGGCGCGCCCTCCGGCACCTCGCGCTCCTCGGGCCACGCCCCTCCCCGCGTGGTGTGGACGCGCACGCTGGCGCTCAGCCGTGGCTGCCACTCATCGAGGCGAGCGTCGCCCAGATCGCCGCTCTGGTACTGGAGCCGCGCCAGCAGCGGTCGCAGGCGCAGCCGCTCCCGAGCGGCCTCGAGGGTCGGTCCGCCGCCGAGCAACCTGGAGATCACCGGCCAGGCCTCTTCTGGCTGCACCCCGGCCAGCAGCGGCCCCGCCGCCTGCACGAGCAGCGTGACCAGCGCGCGGCTTCGGCTCGGATCGTGGCGCACCGTCACCCGCCGGGCCACCGCGAAGATCCGCTCGCGCTCGCGCTCCAGCCAGCCACGAGTGAGCTGCTCAGGCCCCAGCTCCTGGGCCACCGCAGCCACCCCGATCGCCCGCGACACCGAGCCGCAGATCGCAGCGGGGTCGAGCCCGCCGTGCCGCGCGCTGCGCCGCTCCAGCTCCACGGTGGGCGCCGTCGCCAGCACGTCGATCTGCTCGATCTGATCGACGCGTAGCCGCTTGTTCGCCGCGCGAACGTGCCGACGCAGGATCTCCAGCGTGGCCTGGACCGGCGCGTGGATGGGCAGCGCGCCTGGCATCAGCTTGTACGTGAGGGTGTCCGTCAGCCACGCCCGCGACAGCCCGGTGAACGCTCCCCGCAGCGGCGCCCCCGTCCGCGCCGCGAGCACCCCGTCCGCGGCGTCGAGCGCGTCCAGCGCGCCGGCCGCACCACCCGCAGCGAGGTTCACCGCGTCGAACCCCGCGACCGCCGCGGCCCCTGCGGCCCACGGAGCGCCCGGCCCGAACCGCACGGCGTCGGGCAGCTCCGCGGCGCTGCACAGCGCGAGCGCCAGCGCATGTGCCATCTGCCCGGGGTCGAGCCCCCGCATCCGGCCCGCAGCGACCGCCGCAGCGACCGCCGCAGCCGTCATCGGGGCGCCGCCGCCCAGCAGCATGCTCGCGGCCACGCGTCCGCTCACCTCATTGGCGGCGACCATCGCACAGAGCAGACTCGATCCTGTCACTCTCGATACTGTCACCCCCGACTCTGTCACCCCCGACTCTGTCACCCCTGCGGCGTCCTGATCGGTCGCGCAGGCCCAGGCCGCCGCAGCCGCCGCAGCGCCCGAGCCGCCCACGAACAGCGCGTCGTCGTAGCCATGCGCGAGCGCCGCGTGGAGCCGTGCGGCCTCGCGGGGGTGCGCGGCCGTCACCAGCCGAGCGTCGCCAGGTTCGTTCGCTGCGAGGGCGCCCCGTGCAGCCTTGACGGCGCCGGCCAGTCCCAGGAGCTGCAGGCGCGTCCGCGACGCCACGGAGGGCGGCAGATCCGCCGCGGTGAGCGCGCACGCCCACTGCGCGAGGCGCGCGATCAGTCCGGCCATGGTCGTCTCCCATCTGCGGTCACCGGAAGGTCACCGTGGTCTGGAGTCCCGCTGACCAGTACGAGCCACCCACGGGGATGGCGCTGCCGTCGGCGGGGCTGCCCGCGCCGCTGCCCGGAGCCAGCTCCCCGGACGCCAGGATGTTGCGGGCGTAGAAGGCGTCCCAGCGCACCCGCCCGAAGACCTCCAGCGGGCCGTCGTGGGTCAGTCCGCCGCCGCCTGTCAGCAGCACCCGATCGGCGTCCAGCAGCCGGGTGTCCGCGCCCTGCGCCACCAGCGGGCTCGGCTCCAGGCCGCCGCCGACGCGCAGGACACCCGTGACCGGGCCCAGCCGACCTTCGGTCTCGCGCAGCAGCGGGGTGACCTCGAGCCCTGCGCGCAGACCCACGGTGGCGCGCATCTCCACCGCCACGGCGTTGCCGTCGGTGATCGTGGCGTCGGTGAGCTGCAGGAGCTGGGTCTCGACCGTCGTGGGCTCGACGTGGGCGATGTTCAGCTCGAGCGAGTCCCAGGCGGTGCGGTGGACGTCGAACATCCCGGCGACCCGCGGCCGGCTGTAGGCGATCCCGCCGCTGATCCGCGGGGGGAGCCAGTGCTC
Organism: uncultured Enterobacterales bacterium; assembly: GCA_964464515.1. GTDB lineage: Bacteria > Myxococcota_A > UBA796 > UBA796 > UBA2385 > CAYXGP01. The sequence continues at coordinate 5,015 of CAYXGP010000019.1, forward strand.
GATCACCCCCATCGAGATCGGCAGGAGCGCGGTTATCACCATCGGCTCCAGGCTGCCGACGTCTTCGACGTTGATGTTCGCCTGCACGTCCACGTCCGCGACGATGTCGAGGCGGGTCGAGCCGCGCCAGCCCACGGCGATCCGCAGCCCCTCCAGCGCCGGCGCAAGCTGGCCCGGATCCCAGTCCGCCGAGAGGATCGGCGCCGCGCGTGGCACGGTGTCGAGCGTCAGCTCGTGGACATCGAGGACGGCTCCCCCGACCACGTCGCCGAGCTGCTCGCCCTCCTCGGGCGCCGACGCCGTCACCGACAGCGTGCCGACCAGGTGGAACTCCGCGCCCGCGCCAAGGTACACCGCCGCCCCGATCGACAGGCCGCCCCCGATCTCCACGCCCGCGCCGACCGCGAGCTGGATCGTGTGCGGCCGGTTCTCGTACATGAAGTAGGTGGGGATCGACGGCTCGAAGCTGTGGATGCGCACGATTCGTCCGGCGGGCTCCCACAGCGCGACCCCCAGCGCCACGCGCTTGCCGATGGGGCGCCCCAGCCCGATCATGATCCCGTCGGCGGCCTCGGAGGCCGGCTGCACCGACAGCGGGGTGTCCGTGTCGTCGATGACGCCGTCGCGGTTGGTGTCCCACAGGACGTCCGGCACGGGATCGAGGGCGAAGCGATGCGCCGCGTACCCCACCGCCAGCTGCGGGGCGGTCATGTGCGTGAGCGCCGCCGGGTTGACGAACAGTCCCTCGGTGTCGGTGGTCATCGCCATCCCACCGGTGCCACGGCCGATGCTCTGCGCGCCGTAGCCGAACGCGTCGATCGGCACTGCACGAGCGACCGGGAGCGCGGTGACGCCGAGCAGCACGAGACCAGCGGTGAACATCGGGCTCCAGACGCGGGGTGTTGCCTCTTAGCTTCATCAACGAGGTCGCGCCGCTGCACTGGAGCGGCTGGACGAGGCACAGTCCTCTGACTCAGGGGCGCCGCGTGTCCGAAACAGCAAGATCTGTCCGGATCGCAGAGCGTAAACGACAGCCGACGAGAGCATGGTTAGCCCGATCTCCTGCCTCCGTTCTCCAAGTTCAAGGATGACCTCCATGACCGCTCGCATCGCACTCCTCATCTCGCTCTTCCCGTTGGTGGCCTGCTTCCCCGACGTAGAGGTCCCCTCGACGCTCGGAGATCCCGCCGACGACTACGACGGAGACGGGTTCTCCGAGGAGGCAGGAGATTGCAACGACAGCGACTCTGCAGTCCACCCCGAGGCGACCGAGATCTGGTACGACGGCACCGACGCCGACTGTGACGGTGCGAGCGACTTCGACGCTGATGGTGACGGAATCGACGCGGAGTCTCACGGCGGGTCGAGCGGCGACCCCCTTGACTGTGACGATACAGACCCCACGGTCTTTCCGGGTGCCGAAGACGCCTGGTACGACGGCGTCGACTCAGACTGCGACGACGCGGACGACTTCGACGCCGACGCCGACGGTCACGCCCGTGACCCAGACGGCGACGACTGTGACGACGCCGACGGCTCCATCCATCCCGACGCCGCGGAGATCTGGTATGACGACATCGACACCGACTGCGACGGCGCTTCCGACTACGACGCGGACTCCGATGGATTCGAAGCCAGCGAGGACTGCGATGATCTGAGCGCCGAGACCAATCCAGAAGCGACGGAAATCTGGTACGACGCAGTAGACTCCGACTGCGACAGCGGGAGTGACTACGACGCAGACGGGGACGGGTTTGAACACGAAGCGCACGGGGGCAGCGACTGCTTCGAGGGCACGAGCGCAGACACGGACTCAAACCCAGCCGGGCTCGCCGCCGCCGACATCTACCCGGACGCCGCCGACACATGGTACGACGGCACCGACGCCGACTGCGATGACGCCAGCGACTATGACGCCGACTCCGATGGCTACGACAGCGATGCTCACGCTGGAGATGACTGCGTCGATTCGGATGCCAGCTTCAACCCTGGTGTGACGGAGACCTGGTACGACGGGATCGACTCGGACTGCGACGGCGCCAATGACCAGGACGCCGACTCTGACGGTCACGAGAGCAGCGATCACGGGGGCGATGATTGTGATGACGCCGACAGCGGGATCAACCCGGACGCAGCAGAGGTCTGGTACGACGCAGTAGACTCCGACTGCGACAGCGGGAGTGACTACGACGCAGACGGGGACGGGTTTGAACACGAAGCGCACGGGGGCAGCGACTGCTTCGAGGGCACGAGCGCAGACACGGACTCAAACCCAGCCGGGCTCGCCGCCGCCGACATCTACCCGGACGCCGCCGACACATGGTACGACGGCACCGACGCCGACTGCGATGACGCCAGCGACTATGACGCCGACGCTGATGGTCATGACAGCGATGCTCACGCTGGAGATGACTGCGTCGACAGTGATGACACCATCAATCCCGGTGTAACGGAGACCTGGTACGACGGGATCGACTCGGACTGCGACGGCGCAAACGACTATGACGCCGACGCAGACGGATACGACAGCGATGAGCACGGCGGAGACGACTGTGATGACAACCACGCCCTCCGCAACCCCGCTGGAGAGGAGTGTGACGGGTTCGTCATCTTCTTCGATGAAGACTTCGAGAGCGGGGATCCCGAGGATGCGATCAGCGGCGACGGCGACTGGACATGCGGCAGCGACTGGACGACCTCCTGCGTGGCGACCTACAGCGACGCGGCGGCGGGTCACGGGATCCAGTCGGCGTATACAGCCGGCGGCATGGGTGAGATCGGGTTCACCGGCTCGGAGCTGTCCGAGGACTTCACGCTGCACGCGTGGTTCTATAAGACAACCAGTGCCGGTGGCGGTTCAGAGATCTCCGTACAGATCTGGGATACGGCGAGCGACTGTGAGATCGCTTCGGCAGGCTACATCTACTCCGAGAGCAGCGCATACCACTCCGCGAGATGTACAGGCGGAAGCCACGGATCAGGTTGCGCAGGCTCAGGTCCCATCGGCAACAGCGTATCGACTGTAGGTTGGCACGAGCTGAAATTCGAGGTCCGCTTCTCCTCCAGCGGAGTGACCACGGACATCTGTATCGACCAGACGACCTGCCTGTCAGACAGCGGTGGGGAGCTGACTGCGTCCTGCACCACCGCCGATGTGTTCTACCTCAATGATGACGGAGTGATGGGATACTTCGATGACGTCCTCGCCTACCACGGCAGCAAGGACACCGAGCTGGCGGAGGCCGACGCCAGGCTCTCCGGCGAGAACCTCGGCGACAATGCAGGCTTCTCCGTGTCGGGCGCAGGAGATCTGAACGGGGACGGGCTCGGTGACATCATCGTGGGAGCATACGGCGCGAACTCCTATGCAGGCGCGGCGTATGTGGTGTTGGGCCCGGTCTCGGGTGATCTCTCATTGGCCGATGCAGACGCAAAGCTGACCGGCGAAGCCACCAATGACTATGCGGGAGCATCGGTGGCTGGAGTGGGCGATGTCGACGGCGATGGCCTGGATGATGTGCTTGTGGGGGCCCGGGGAGCGCCGGCCGGGAATTCCTATGCAGGCGTAACGTACCTGGTGCTGGGCCCGGTCTCCGGCACCTGGTCGCTCTCCGCCGCGGACGCCGCGCTCACAGGGGAAGACACAGAAGCGTACTCCGGCGCCTCTGTATCTGGGGCCGGTGACGTCGATGGAGATGGCCTCGACGACATCATCATCGGTGCTTACGGCGAAAGCGCTGGGGGCGCCGCCTACCTCCTGATGGGTCCGATCACGACGGCCTCACTCTCCGCAGCGGACGTCAAGCTCTCCGGCGAAAACGCCGACGATCGCGCGGGCTTGGCGGTCTCAAATGCCGGGGATGTCAACGGTGACGGGCTCGATGATATCCTCGTGGGCGCCTATATAGACAGCACTGGGGGAGAAGGAGCCACCTACCTGCTCCTGGGGCCCGTCTCAAACAGCGGATCGTTGTCGGCGGCCGAGGCCAAATACACGGGCACAACCAATAGCGGGGGGTCCGGAAGCGCTGTCTCGGGCGCCCAGGATGTCAACGGCGATGGATTGGATGACATCCTCATCGGAGCGGTTGGAGAGAACCTATCGACGGGAACCGACGGAGCAGCATACCTCATCCTCGGGTACGCCTCAGGCACAAGCTCACTCTCATCAGCCGATGCCAGGCTGACGGCTGAGGGTGTCAGTTCCGGCAACGACAAAGTGGGTTACTCGCTCTCCGATGCCGGGGATGTCGACAGCGACGGTCGAGATGATATTCTCATCGGAGCCTATGCAGAAGACTCCGGCGGAAAAGAGGCAGGAACCAGCTATCTGTTGATGGGCCCGGTCAGCGGAACCTGGTCGCTGTCGTCCTCCGATACGCTTCGTCTCATCGGCGAGGCCGACAACGACCATGCAGGAGTCTCGGTGTCCGGCGCCGGCGATGTGGATGGCGATGGCCGCAGCGATATTTTGATCGGTGCCAGCAACACAACATACTTACTTCTCGGCAGCCGCTGGTAGCCTGAACCGGTCCGCCGCTCCGATCCTGGACTTGTGCCCGCAGGTTAACGGGAGTGTTTGCGAACCCCGCCGGACGCCGATGACCGAGCCCGTCACTGCCCTGCACACGCCCGAGTCCCTGGCGGCGGCCGCGGCCCCCCTGGTGCCGCGCGTGGACGTTCAGCCGACGGTTGTGAACGACGCCGGTGCGCCCTCGGTGATCGCCTACTGCCTGGCGGGGGCGGTGGCGACGGCGGTGGGGCTGCAAGCTCCGTTCTACGGGCTGCTGGGCCTGGCGCTGGCGGCGGCCTCGGCGCAGATCGACATCGACGGAGGCCGCGGCTGGCTACGCACGTTCGTGCCGCGCCGCGGGAGCGCGAACGTGCTGGCGTGGCCGGCCACCCTGCCCGACCTGCGCGCGCACTCCGGACCCCGGCTGCTGATCTGCCTGCCGGCCGACACCGGCCGCGTGCGCGGAATTCCGCTGACCCTGGCGGCGCCTGGACTGGCCGCGGCGATCGCCGCCGTAGGGGTGCTCGTGCCGATGCTCGCGCCGAGCGTGGGACCGCGGGTGGCGCTGGTAGGGCTGGCGGGCCTGCTGGTGAGCGCCGCGGGCGCGTGGATCGCCGCGGCGCTCGATCGCCGCCAGCCGCGCGGCACCTCGGGCGCGGAGCTCGCGCTGTCGCTCCTGGCGGCGCTCCGCCGCGCGCCGCCGCGGCACCTGTCGGTGGTGGTGGCGATCGTCGGGGGGGGCACGCTGCACCTGGACGGGCTGGAGGTGCTCCTGCGCAACCATCGGCGGCGGCTGCCGCCCGCGTCGACGCGGGTGGTGGTGTGGTCGCCAGGACCAGGGGCGCTGGCTGCGGTGCCCCAGGACGGACGCATCTCGCGCCGGCCGGCGGATCCCAAGCTCCTCGACGCCGCGCGACGCTCCGGCCTCGAGCCGAGCCGACCCACCGCAGTGGCGGCGCGGGCGATGCGCTGCGGCTGGCGCGCGCTGGGCCTCACAGGGGCGACCCCCACGGCGACAGCGCTGCTCCGGCTGGTCTCCGAATTGGACGCCGATCTGAGCGCCGATCCCGGCTCTGATTCAGGCGCAGACCCGGACGCCGATCCGAACGCCAGGCCAGGCTCTGATCCGGGTGAAGAGCCCGGCGCCGATCCGGCCTCAAAACAGGGCGGGGAGCCGGCGTGATCACAGCGTTCATGGCGAGCCTGCTGGCGGGGACGGCGCTGGCGCTGTCGGGCCGGGTGATCGACGCTGACAGCGGGGAGCCGCTGTCCGGCGTGGAGGTGCAGGCCTACGACGCGCGACTCGACGGCGTGGCGACCCTCACCGGGAGCGACGGCGCGTTCTCCTTCTCGTCACTCGCCGACGGGCGCTATCGGCTGCGGGCGGTGCCGCCGGGCAACCACGCCACGCGCTTCCACCCCGACGCCCGCGACTTCTGCGACTCTCCGTCGGTCGATGCTGACACGGCAGATCTGGAGTTCTCACTGCCGCCCGGCGCCTCCTTGCAGGGGGCGATTCTGGACTCTGCGGGATCGCCGATGGAGGGCGCGACGGTCTGGGCGCTCGGCGCAGACACGTCCACCGAGGGGCAGGCCCGCTCCGCGACCGTCGACACGGACGGCGGTTTTGAGATCATCGGACTGGACCCCCCAGATGACGACGAGGGGCCAGATGAAGACGAGGGGACCTGGGCGGTGGGCGTGGACGCCGAGGGCTGGCCCTGGCAATACCTGACCACCGCAGATCCCACCTACGACGATGAGGTCGCGGGGCGATTCGCGGCGAGTCCGCAGGAGACCGTGGACATCGGGACCCACGCGCTGCTGGACGGCATCGCGGTCTCGGGCACCGTCACGGGACCGGCCGGGACCATCGCCGATGCGACGGTGCATGTGTACGCTGGCGGGCAGGTCACCACGGTGCTCACCGACAAAGACGGCCGCTATGACGCCCTGGGCCTGCCTCCCGGAGACGTGCTGCCGTGGGTGAGCGCCGCAGGGCATGCCTTGACGTACTGGCCGGACGTGGACCGACCGACATCGTTCCTGACCGCCTCGGACGAGGGCGACGTGCTGGACGACGCCGATCTCTTTCCGCCGGCCGAGGGCGTGGCCTGGCTCGCGTTCGTAGACGAGACCGGCGCGCCCGTCCCCGACGTGCAGGCGCTGCTGTACAACGACACCCGCACAGTGGGGCTGGGCGACGTCGCAGAAGCCGACGGCGTGCTGGCGCTCCGGCGGCTCTCTCCGGGGGACTACACCGCGCAGGTGTGGGCGGACGGCATCGTCGACGGGTGGATCACCGAGGCCGATGGCGGCGACCGTGTGTTCACCGTAACAGAGGGCTGGCCCGATGCTCCCGTGACGGTCACGCTGCCGCCGGACGCGCGTCTGTCGGGCGTGGTGAGAGACACCCGCGGAACACCCATCTACGGGGCGACGGTGCTGGCGTCATCCGAAGACGACATCGAGAGCGCGGTCACGGATCACCAGGGCGCCTGGGAGATCGCGGGACTGCCGGCGGGTGAGTGGGCGGTGGAGGGAACGGTCACGCCCTTCTGTGACGGCGATCCGGGCTTCGTGACGGTCTACCTGGGGGCCGCTCAGGGGCCCACGATCGATCCCGCGGCGGAGATCCCGCTCACGCTGGAGGCCGGGCAGTCGGTGGCCGGCCTCGCTCTCACGCTGCCGCCCGACGACGACCACGACGCGATGGACGATCTGTGGGAGGTGCTGTGGGGCCTCGATCCCACCCGCGACGACAGCGGTGAAGATCCCGACGCAGACGGCGTGATGAACCTCGAAGAGTACCGCGCTGACACCGATCCGATGGAGCGGCGCGCCTGCGGTGGCGGGCGGGCCCTCGCGCTGCCGCTGCTGCTGCTGGCGTGGCGTCGCCGGTGAGTCAGCCCGAAGGCTCGGCCAGCCCGCTCCGCAGACGAAGGCGGCAGATCGCGCTGGGTGTGGCGGTCGGGGCGGCGGCGCTCGCCGGAGCGCTGTGGGGGGTACCGCTCGGCGACGTCGGGGCGGCGCTGGCCGACGCCGAGGTGATCTGGCTGCTGCCGGTGGCGGGGCTGTTCTTGATTCAGCAGACCCTCCGCGCGTGGCGGCAGGCGCTGATGATCCAGGCCACGCACCCCGAACACACACTGCGCACCAGCCTGTCGGTGCTGTGCATCGGGTTCTTCTGTATCAACGTGCTCCCAGCGCGACTGGGCGAGCTCGTGCGACCACTGCTGCTGCTGGAGCGCGAGGGGATCCCCATCGGGGCTGGCTTCGGCATGGTCTTCGTCGAGCGCGCCCTGGACCTGTGCTCGATGTTGGTCATGCTCGGTCTCGTGGCGTGGCTGGTGCCCGTGCCAGGTCGAACATTGGAGATCGCCGGACAGAGTGTAGACTGGGTGAACCTGGGGCGGATCGCCGCGGGGATCGCCGCGCCCTCGGTGCTCGCCGGGGGGGTCCTGGTGGCCGTCGCTGGCCGGCCGATCCTGGCACGGCTGAAGGGAGACGGGCTGGTCGTTCGGCTGATTCAGCGCTTCGGGCAGGGGTTCCTCGGGCTGCTGGAAGGCGCGCTGCGATCGCCGGGGAGGCTGGCCGCCATCCTCGGACTCACGGTGGTGACGTGGGTGCTCACCGGCGCCATGTATCCGCCGCTGGCGCGGGCCTTCGGGATCGGTGACGCCATCGGTTACGGCGAAGGAGTCGGCGTCCTCGCGATGACGATGGCAGGGATGGCGCTGCCGGCGGCGCCCGGGTTCGCCGGCACCTACGAGGCCGCTGTGCGGGCGGGGCTGGCGCTGTTCGGGGTGGCAGGGGAGGGGGCCGATGGGCGCTCGCTGGATGCCATCGCCGTGGCGTATGCGCTGACGATGCACTGGTGGATCCACGCCGTCCAGTCGATGACTGCGGTGGTGTTCATGGCGCTGGATGGGTTCTCACCCAAGAAGATGTGGCAGGGGATCGTGGAAGAGCTGGGGGGGGAAGCCCAGGACTCATCTCGATGAATCAATCAGAAGAGTCCGCAGCGCGCAGCCTGGCGATCACCTTCTCGTACCCGAGACTCCACGGCGTTCCCGCCCAGTCAGGACACTCGGCGCAGGCGGAGCTCGGGGCGATGGCGTCGTTGAGGTGCTGCATGCGGTGCGCCCAATAGAATTCACCGTGCCACTGCTCGTAGATGCTCTGCGCGGCGACAGGGAGGTTGCTGGTCTCCTGCCTCCAGTCGATGGGGCAGGCCTTGAGGATCCCCTCGTGGTTGATCACCACGCGCCGGAAGAAGTGGGCGCAGGGCCAGCGAGCGTCCCATCCGGGCCACAGGTGCGCCGACCGCTCATTCAGTCCAATGTTGGAGATCATCTCGCGGATCAGGACCTTGTCGACACGAGGCTCCCAATACGCGCGAAAGGCGTCCACCTCGTCGTGGTTACCATCCTGTTTGACGAAGCTGACCATCACCTGGATGTCCGCTCCTGAGCGATCGCGTAGATCGATGAAACGCTGCACGTTGCGACGCGTCCGCTCGAAGTCCAGGCCCACGCGGATGGCGTGGAACGTCTCGGGCAGCGCGGCGTCCAGCGAGAAATCGACGATGGCGACACCTGACTCGACCAGTCTCTGCGCGCGCTTCTCGGAGAGCAGCGAGCCGTTGGTGGTCAGGCCGACGGGCCCCACCCCCTTCTCGGAGGCGTACTCGATCATCTCGAAGACAGCTTTGTTGACCAGCGGCTCGCCGTCGGCGGTGATCCGCACGAACTGCATCGGCCGGCCCACGCACTCATCGATCACCCGCTTGAACGCTGAGAGCGTGAGGTGCCCGATCTCTCCGAGGAACGCGGGCCGGCCGCCGTCGTCCTCCACGAGTGACTGCGGACAGTGAACGCACCTGGCGTTGCAGAGGTTGGTGATGTCGAACATCACATAGGTTGGAAATCGAGCGCAGGCCAGCGACTCGAACCCGTAGGCGGCGGGCATGCCGCGCTCGTCCACCCGCGGCGCAGGCTGGGGGGAGTAGGCCAGCGCGTCCATGCAGGGCGTGGGGTCGGTCGCGCGGTCGGTCGCCAGAGAACAAAAGCCCTCCAGATCCCAGCTCACGGGATCGCGTTCGGCCAGCGCCGCGCGGAGCGCGGGTCGGTCCCGGGCGTCCAGCAGGCTCTCCGCGAACGGCACCCGATGTACGGTGTCGTAGTGGAACCTGCGGCCAGCCGGCGCGTCTCGGATCGCCGCCAGCCAGTCGGCGGGGCGCTCACCACCCAGCTCAGGGATGACGCGCGTAGCCACCGCGCGCACGCCCACGCCCACCGGCAGCCGGCAGTGCTCCCACTGGGTGAACAGATCCTCGCGATCGGGCCGGAACCGCGACAGGCCGCGCGCTGCGAGCGCCGCGTCGAGGAAGATCTGATCTCCGTCGACCAGCACCGCGGCCGCGACGCCGCCCAGACGCGGACGCAGCGCATCCATGCTGGAGAACGCTGGGAGCCCACCGACCGAGGGGCCCCAGCAGACGGTCGGGCCGAGACGCTGGACGCGGTCGAGGAGGCCGCTCCGCTCCTGGAGCGCCGCGCGCCCGGCGAGACGTGCGGTGGTGTCGAGGATGATCAGGCTTGTCTTCACGGCCGCTCCCCGCGCTCGCTCCGGGCCGCCTGCCACGCCGCGCGCAGCCGGTGGTAGTGGGCCTCGCCGAAGAACATGGGCTCCATGAGCGCCGCGGGCACAGCTCCCCCCTCCAGCGTGGACCGGCCCTCCAGCATGGACCGGCGCAGGATCTCGGCGGCGTACTCCCGGGCCATGCCCGCGGGCGAGCGCAGATACTGCGCCTCGGGGAACGGCTGGAGCCACCGCGAGAGCTGGTCGAAGGGCGGCTCCACCCCCGCGCGCGTCCACGCATCGTCCGGGGCGATCGTCGGTGACAGGGGGTAGCCGAGCCAGGCCAGCTCCGGACCCGCGTAGGCCTCGATGGCCGCGACCTCGGCGGGCGTGAGCACGGACCGCCAGCGGTCGATCGAGGTCGTGGAGATGCCACGCCCCTCCGCGCCGCTCCGAAAAGTGGAGTTGTGCGTCCAGGAGTCGCCGCGCGCCGGATCGGTCCAGTCCGTGAGCATCCGTGAGCACCACTCCAGGCCGAGAAAACCGCACAGCTCCCGCAGACGCGGCTCGGGCGCACGCGCCAGATCCTCGTAACGGAGCATGTGGACGCGCTCGGCCAGCCACGGGGTGTCGTGCAGCCACCGCGCGGTGAGGGCGACGCTCTTGCGCCAGTGGCGCAGGTAGAACAGCAGCGGGCGCTTGCCACTGCCCGCACCCTCGCGTCGGTTCTGGGAGGCCACCACCGCGCGGACGTCGCGCACCACCAGCACGAAGCGCATGCGGGGCATGGCGCGGGCCAGCGCGGGGATGAACTCGTCGCACCAGCTCACCTTGGTGCCCAGGATCCGCACCGTGTCGTCTCCGTACAGCCGAAACAGGGCCGCGAGCAGCGCCGAGAAGAAGTCCCTCCACGTCTCACCACGGACTCCCTCGAGCGCGGTGACCAGGGCGGGGTGCTGCGCGCTCTTCCACTCGGCGACATCGGCCCGGATGCGCTCCTGGGAGGCGGGATCGATCGGCGCGCTGAGATCGTCGCCCTGGATGGCCTGCAGGACCACCTGGTCGGGATCGAGGAACCAGTGCGGCGTGGGCCGGCCGCCCATCGCGCCGAGTCCGAGCGCACGCCGGTGGTGATCGCGGAGGGCCTTGAAGAAGTAGACGTACGGGTCCGAGACCACCAGCGCCGCCGGGTGCGCGCTGAGGATCCGCGAGACCAGGGTGGTCCCCGACCGAAACATCCCGCTGACGAGCAGCTCATCCATGGCGGCCCCGCCGAAGGATCGCCAGGGACTCCGGGCCGTGGTTGCAGAGGAGATCGAGCACGCTGAGGTGGGAGATCCAGGGCAGGTCCCGCCGGCCGACCCGCTGCGGGTATTCGGGGTGGGTGTAGTCCTGATACCGCCACGCGACGCCCACAGCGTGGAAGCAGGCCGGGTCGAGGTAGGCGGCGGAGCCGTTGTTGGCCAGGTAGCGGGGCGACCCGATCGCCTGGCAGATCGCCGCCAGGCGAGCCGTCTTCCGACCGCCCACGCCGAGCCGCGACGCGCGCAGCAGCTCGGTCTCGATCCCCAGCAGCGCGCACAGGCGCGTATTGAGCGTCACGTTCAGCTCGCCGAGCGTGGCTGGTGTCTCGGCCAGCCACGCCCGAAGGGCAGGGTAGACCCGGTCGAAGAACGGCGTCCGGCGGTACGACTGCCGAACGCAGTCCAGGTGATGGCGGGTCCACGGCCGCGTGTGGTCGATGCGCGCCAGATGGATCGGCGTGTCTCGCTGGTCGGCTCGCATGATCGGCACGGTGAGCCAGCGGGTGCGCGCGCTGGCCGGGTCCATCCGGATGCGGTTGCGGTTCTTCCACTCCCGCTTGATGAACCAGGCGTCGTCCAGAAACACGAACCGGTCCACCCGGTCGATCATCTCGAAGTAGCCGATCCAGGGCAGGTAGTGGGGTTGGCAGATCGCGGCGAGGGTCACGGTGCCCCCCCGTTCAGGATCGCCACCCGATGCCGCCAGGCCGGCTCGCCGTTCCAGGCCGCCTCCAGCCCGTCGCGGAGGTGGCCGATCGGAGCCTCGCCCAGCGTGAGTCGGCCGTCTGCATGAACCCGCAACGTGGTGAACATCTCCTCGCAGAGCGGCGCGGCGTTCAGGGGACCCGCCTGCGGTGGTGTGGCCTGCAGTGGCGCAGCGCCGAGGCGCTCCTGGAGGAGCGACCGGATGCGCGCGGCGGCCGGATGATCGGTGACCTCGATCGCCTCGACCGGTCCCCGCGCGAGCTGGGCACAGAGCGCCGAGAGCTGGTCGTCCGAGAGCCCACCTTCCCGGAGCCCATCTTCAGAGAGACGGGACGTAGCAGGTAGCGCGATGACCACGCGCGGCGGAAACGTGACGTGACGGGGATGGGCGAAACTCCGCCGGCTGGCTCGCACCCGCTTCTCTGCCGGCGGCACGGATCCCTCAGTCCAGGACCCCTCAGTCCAGGCCCCCTCACTCCTGGCCCCCTCGTTCCGGGGGCCCTCGATCAGCGAGAGCTGCCGCAGCGGACCGGCCGCCAGGAGTGCAGTGAGTCGACTGCGCGCACGCGCAAAGAACGCCGCCGGCGTGTCACGCGTGGTGTTGTCCTGGACGTCGAGAAAGACGGGCGCGTTCGATCCGGCCGTGCAGATCCCGTAGCGGGGGCCATCGGGGGCCTGGAGCACGCGAATATGGAATTCTTCCCCGTCGGCGCTGCTGATCACAGCCGGCGTAACAGGTGCGTTCGTAACAGCCGCCTGCTCCCGTGCTGCGATCAGGGTCGCGAGCTCATCCCCGGGCGGAACGCCGTCCAGGATCCGCCGAAACCGCTCCAGCCGCGCGCGGTCGATGGCGACATCCAGCGTGAGGACCAGCTCCCGCCAGGACAGCCCGGGAGGCGCCGCCTGGTACTGAATGGCGAACCGCTCCGGGTTCTCGAAGCAGAAGTTCTCGACGTGCTCACGGTAGGCGGGTGCCCGCGCCTCCTGGTCGATCCGCTCCAGGGCACGCCGAGTAAAGACCACCGCGCTCACGCCGAACGGCAGCGTGTTGAATTCGAACGGGGTGATGAGGTCAGCGCCGCTCCGCCGCAGCTGCCGCACGGCGTCGTCAACGAGAGAGGGTATCAGGAGCGGGTTGTCGCAGCAGACGCGCACCACCAGGTCGGGCGCTACACGGGCCGAAGACACCGCGCGCATCATCCGGGCCACCACGTCGTCCTCGCTGCCCCGGATGAGCGGCACGCCGCAGCGCGCGGCCACGTCGGCGAGCACGTCGTCGCGGGGATGGGTGGAGGTGGCGAGCACCACCTCGCCGACGCTCTCGCAGCGCGCCGCCCGCCTCAGGGCAGCGTCGACCACGGTCGGTGCGTCCCCGAACGGAAGCAGCATCTTCCCCGGCAGCCGCGTGGAGCCCACGCGCGCCAGCGCCACCGCGAGCACCGGAGCGCTCACAACGAGGGCTCCCCCGCGAAGATGGCCCCTTCGAGATTGGCCCCTTCGAAGATGGCGCTGTAGACGCGCTCGAAGCCCCGACCGTCCACCACCGCCCGCGCCGCGCGAGTGGCCGCTGCGCGGGCGCTGCGAGGCTGGAGCGCCGCCACGGCAGCCGAGATCTCGCGCGGATGGACGTAGCTCATGTAGCCGAGATCCCGCATCCCGCTCACGCGCGAGAACTCCGACGCCAGCGGGATCTGATGCCACTGCACTGACATCATCACCGCGGGGGTGGAGGTGAGGGCCGCCTCGAGCTTGGTGTACCCCGCGCTGACCACCGCGAGATCGGTGGCCCACAGGCGCTCGGGCATATCACCTACGCCGCCGAGCACACGGGCTGAAGGCAGGATCTGCTGGATGCGCGCCGCCAGCCGACCGTGATTGGCGTAGCCCAGGATGAAGGTCGCCTGGAGGGTAGGGTCGCGGAGCGCAAGGGCGCACTTGAGGTAGCCGACGTCGTAGCGACCGCCGCCGAGCGAGACCAGGACGTGGCTCACGCGCTGGCGGAGCGCGCGCGGACGATCGGCGTACGCGAGGAACTCTGGCCGCGACAGGAAGTAGTCCGGCCCCGTGAGGAACCGGGTGTGCGGCGCGCTCAGGATCTCGTTGGCGGTGCTGGGGAGGGCCTGGCCACAGACCACAAGGTCCGCGCAGCAGGCGCGATCACACAGGTCATCAAACACCACCAGCCGATCGGCATGCCGCCGCAGCATGGCCTGGCGATCCCAGGTGACCTCGAGCATCTCCATGATCACGACGTCGGAGCGACCGTGAGCGACGACGACCGCCTCTTCGTGTTCGACCGAGGTGTCTTCTGGGAGCTCCACCACTTCAAAGTCTCGCTCACGCAGCCAGGCGTGGACCGCGGGCGGACCCTCCACGAAGAACAGGCAGTCTCTGTGCCCCCGCTTGCGACACCAGTCCGCGAAGGACGCCAGGCGAAAGATGTTCCCCCAGCCATGGACGGGACCGCCGCGGGTGCGGAAACGCAGGCGCATCAGTCTGTGACGCGCCTGAAATCATGCATGTAACGCTCTGTATCGACGACATCGACGTCGCCGCGGCCCATCCACTGCTCGACCTGCCGCACGCGGAAGATGATCTCGCGGAGCTCGTCGGGCGTGATGGAGAACGGGTTGTCCGACTCGCGGAGCTTCGGATTCACCGTGAAGTGCTTCTCGATCATGTTCGCCCCGGCGGCCACAGCCAGCGGCGGGATGTCGCAGCCGCGGGTGTGATCGGAGTGCCCCACGGGCCAGCGATAGCGCTCCCGCAGCGTGTGGATCATCGCAAGGTGACTGTCCTTCTTCATGGTCGGGTAGGACGAGATGCAGTGCAGGATGATCACCGGGCAGCCGTGCTCCTCGAGGATCTGCACGCAGCGCTCCACCTCCTCCTTCGAGCTCATGCCGCGCGAGAACACCACGGGCTTTCCGTACTGCGCGACGGCGCGGACCAGCTCCAGGTTCACGATCTCGAACGCCGCCAGCTTGAACCCCACCGAGCCCATCTCGTCGGCGAACGCAGCGCTCTCCGGGTCGAAGGGCGACGTGAACACAACCGCGCCGAGCGACCTCGCGTACTCCCAGAGCTCCGCGTCCTCATCGCGGGAGAACTCCCAGCGGGCGAGGTTCTTGATGAACAGGTCGGCCTTGGGGTTGGTGCGACGGTCGTAGCGGCGCTCGGAAAGGTAGGTCTGGAACTTCAGCACGTCCGCCCCGGCCTCGTGAGCGGCGGCGATCATGTCCCGCATCCGCGCGGTGTCGCCGAGGTGATTGACGCCGATCTCGGCGACCACCCGCACCGGGTGACCATCTCCGATCGTGTAGGGGCCGAAATTCACGGTGTTACGGGGCGGCATCGGAGGCTCCCGGGATCAGCTTGACACGGGGAGAGCTGCGTCGAGGGCTGCGGCGGTCTCCGCGGCCACGCGATCGAGCTCGTGATCGGTGAGGTGGGGGAAGAGCGGGAGGGTGATGGCGCGACGGGAGTAGTTCACGGAGGCCGGCAGGAGCGCGTCCAGGCCCTGCGCGTCCCGCAAGAAGATCGGCTGGCGGTGAAGCAGCGGGTAGTGCATGTGAGCCAGCACCCCCCGCGCCCGAAGCCGCGCGAGGATGGCGTCACGCCGCGAGGAGTCGCCGCGGTCGCCCGTGAGCTGCACGATGAAGAGGTTGTGACAGGAGCCCGCCGGGTGCGCGGGCAGGATCAGGCGATCGGCCAGGGGCTGCAGGCGGGCGAGCAGGCCCTCCCAGCGGCTGCGGCGCAGCGCCAGGAAGTCGTCCAGACGGCCCAGCTGCACCAGTCCCAGGACCGCATGCAGCTCGGAGAGGTGGTGGTTGCTGCCCACCTCTGTGGCGAGGAAGTCGTACCGCCCGCGGGAGCCGGGGAAGTCCCGGGTGATCCCGCCGGAGCGTATCCGCGCCATGCGGGCAGCCACGTCGGCGTCAGCCGTGGTGATGATCCCGCCCTCTGCGGTGGTGAGTGTCTTGGCCGGATGGAAGCTGAACGTGGTGAGATCGGCCGTTCCGTCGCCTCCCACGGCGCGACCGTCGGGATGGGCGGCGCCGAATGCGTGGGCGCCGTCCGCGATCAGCGAGGCGCCGTGAGACCGGACGAGGGCCCGCATGGCCGCAGCCTCGTGGGGCCGACCGGCGAAGTCCACGGCGATGACCGCGCGGGTCCGCGGGGTCCAGCGCGCGCTGGCCGCCTCGGGTGAGAGGCAGAGGGTCTGTGGTGAGACGTCGGCGAACACCGGGCGAGCGCCCACCAGGACGACCGCCATCGCCGTCGCCACCCAGGTCAGCGAGGGCACGATCACGTCGTCGCCGGGGCCGATACCGAGCCCGCGGAGGGCGATCTCCAGCGCCACGCTGCCGTTCGCGCACGAGATGGCGTGGCTCGCCCCGACCCGCTCGGCGACCCGGGCCTCGAACTCCCGGGCCCGGGGCCCCCGCGCTATCCATCCCCCGCGGAGGGTCTCGACGATCGCGGCGATCTCCTCCTCGCCGGTGTGGTGCCGGCAGTAGGGGATGGGCGCGCGCTCATCGCTCATGCCACCTCCAGAGGGAGGCCCCGCGGGAGGAAGTGCCCCCGCCGGAGCTCGCTCCGCCGGTAGTCGATCATCGACCTGAGGCCTTCGCGGAGCGCGGTGGTCGGCGCCCACCCGGTCGCCTCCGAGAGGCGCGAGATGTCGGGCACGCGACGCGGGATGTCCTCGTAGCTCTCGCCGATCGCCTGTGTGTGTGGCATGAACCGGAGGGCGTCCTCGCCGCGTCCGGTCAGCGAGAGGATGGCGCGCGCCAGCTCCAGCACGCTCACCTCTACAGGGTTGCCCACGTTGTAGACCCGGTTGTGGGTGGCGGGATCCCGCAGGAGCTTCAGCACGGCCGCGATCAGATCATCCACGAACGTGAAGCTGCGGGTCTGGGTTCCGTCGCCGTGAATCGTCAGCGCGCGCCCCGTGAGCGCCGCGTCGACGAACGCGTCTACCACACGCCCGCGCAGCCGCGGACCGTAACAATTGAAGACGCGGATGGTGAGGTAGTCGAGATGCCCGTCCAGGTGGCATGCCCGGATGTAGTGCTCCAGGGCAGCCTTACTCGTGCTGTAGCACCACCGATCGATGTCAGCGCTCCCCAGCACCCGATCGTCGTCCTCTGAGAACGGCAGGCGGGTGTTACGGCCGTAGATCTCCGAGGTGGAGGTGAAGAACAGCATCTTGCCGGTCAGGCGGACCATCTCGACCATATCGAGGCCCGAGAGCAGCGTGATGTCCATGACCTTGCGGGTCTTGGTCACATACTGCTCGGGGCTCGCCACCGCCGCCAGGTGGCAGATCAGATCGCAGCGATCTACCAGCTTCCTGAGCACCGGGCGGTTCTTGATGGTGTCGATCACGAGGTGGAAGCGGTCGAAGTCGCGGAGCCGGTCGGCGAACGGGGGCTCGAACAGGTCGATCGCCCAGACCTCGTGGCCTTCCTGTAGGAGACGGTGGGTCAAGTGGCTCCCGAGGAACCCCATACCGCCCGTGATCAGGACTCTGTCCGCCATACAGCCTCCGTGCAGCGCCCCAGGCGCCCCCCTTACCCCGGCGACGTCGTTCCGCGGGAGGCCCGCGCGAGACCCCTTGCCCAGCGGTACAGCCGTCGTTAGTGCCGCAGCCCATGGGCCAGCACATCTTGATATTCGCGCCATTCGCGGCCCTGAACTACCACACCCACCTCGAGGTGAGCTGGGCGCACGCGCTCCGGGTCCGCGGCCACCGCGTCACATTCCTGACCTGTGACGGCCTGTTCGACGCATGTGACATGTTCACGCGCCTTCAGAACAGCGGCCTGATCGGCGACTCACTCGATCCGCGTCACGCCGGCGCCTGCCGCGTCTGCGAGATGTTGGTCCTGAAGCTGTACAAGCGGCTCCACAACCCCACGCGATGGCTCGGAGACTACCTCCCCGCCGGCGAGCGAGAGGAGGTGGAGGAGTGGTGCGGCACCATCCAGGACGCGGACCTCCCGAACGCGAGGTGGCGCGATCAGCCCGTCGGCCTCTGGTTCCGCTCCTCTCTGATCAGCCAGTACCGCAGCGCGGTGCTCCAGCGGCGCGACGTCCGCAGGATGATGGTCGCCCGACGGCTGCTGTCCGCCACCGCCCTGGCGTCCGAGGCCGTGGACCGCGCGCTGGCGGACCTGCAGCCCGACTCCGTGCTGCTGCTCAACGGGCGCTTCTTCGCGCACCACGCGATGATCGAGCGCTGCAAGCAGCGGGGGATCCGCTTCCTGACCCACGAGCGGGGTCTGCGAAGAGACACGATACGGTTCTCGGAGAACGAGCAGACCCATCAGCTGCGCTCCAACCGGGAGACCTGGGCGGAGTGGGCCGACGTCCCCCTCTCCCGCGCGGAGCTGGAGGCCACGCACCAGGCCCTCCTCGACCGGCAGCACAAGCGACGACAGTCCTGGCTGACCTTCAGCCCTGCCCCGCAGGAGGTCTCCGCGGTCCGCGCGCACTGTCGGCTGGATGAGCGTCCCGTGGTCGCGGTGTTCACCTCCTCACCGGACGAGATCGCGGCGTTCCCCGAGCGGCGTCGCGGCGCGTTCCCGGGGCCCGGAGAGCTCCTCGCGGCGCTCCGACACCACGCGACGGCCCACCCGGAGCTGATGTGGGTCATCCGCATCCACCCGAACATCAACACCGACCGCGGCACCAACCACGAGGTGCTGGCAGACGCGCACGCGCTGCGCGGAGCGGGTCTGGAGAACCTGCGGGTGGTGATGCCCAGGGAAGACGTCAGCTCCTACACGCTCGCCGACATCGCTTCGGTAGGCGTCGTGTCGGGCTCGACCATCGGGCTGGAGATGGCCTGCGCGGGGCAGCCCGTGGCGCGCACCGGCGGAGCCACCTACGCGCACACGAGCTGCTCCGAGTTCGTCGATCGGCCCGAGGTGTTCTGGCCCACGATCGCTGCGCTGCTGGAGCGCGGCCGCAGCATCGAGACCGCGCGCGTCGCGTACCGATGGGCCCACCGCTACTTCCTCCGAATCTGCATGGACTACCCGCTGGTCACTG
This sequence comes from uncultured Enterobacterales bacterium, assembly GCA_964464515.1. Lineage (GTDB taxonomy): Bacteria > Myxococcota_A > UBA796 > UBA796 > UBA2385 > CAYXGP01. The sequence continues at coordinate 24,179 of CAYXGP010000019.1, forward strand.
AAGAGCCCCAGCACATGGGCCAGCTTCGATTCGGCAACACCGACGAGCTGCTCCCCGGCCGCCACGCCACGCTGGACCGGATCTGTTCCTTCATCGTCGATGAGGCCCCGCTGCTTCCGCCTCCAGACGCGGAGATGCGCGCCCGCCCCGAGGCCGTCGAGACCACCTTCCTGCGGGAGATGCGCGGGCTTGTGTAGCGGCCACCCCGCCTGCGTGATCGCGCCCCGCGCCGAAGCCCGGAGATCCCATGACCCCAACCACTTGCGGCATCTGTCGGCAGAGCTCGCTCCACGTCGCGGGCGCCAGGGACGGCCATCGCTTCCTGCGCTGCGCGACCTGCGGATACATGTTCGCGGACCCGATGCCTTCCCCCGAGGCGCTCTCGGAGCTCTACGGCGCCGCACACTTCAACACCTCCTACAACCCCGCGGGAGACACGGAGCTCCTCCGCAAGCGAGACGTACAGTATCTTCAGGATCGGGACGCCCTCCTGCCCTTCGCACAGGGAGGCCGGCTGCTGGACTTCGGGTGCGGCAACGGACGTTTTCTGGGTGTCTTTCCGGCGACATTCGAGAAGTACGGCTACGAATTCAACCGGGTGACCACCGAGTATGTGCGCGGCTCTTCCAACGTCCACGTGCTCGACACCGTCTCCAACCTGGCGGCGCTGGACGACGGGTTCTTCGACGTCGTCATGATGCGCGGCGTGATCGAGCACCTGATGGACCCCGAGGAGTCGGTCGCGTTGTTGGCGCGCAAGCTGCGCTCAGGGGGGCACTTCTTCATCTGCGCGACGCCCAACATAGACTCCCCCTGCGCGCTCGTGTACGGGCTCGACTGGAACCAATTCAACCCGCCCTACCACATCCACTTCTTCAGCCCTCGCACGCTGGCCGTGATGTTCGCGAGGCACGGGTTGGCGCTGATCTCGACACAGATGCCCTACCTGGGCACCCCCTATGAAGCGGTCGATCGCGACGCGGGCGAGTTCATCGCTGGCGCTCAGGCGCTTCACTCCGGAGGTGTCCCGGAGGGGCGGGGGCCGCCGTTCCCCGGCACCATGATGACCCTCGTCTTCCGCCGAAGCTGAACCGCCCCTGCTCTCTCGCTCGGCCGTCGCTTCAGGTCGACTGATTCGCTTCCTGGTTGAGCTGAGAGGGTCGGTCGGGGATCACCGAGGGGCGGCTGTTCAACAGGAGCGTGGAGCGGACGTGGTGAAGGACGAAGCCGACCTTGTCTGCCAACGACCGCTCCTTCATCTCGAACCGGAGCCCGGTCTTCAGCTTCGGCAGGAATTTGAAGAACAGAAAAAACCGGTTGGGTGGGAGGTGCAGCAGCACCCGGAACAGCGGACGGAGCGGCAGCGCCATGTACAGAGAGGACAGCGAGCAGAGGTTGACGATTCGCCTCCGATCGGGGATGTCGAGCATCGACGTCTCGTAGTTCATCACCGAGAGATCGTACTCGGCGGTGATGCAGCCCCTCTCGACGGCGTACCTGGCGAGGTCGGTTCCGGGTATCGGCTGATATAGCCCGGGGACCACATAGTCAGCGTTGAGACTGCGAGCCATGTCCAGCGAGGTGAAGGCGTCCTCCAGAGACTCGTCGGGGAACCCCATCATCACGTTGCACCCCACGCGCAGCCCGTGCCTCTTCAGCGTAGCCATGCCGCGGTAGATCTGCTTATCGGACAGGTCCTTTCTCAAGACGCCGTTCCGAAGGCGCTCCACGCCGGACTCGATAGCCACGGTGACCTTCGTGCAATTCGTCTCACGGAGCAGGCGGGCGACCTCATCGTCGACGTTGTTGAGGCGGGTCGTGCAGAGGTAGGGGAAGCCGATGTCTCGGTATGCTTCTGCGAACTCGCGGAGGAACTTCTTTGAGTGGGAGAACGTACCGTAGATGAAATAGATGCTGGTGATGGACGGGTCATTCAGGGCGAGCAGACTCTTCACCACCTCGACGAGATACGACGGGGGGTAGTATCTCGGCAGATCACCCTTCGGGACGCCCGTGTTCTCGCCTATTCTGGGATTGAAGCAGAACGAGCAGCGGTTGGGACAGCCTCGTCCGAAGGGGATGCGGACGCCGTACCGGAAGGCGCCCGGGATCTTCAGGAAGGTCTCCAGGTCGGGCGGAGGTAGCTGGGTGAGGTCGGTGAGTTTCGCCGGCCCGGAGCTCACGACACGACCGTCTCTGCGGAACCTCAGGCCAGGGATGTCATCCACGGCATGACCCGCCCTGACCGCCTCGAAGAAGGGGACCGCGTTCCGCTCGACGTCGCCGACGAAGGCCGCGTCGACGAACGGGTAGCGCGCGATCAGCTCGGGGTAGATCGTGCTGTGCAGGCCCATGAAGAAGCAGACCCGGTCGGGATGCAGCTCCTTGAACAGCTTCAGCGCCGACAGGGAGCGATCCAGCTCATCGTTGTAGATGTCGAAGATGTCCGACCAGGTGCCCAGACAGAACGCGTCCGTCTGACGCAGGCGCTCCCGCAGGTCGCCCGTCTGGGACTCGCCGACGATCAGCTCCACCGAAAAACCAGCGGTTCGGAGGATCCGGAAGGCCACCGCCAGATCGAGATAAAAGATGTTGCGCTGGACGAAGAACAGGATCCGGCGGCTCGGTTCAGTCAAGGTCGTTCCTGTGATCCCAGTCGCGCCATCCCCCTGCATACCTCCTCCGCAGAAGCCGCGCGCCTCGCGGGACGAGCCCTCGTGGTCGGATCTGCGCTGGCGCAGCCTTCAGGAGGGGACCAGCTCAAGCAGCGCGATCTCAGGCGGACACCACATCCGCAGCGGCGCCACCGACCAACCCAACCCACGCGACACGAACAGGTGACTCTCGCCTTCCCGAAACCAACCCGCGACGCGGTCATCGGTGCCGTGAGGCACCCACATCGGCCCCCACCCGGGCACCCGCACCTGCCCTCCATGGGAGTGTCCGGACAACACAAGCGCCACCCCCGGCCCGGCGATCTCCGGGAACATCGCAGGGCAGTGAGCCAACACAACGCCAGGGGCGCTCCAGGGCCCCCGAGCGCTCGCGACGTCGGGCTGGCCCCCAAGGAGATCATCCAACCCGACGAGCGTGATGGGGCCGACCCGCCGGTGTTCATCGATCAGCAGCGCCACTCCGTGCTCGGCGAGCAGCGGCTCCCAGACGTCCGGCGGCGCCTGCGCCCAATACTCCCAGTTGCCCATGACCGCGTAGCGACCGAGCGGACAGTCTGGCAGCGCAGAGAGGAGCCGGTGCGCGGCCGGCGCGGTCCACCCGCGCGTCACCACGTCTCCAGTGAGCACCAGGAGGTCCGCGGACAGCCCGGAGATCGCCGCGCACAGGGCCTCCAGCCACGGGGTCTCTCCCCGCAGGTGCAGATCGGTCAGGTGCAGAATCGTGAGCGGCTCTGTCAATCCGTGCACGACCAGTCGGTGCCGACTCAGGGTGAACCACGACGGCTCCCGCCGCAGCCGGGCCCAGGCCGAGCCGGTCAGTGGCGCCTCCTGAGTACCGTCCGGGGATCCGACCGGCTCCGGACCGGGCCGCAGGAAGTCGCCCCGGCGGATCCCGCGGCTCAGGCCGACCGCGAACCGAAGGCCGCGCACGATCCTGCTCATGAGAGCCGCCTCATGGAGGTCCGCTCATCGAGGACACTCGGAGCGGGTGCAGCGCACGGTGATCTCCCCCGACGCGATCCGCTCCAGGTACGCGCGTCCGCGCTGGGTGGAGACCTCCGGCGGGATCGCCAGGACCGTCACGCCCTCCCGCGCCGCAGCGAGCGCGGTCGCCCGCGTGTCTTCATCCAGAGCCGGCGCGAGGTGGAGCTGGGCGGCGCCGGTGTCGCCCCCGGACGGACGGGCCAGAAAGCCGAGGAGATCACCGGCCCGGACCAGCCGACCGATCGGCGGCTCTGCCGTTTGCAGCAGGGGCGGGGGGAGCGCCGGAGCCTCGTCGTGACAGGCCCCCAACAAGACCCCCGGCAGGATCGCACCGAGCAGCAGCCTGCACAACAGGGACACGCTGCCGCTCAGGGACACGGCAGCTCCAGCCAGATCAGCTCCTCGATGTTGCCCTTCCTGGCGCCGGCGATGGGGGAGGGGATGCGCCCGCGCAGGGTCATCCCGTGATCGCGAGCGGCCTCGGCGACCCCGTCGATGGCCGCCGCGCGCACCTGGGGATCGCGGACCACGCCGCCCCGACCCACGCCGCTTCGGCCCGCCTCGAACTGCGGCTTCACCAGCAGGACCGCCTCGGTCGCGCCCAGCCGCAGCACCGCCGGGAAGATCTTGATCAGCGAGATGAACGAGAGATCTCCCACCACGAGCGACACCGGCTCGGGCAGCCCCGCGAGGTGCCTTGCGTTGGTGCGCTCCATCACCACCACGCGCGGGTCCTGCCGGAGCTTCCAGGCGAGCTGGCCGTATCCGACGTCCACCGCGTAGACCTTCGCGGCGCCGCGCTGGAGCAGGCAGTCGGTGAACCCGCCCGTGCTCGCCCCCAGATCCGCGCAGACCCGACCGGGGACGGCGACCTCGAAGGCCTCCAGTGCCGCCTCCAGCTTCTCACCTCCGCGACTGACGAACCGGCGGCCCACCCGCCGCAGCCGAACCGCGGCGGCCGTGTCGATCCGCGTCCCCGGCTTGTCGTGTGGCACCTCGCCGACCAGCACCACGCCGGAGCGGATGAGCGCCTGCGCCTGGTGACGAGAGGGGGCGAGGCCCAACGCGACGAGCCGAACATCCAGCCGCTCGCGGGGCATCGCGCAGCCCTCAGTGGTCGCGGGCGACCGCGAACCGCGCGAGGGTCACCAGGACCTCCGAGCGGGGCAGCACCGCCTGGGGCAACGCTGTCACGGCTGCGATCGCCTCGTCCGCCAGCGCCTGTGCCCTTCGGCTGGTCTCCTGCCGGCCCAGCAACCGCACGTAGCTGGGGGGCCCGTCATCGCCAGCGTCCTCATCTTCATCGAGGATGTCGTCGGCCATCTGGAAGGCCAGCCCAAGCGCCTCCCCGTAGGTGCCGATCCGCGCCAGCGTCTCGTCATCGGCGCCCACGGCGATGGCCCCCAGCCGCGCAGCGGCGGCGATGAGCGCGCCGGTCTTTCCGCGGTGCAGGCGCAGCAGGGTCTCCACGTCGGTCACCGGCCCCGCCATGCCGATGTCCGCGCCCTGACCACCCACCATCCCCCGGTGTCCCGCCGCGCGCGCCAGCTCCCCCACGAGCGCGACGATCCACTCCGCGGGCAGGGGAGCATCGGCGAGCAACGCGAACGCCTCCGTGAGCAGCGCGTCTCCCACGAGGATGGCCGGCGCCTCGCCGAAGGCCACGTGCACCGTGGGGCGCCCCCGCCGCTCTTCGTCGTCGTCCAAGGCGGGCAGATCGTCGTGGACCAGGGAGTAGGCGTGGATCGCCTCGACCGCCGCTGCGGCGTGTCGGGGGCCCCGCGGATCTGCATCGGGCGCAAGGCACTCGGCGACCGCGAGGGTCAGCAGCGCGCGGATCCGCTTGCCGCCTGTCTCCAGCGGATAGCGGCAGGCGACCCCGAGTTGCTCGGGCCACGCGTCGTGAAAGCGAGCCTGCAGCAGCGCGTCGATCGCGGCGCGGCGCGGCGGCGCCCAGTCCCGAAGCAATCCAGCCGGCGGCATTCCCGTTCTCACCCCGCTGGGGCCTCCGGCGCGGCGGGGGGAGGGGGCGCCGCAGCCGCTGCGGTGCATGCGCGGAACTCCTCGGGGGTCTTGAGCGAAGCCAGACCGATCTTGTCCGCCCCGGCGTTGCGGACGGCGTCCATGAGCTCGACCATGCGGTCGTAGGGCGCCTCGGGATGGCCGTCGACGAACACCACCTTCTTGGACTTCGACCGCAGACGCTGGGCGACCTTCACCGCGAGGGTCTCCATGTTCATGATCTGGCGGTTGAGGGCGACCGTGCCGTCCTCACAGACCGCCACCACCACCTGCTGCTTCGGCATGTCCTCCTGCTCGACCGTCTCGGTCTTCTCCGGGAGGTTCACCGCCATCTCGTTGATCATGATCGGGGTGATCACCATGAAGATGATCAGCATCACGAGCACCACGTCGATCAACGGGGTGACGTTGATGTCCTTCATCCCCCCCTTGCCGGAGAGCCCGCCCAGGTTCATTCCCATATCGAGGTCTACTCCGCCTTCTCAGTGGCCAGAAGCATCGTGTTGAGCCCGTTCTCCTGGATGAGCGACATCACCTCGTGGACCTGACCCCACTTGAGGCGCGAGTCGCCCTTGATCAGCAGCGCGCGGCTGGGAGCGATGCGCCACTGGTCGTTGAGATCGCCGATGAGGGTGTCGCGGCTGGAGCGATCGGTGTCCACGAAGATCGCCTCGTCCTCGCGGATGGACACCACCAGGTGCTGCCCGACGTCCTGGGACTCGTCCGCAGACTTCGCCTTCGGCAGCTTCACGTCCACCCCCGACGACAGCATGGGCGTGACGACCATGAAGATGATCAGCAGGACCAGCACCACGTCCACCAGCGGCGTGACGTTGATGTCGGCCATCGGGCCGCCACTGCTGCCCCCGACGTTCATGCCCATGGTCGACTCCCCTGTCTGCCCTGTCTGCCCTGTCTGCCCTGTCTGCCCTGTCTGCCCTGTCTGCGTGCGGCGCTCGTGGAGGCCCCGGCGCGCTCTCCGGCCGCGTCTCTACCTGGCGGCGCCCTACTTGGCGGCGTCCGCAGAATTCATCGGCGGCAGCAGCTGCTTCTCGCACCAGTCGATGAACTCCTGCGAGATGATGGCCATGTCGTTGGAGATCGCCTCGACGCGCGCCGTGAAGTAGTTGAAGAGCCACACACCGATGATCGCCACGATGATGCCCACCGCGGTCATGACCAGCGCCTCTGCGATACCCGCCGACACCGCTCCCAGGCCGCCCGAGCCGCTCTCGGCCATGCCCTGGAAGGCGGAGATGATCCCGAAGATGGTACCGACAAGCCCCACGAACGGAGCGGATGAGCCGGTGGTGGCGAGGATGTTCATGCCCTTGCGGAGCTCTGCGCCCTCCAGGATGGCGGTGCGCTCGAGGGCCCGACGGGCGGCGTCGAGGCCTGCGCGGTCGGGGCGAGCGTTGTACTCCTTGAGGCCCGCGCCGAGCATGTGGCCCAGGTAGGACTGCTTGAACTCGGCCTTGCCCACCAGCGAGAGCGCCGCGCCCGCGTCGCCCCGACCGAGCGGGCCCCCGATGGCGGCGGCGAGCTCGCGCGACTGAGCGCGGCCCTTGCCCAGGGTGATCAGGCGCTCGATCGCCACGTAGATGCACCACAGGCACATGATCAGCAGGATGATCAGGACGATCCAGACAGGGATCGACAGGCTGTGGATGATTTCTTCAAATGAAAATTCCATCGCGGTGACTCCGACGCGAGGGTCGCCCGATCAGCGCAGCTTGTACTTGATGACAAGCACGAACTGCGCTTTCTGGGCCTTGCCCTCGACTTTGTAGGGGTAGAAGCGCCACGCCCAGGCGGCCTTCTTTGCGGACTCGTGGAAGATCGCGGGGCAGGTCTCGATCTTGATGTCGTACGGCTTGCCCTTCTCGTCGATGAAGAAGCGCACCTGGCAGCGCTCCTCCTTGAAGTTGAGGGCCTTGGCAGCCTCGGGCATCTTGGGGGGGACGCGCCGCTTGGGCTTGACCTGCGACCAGTGGACCGCGCGGATCCCGGTGCCGCCGAGCTGACCGCCGAGCACACCGCCGACGACGCCGCCGACGACGCCGCCGACGACGCCACCCTCGACGCCACCCTCGACGCCGCCTTCCTCACCGATCTCCTCCTCGACCTCCGGCTCGGGCTCCGGCTCGGGATCGGGCTCCGGCTCGGGGTCCGGCTCGGGATCGGGATCAGGCTCGGGGTCGGGCTCCTTGGGCTTCTCTTTCTTCTCGGTCTTCGGCTTCGAGCCGCCGCCGGCGGGCGGCGGGGGCGGCGGCGGGGGGGGCGCGGCGGCGGTGAAGGTGACCTCGCCGGGCTCCTCCTCATCTTCCGTCATATACTGCACCGACAGCATGAAGACGCCAGCGAGCACCCCGACGATGGAGGCGTCGACCAGCAGGGAGATGAAGAACGCCCCCGCCTTGCGGCGACGATTCTGCGTCCGTTCTCGCCCGACGGTCTCGAACATGCCTCGTCCCCGGTTCGACCAGCCCCGATCGGGACAGGCGGCAGGTGTGCATCCTACTCAGTCGGCTCCCGAAGGGCCAACCGAGACGCGCGCACGGGTCCTCTACGCGCAAGCAGATCCGCGCAGAGCGCCTGCAGACGGACCCCCTCCTCGTACAGCTCCAGCGCCGCCTCGATCGGCAGATCGCCCGCCTCCAGACGACGTACGCAGCGCTCCAGCTGCGCCATCGCGTCGGCGAAGCTCGCGGGAGCCCCGGGATCGCGGGTGTAAGGATCGGCGGGCACGGGTTCAGGCCCCGTCATCGCCGGTCACCATGCTGCCGGCGCGCCGGAGGGTGTGCCGCACCAGCGGACGCCACAGGCGCCACGGCAGAGAGCTCGCCAGCCCCATCCCCAGCCGCAGGTGCGGGCCGGGCACCCGGAACGGTCGATCGGCCAGCAGGTCGCGTACGGCGCGCTCGGCCATGGGGGTCACCTTCGCGAAGAGTGGCCCTAGGGGCCGGCCGGCCAGGCCCGGGTGAGAGATGGAGAAGAACTCCGTGTCCACGGGCCCGGGGGCCAGCAGGTGGACCGCCACGCCGGTGCCGCGCAGCTCCACGCGCAGCCCCTCCGAGAAGCTGTGTACGAACGCCTTGGTCGCCGCGTACACGGCGACGGTGGGCATCGGCATCATCCCCGCGATCGAGCCCACGTTGAGGATCCATCCCCGACGGCGCTCCTGCATACCGGGCAGCCACGCACAGGTCAGCGACACCACGGCGCGGCAGTTGAGATCGATCATCCGCTCCAGACGCGGAGCCTCGCGGCACTGATCCACGACATCCGACGACCAGCCGTAGCCGGCGCTGTTCACCAGCAGATCCACGCGCGGCTCGGCGGCGATGAGCGCAGCGACCTGCGCGGGATCGGTGAGATCGGTGGGCCGCGCGACGGCGCAGGAGCCCAGCTCCGCGACGAGGCGCGCCAGGCGATCGGCGCGTCGCGCGACGAGGACGAGGCGGCTGGGACCCCGCGCTGCGATGGCCCGCGCGATCGCCTCGCCGATGCCGGAGGAGGCGCCGGTGACGAGCGCGACGGTGTGGGGGGGGAGGGGAGCCGGCAAGGATTCAGCTCTCGATCGTGTTCATCCGCTCGATCTGCGCGAGCTGATACGACAGACGCGCGTCCTTGCCGAGATCTCGCGCGACGAGCACCTGCTGACCCTGGTGGTTGATCGCCAGCCGCTCGGGGGCCACGCGGATGTGGTTCCGCTTGTCGTCCCGTGAGACGTAGAGCAGCTCCAGGTTCAGCTTGAGCGCGATCGCCCGCTCGCACAGCTCGCGGACCTCCCGGGGGGTGCGACGCGGCGGCAGATCGTTGCGCTTGCGGCGCCGCGGCTTGGAGTTGTGACCCGTGCCGGGGACTACATGGAGTCCCTCCGGCTGGGTGTCGGCGGCCTGGCTGGCGGCGAGCTGATCCGTGCGGCTCTCGCGAGCGTTCGCGACGAGCTCCAGCAGCCGCTTGCGGGCCTCGACCTGCTGGGGGTCGTCGGGGTACTTGCGGGTCTGCGGCGCCGGGTTGAACCCCGCGGCGGTGAGCGCCTTGCCCAGCTCGGCCATGCGCGTGCGATCGACGGCGTACATCCCGGGCACGAAGCGATGCAGGAGGAACGGCTTGAGGTGCCGGTGCGTCTCCAACCGGCGGATCTGCGTGCGATGCACCGTGAGCAGCATCACGTCGTGGAACTCCACGTCGCCGTGGTGCCCGACCCACCCGCGGAGGGTCTGATCGACGTTCTCCGGCAGGCCGATCTGGCTGTTGTCGCGCAGGAACTCCAGGATGTCGTCGCGCCGCCAGCCCCGCTCCAGGGCCTGCTCGATGGACACCTCGGTGATCTTGTAGGTGTTCGCGCGGTCGCAGGCGGTCAGCTCAGCGAGCTCACCGATGCGGAAGAACAGCAGCGGTGACATGCCCGCGGGCGCCATGATCTCGAAGCTCGGCGTGAGGTAGAACTGCGAGAAGCGATCCTCCTCCGACGGCTCCAGGAGCTGCTGGGCGCGCGGCGTGAGCCGGTAGAATTTCTCCTGCCCCCACTGCCCCATCTCGAGCATGCCGGTGTTGACCAGGGGGCTGAACGTGTGGACCTTGCGCGTCGCCACGCGGGTGGGCGCCCAGTCCTCGCGGTGGTGGCGCTCCCGCCACTCCTCGCCGCAGCGCCAGCGGCGGTACAGCGCCTGGAGGGGACGCTCGGGGATCCACGCGCCGCCGGCCTGGTGGATCGCCCACAGCACCCACTCGGCGTGCGGAAAGCGCTCCCCGAGGGCGGCGATGATGAGATCGCGCTGGTCGCGGGCGTCGAGCTGCAGCCACTCCTCCAGCACCGCGTGGTTCACCGCGAGGCGATCGCCGCGCAGCTCGACCATGCCGTGCATCATGAGGAACTGGATGTGGAAGCTGAACAGCTCGCTGTCGGGATCCCAGATCTGCCCGAAGAACGCGTCCATCTCCTCTTTGTGCACCTTGAAGATGTCGTGCCGCTGGGTGAGCCGCGGCGGGTGCTGGTCGATGTACGTCGCGAGGGTGACGATGCTGAATTCGAACGGCGGCTGGAACGGCCGCGGGTCGAGCACCCGGACCCCCTCGTGCTCGAATTCCGGCAGGCTGAGCACGTCGTCGAGGTGCTCCAGCATGTGCTCGACGAGCGGCTCGGGGATCAGGTAGAAGTAGTGCCCGTCGCGCACCTCGGTGGCCGCCACGAGGCCCCGCTCACCCAGCGTCGCCATGACCTTGCGCCACTCGCGCTCGTGGCCGCCCAGCGACAGCATCAGCTCGGAGCGGAATTCGTCGTGGTGGGCGAGGCCGCCGCACTGCAGGAGGATGGCGAGGGCCTGCCGGTCGCGCTGGTGGAGGCTGCGGATGAGCGTGCCCAGCCGATTGCCCTGCGCGATCGCCTTCACGGCGAGCTGGAGCATCCGGTCCTTGTTGGTCACGCGGCTCGGCTGCCCCCCCATCCCCGCATAGAGGTTGGAGACGAGGCCCAACGGCAGGCGCTGCATGTAGTCGTTCAGCGCGTCCAGCTCGGTCCGCGAGAGGCGCCGGCGACGCGCGGTGCCGCTGGCGACGGGACCGCGCTCCGGGAACACAGCCGTGCGCACCGAGGCGCGCCCCGAAGACGGCAGACACACCGCCGCCTGATCCCCATCGCGGCCGCGCCAGCCGCGACCCCGCCGCGGACCGTTGCTCTCAGCGGGAGGGTTCTCACCGCCGCGACGTCGACTGCGGCGACGACGACGCTTCCGGCGGGAGGGGGCATCCGACTCGACGCGTTCGAGCTCTTCCACTGTCATCTTTGAACTCCGGATGTGACGCGATGCAGCGTCAGCCTGCGGGCGCGTTCAGCCCCGCTCTGGAGCGGCGCAGTCAGCCTGCCGCACGCTCTTCTATGTGGTAGCGATAGCCCTGCTCGGTGAGGAAGAGCTGGCGTTTCATCGCAAACTCCTGCTCCTTTGTGTCGGAGGTGATCACGGTGTAGAACAACGCGGTCTTCTCCTTCGGACGCAAGATCCTGCCGAGTCGCTGGGCCTCTTCCTGTCGACTGCCGAACGAACCAGAGACCTGGATCGCAACATTGGCATCGGGCAGGTCGATGGAAAAATTGGCGACCTTGCTGACCACCAGCAACTTTATGCGCCCCGAGCGGAACCCAGCGAACAGTCGCTCGCGATCCGAGTGGGGCGTAGAGCCGGTGATCAGCGGCGCACTCAGCGTTCGCGCGATGCGTTTGAGCTGATCGACGTAGGTGCCGATGACGAGAACATTGTCCTCGCGATGCCTGCGGACCAGATCGCGCAAGACCTGGAGCTTCGCGGGGTTGGCGCTGGCGATGCGGAACTTGTCTCGATTCGACGCCTGCTCGTACCGACCTGCGTCCCGCGCGCGGAACGGCACGCGCACCTCGTAGCAGCGCGTGTGGGCGATGAAGCCCTGCTCCTGGAGGAGCTGCCAAGGCAGGTCGTAGCGCTTGGGTCCGACCAGCGCGAACACGTCGCCCTCGCGGCCGTCCTCACGGATGAGGGTGGCGGTGAGGCCCAGCCGACGACGCCCCTGGAGCGTGGCGGTGGCGCCGAACACCGGGGCGGGGAGCAGGTGCACCTCGTCGTAGATGAGGAGCCCCCAGTCTTGATCCTCGAAGACGTGCAGGTGAGCGAAGTCGGCTGTCTTCGAGGGCCGCCAGGTGAGGATCTGGTAGGTGGCGATGGTCACCGGCGCGATGCGCTTCTCGCTGCCGGTGTAGATGCCGATCTGGTCTGCGGTGAGGCTGGTCTTGTCGAGCAGCTCGCGCCGCCACTGCTCCACCGCCGCCTGGTTGGTGGCCAGGATGAGCGTCTGGGTCTGCACCAGACTCATCGCGGCCATCGCCACGATGGTCTTGCCCGCGCCGCAGGCCAGCACCACCACGCCACAGCCGCCGGCAGGGCGCCCGTCCTGGTACCACCGCTCGGCGGCCTCCTGCTGGTAGGCGCGGACCGCGAACGGCTTGCCGGACAGCATGGTGTCGCGGAGCTCGAGGGCGAGCGGCGCTCCCGGCGTGAAGCCCGCCAGGTCCTCGATGGGCCACCCCGCCTGCAGCGCGCGCTGCTTGAACAGACCGCGAAAGCCCTGGGGCAAGGCGAAGTGCCGCCGACCGTCGGTCTCCAGCAGCTCCTTGAGCTCCGGCGTGCGCGACACCAGCTTGCACACGTAGCCGCTGGCGAACTCCAGCCGCAGCAGCTCACCGGGCCGATCGGGGTGCGGCAGCAGCTTCACGAGGCCGTACCGCTCGATGGTGTCGGTGATCGTGGTGACCACCGTCTCGGGCAGGTCGAATTTGGAGAAGCGCGTGAGTCCGTCGATGATCTCCGTGACGGTGATCCCGGACGACGCGGCGTTCCAGAGGGACAGGGGCGTGATGCGGTAGGTGTGGAGAAGCTCCGGCGAAGTCTCCAGCTCGGCGAAGCGGCCGAGGAAGTCGCGCACCGTCTCGTAGCGCGCGTGCCGGGTCTCCAGCAGGACCTTTCCATCCCCCTGGACGATCAGGGGGTTGTCAGGCCGAATATGCATCGGTCATCGGGCGGGCCTCCTCAGATGGAGCCTACATAGGATGGGTGTGACGCGGTGAGATCACCGCAGGGTCAGAGAGTGGGGGCAGTCTGCCGGTTCATTGGTTCAATTCACTCGGCTCGGTCTCACGGCTCTTTCACACGACTCATTTGTACCAGCAGTTGTACCAGCAGTTGTACCAGCAGTTGTACCAGCGATCGCACCAACGATCGCACCAACGATCGCACAACGATGCACCAGCGGTGCGCCGTCCGGCCACGCATGGGCCACGACGATGGAGGACACGGCATGCCTCACGAGAGGAGGCAACCCAGGCCTGAATACCTTCAGGTCTGAAGACACAAGAACACGGTAGCCACAGAAATAGGAGCCGCAGAGATGCAGCTACAGAGATGACAGCTACAGGATGGGAGTCAACCCGTCATGTGATTTCGAACAATCGGAACCAGGGAAGCAGTTCAACCGGATCCAGGAAGTTCAGTTTACTGCGATGCCCGAATCTGTCAAGGATCAAACCGCACCAATCGCCCAGAAACCCCCGTCCCTGCGAAACTCTGAGGGCCCGAACGACCTCACCCGACCATGAACGGGTACCGCCAGTCGGTGGGCGGCTGGAAATTCTCCTTGATCGTGCGCGGCGACACCCACCGCAGCAGGTTCGCGGGGCTACCTGCCTTGTCATTCGTGCCGGAGGCGCGGCCGCCGCCGAAGGGCTGCTGCCCCACCACGGCCCCTGTGGGCTTGTCATTGACATAGAAATTGCCCGCGGCATGCCGCAGGATCCGCGTGGCGGTGGCGATGGCCTGTCTATCGCGCGCGAAGACGGCCCCTGTGAGCGCGTAGCTGCCCGTGCCATCGACGCGCGTGAGCACCTCCTCCCAGCGACCGGAGGGGTAGGACAGCACCGTCACCACCGGGCCGAAGATCTCCTCGACCAACAGGCGATGGCCGGGATCAGCCACCTCCACCAGCGTGGGCTGAACGAACCAGCCCTTCGAGCCGTCGGCGCCGCCGCCGGCATGCACCGTGGCGGTAGAGCGGGCCAGCTCGAGGTACCCCTGGTGCTTCTCGAACGCCCTGCGATCGATCACGGCGCCCATGAAGTTGCCGAAGTCACGCACATCGCCCATGCGGATCTGCGCGATCCACTCCTGCAGGCGCTCGCGCACCCCCGGCCACAGGGTGTCCGGCACATACACCCGGCTGGCCGCCGAGCACTTCTGCCCCTGGTACTCGAAGCCCCCCCGCAGGATGGCGACCGCCAGGGCGTCGGGATCGGCGCTGTCGTGAGCGACGATGAAGTCCTTGCCGCCGGTCTCGCCGACGATGCGGGGATAGGTGCGATAGCTGCCGATGCGCGCGCCGATGCTCGACCAGAGGTGCTGGAAGGTCGCGGTGCTCCCGGTGAAGTGCAGGCCGGCCAGGTGCGGGCTCGCCAGCACCGGATCGCCCACATCCGCGCCGTCTCCGGGCAGGAAGTTGATCACCCCGGGGGGGAAGCCCGCGGCCTCGAGGAGCTGCATGCCCTCCCAGGCGCTCAGGAGCTGGGTATTCGAGGGCTTCCACAGCGCGGTGTTGCCCATCAGCGCCGGGGCCGTCGCCAGGTTCAGCGCGATCGACGTGAAATTGAACGGGCTGATGGCGAAGACGAAGCCCTCCAGCGGGCGCAGATCGAGGCGGTTCCACGCCAGCGAGGTGCTCACGGGCGGCTGGCCCGCGAGGATCTCCTGCAGGTACCGGGGGTTGAAGCGCCAGAAGTCGATCAGCTCGCATGCGGCGTCGATCTCTGCCTGATGACAGGTCTTTCCCTGACCGAGCATCGTCGACGCGTTCAAACGGTCGCGCCAGGGACCCGCCAGCAGGGCCGCCGCCCGCAGCAGCACCGCCGCGCGCTCCTGCCACGGCAGCGCCGCCCAGTCCGCCTGGGCCGCCCGGGCGCTGTCGATCGCCTTGCCCACCAGCTCCGGGGTCGCCAGCGACGCGCGCGCCAGCACATGCCCGTGATCGCAGGGCATGGTGATCTCGACCGTGCGATCGGTCGTGAAGCGCTCGCCGCCGATCACGCAGGGGATCTCCACGACGCGGCCGGCCTGGCGTTCCAGCTCAGCCTTGAGAGAGGCCCGCTCGGGGGAGCCGGGCGCGAAAGCAGCGATCGGCTCGTTTGACGGGGGCGGGGTCTGGAAGATGCCGTCGACTGCGCTCATATGTGGGCTCTCCGGTCGGGGGAAGGGAGGGGTTCTAACCGGGCAGCGGTGGCTCTTCGTGTTTCCTGGCGGATGGCCCCTCCTGGTCTCGCGGATCGCGGATCGCGGAGTCGTGGGGCCGTGGACTCGACAGCCCGCGGGGCGTGAGCTCGCGGGTTCGTGAACTCCCGGTCTCGGGAAATCGCGGGGGGGGCGGTGGGAGGGGGGTCTTGTGAGATTGGGGGGGCGTGTCCTCGGCAGCCACGGCCGCGCGGTTTCACGGTTTCACGACCGCACGAACCACGGTTCCACGACTCCACGATCAACGATCAACGATCAACGATCAACGATCAACGATCAACGATCACGAGCGCTCCACAGCGGGAACAGAACGAGACTCGAGATCGATCATCGAGAACGAGATCGATCATCGAGAACGAGAGCGACTGCTCCACAGCGGAAACAGAACCATCCCCCCTCCAGATAGTTACGCTCCTCACTCTGGAGACCGCGAGTGGACCTGATCGACCTCACCGAGATCACCCCCCGCGATCACCGCCGCGTCGGCGGAAAAGCCGCCGGCCTCGCGCGCCTGCTCTCCCACGCGCTCCCGGTCCCGCCGGGCTTCGTCGTGCCCACCCGCGTCTTCCGACGCTTCCTGCGCGACAACGGTCTGTGGGAAGCGGCCACCCGCGGCGACCCCGCCGGCCTCCCCCGAGCCATCGAGACGGGCCGGCTCGATCCGGCCTTCGCGGGCGCGCTGCGGACCGCGGCCGCGAAGCTCGGCGCCCGCCTGGCCGTTCGCTCCTCGGGCACAGAAGAAGACGGCGCGCGCTCCAGCCAGGCCGGTCGTCACGACACGATGCTCGGCGTGGCTCCCGGAGACGAGACCGAGCGGGCTCTGCTGTCCTGCTGGGCGAGCCTGTACAGCCCCCGGGCGCTGGCGCTGGCCGACGGCCGTCCCGCGCCCGGCGGCATGGCGGTGGTGGTGCAGGCGATGGCGCCCGCCCGCTGCGCAGGAGTGCTGTTCACCATCAACCCGCAGAACGGCTCTTGGCGCGAGATGACCGTCGAGTGCGCGGCGGGGTTGGGCGAGGCGGTGGTGTCGGGGCACGTCGTCCCGGACTTCTATCGGGTGCGCCGCCCCCGCCGCTCCCCCCGGCCGGTGCAGCGGGTGCTGGCGCGGATCCGACTGCAGACACTGGAGGCCCCCGAGCGACCCCTGCTGCAGCAGGCGGACCTGCATCGCCTGTGCCGACTGGGTCTGCGCATCGAGGCGTTGCTCGGCGGCCCCCGCGACGTCGAGTGGGCGATGGCGCCCGACGGCGCGTTGGCGGTGCTGCAGGCCCGCCCGGTGACCACCGCGCGAGATGTGCGCCGGTCGGGTCCGGTGGTGTGGACCCGGCGGTTCGGCGGGGAGCGCTGGACGGAGCCCGCGACCCCCCTGGGTTGGACGGAGATGCAGGGGCTGCTGGATTGGTTCATCGCCTACCCAGAGACCTCTCGACGGTACCTGGGCGGCGAGCGACCCACCCGCCTGGTGCGCTTCGCGCCGTACTTCAACGTCACCGTGTTTCGACACCTGGCGTTCAAGGCGCCCGGCGCGTCTCCCCCGCGGTTCATGGTGGAGCTACTCCCCCCCGACGAAGAGCGCGGGTGGCTGCGGCGGCATGCGCAGGCCCCGGATCTGCGGGTGTATCGCTCGATCCTCGCCGAGACGTTCGCCGAGCAGCGCTGGCGGCGGTTTCGTTGGAACCCGTTCACCAATTGGCGGGCCTGGGATGAATTCGCGCGCGGTCTTGACCGGGAGCTGGCCGCGCTGCCCCCCCTCGACACCTCCGCCGATCTCCGTCTGCGTATCCAGCGCTGTCGCGAGCTCGCCCGCGCGTACATCGGCATCCACATCTGCAGTCTGCTGTTCGCGAACATCTGGTATGAGAGCGCGCTGGCGATGCTCGGCGGGCGCCCCCCCGAGCTGGTGGCGGATCTGCTCCGGGCCCCCGCAGACACCGCCACGGGCCGCGCCAACCACGCGCTCTGGGAGCTGGGGCGCGGGCGGCTGTCCATGGAGACGTTCCTCGAGCGCTTCGGACACCGCGCCGAGAACTCCTGGGAGCTGTTCAGCCCCCGCTGGCGAGAGGATCCCGAGCGCGTGCTGCGGCTGGCACAGACCGTGGCGGCAGGCGACGAGCCGCCCTGCGGGACCGCGCCCGCGCAGCTCCCCCGCGATCTCCCGCGACCCCACAGAGAGACGGTCCGGCTGGCCCAACGGTATCTGCAGCTCCGCGAGGATCAGCGGTTCCACTTCGATCGCATCCTGTGGGAGTGGAAACAGGCGTACCTGGCGCTGGAGGAACGCCACGGCGTGGCCCTGCGGTTCCTGGAGCTGATCGAGGTCCGCGCGCTGCTGGCCGGAGAGCTGGCGATCGAAGAGGCCCGCGCGCGGGTCGATCGCCGCAGCGAGGCGTGGCGGGAGGAGTGTCGTCGGCGGAGGGAGGGGGATCGGCCGCCCGCGTTCGTCGTCGGCGATCAGGCGTGGAGTGACGACCACAGCGCCGCCCAGCGGCTGCAGGGGATGGGGATCTCCGCGGGGGTGGTCACCGGGCCCGCCCGGGTGCTGCGCTCACTGGACGAGGCCGAGCTGCTGAGACCGGGAGACATCCTGGTGGTCGAGGCGACCGATCCGGCGTGGACGCCGCTGTTCCTCACGGCGGCCGGGCTGGTGATGGAGCTGGGGGGGATGCTCTCTCACGGCGCCGTGGTCGCGCGAGAGTACCGGCTCCCAGCGGTGGTCAACGTCGACGGCGCCACTCAGCGCCTGCGGGACGGCGACGTGATCACGGTGGACGGGAGTCGTGGGATGGTCTGGATCCGCTAGTGGTGCTCGGCTGAAGTCCCGCTGGGTGCCAGTAGTGCCCGCTCGAGGTGCGGGCCCTCGATCACACGGGCCGCGACCCGCGAAGGGGGTGCGCAGAATCAGCCGCGCTCACTTCGACCCCAGCTCCAATGTTCCAATGTTGCCATACACATCGGTCAACACGACCTCCACCGCGTCTCCTGGAACGGTCACCTCGAAAGTGGTCACCCCACCGGAGCTGGTACCGACCGCGCTGTCGACCGTCTCCGTTCCGTCGAATGCGATGAATGTGACGACCCCATCCTCGATGGGGTTCGCCCCGGTGGAATATCCTGCCGTGTCGATCAGACGATACCCCCACGCGGGCGCGTTCAGGCTCGCGCTCAGCGAGCTCCCGTGCAGACTCAGCGAGAGCTCAGCGGGAACCACCTCGAAGCTGTCGGAGATCACCTCGTAGGGCTCGGTGTCCCACGGCCACGTCTCGGCGGTTCCGCCGTAGGTGTCTCCGTACGCGTGCAGTCGGTAGGTGCCCGCGGGGATCCCAGCGCGCTCCCAGTACGTTCCAACAACCTGCCAGCCGGCCCACCACGTGTGTGTCTGCGCATCCTCCCACGGATAGAGCGGATCAGGCGTGTGCGCCAGCAGCACGTCGTGCAGCGTGTCGTTGACCGGGCGCCCGGAGGCCGTGGTGACCTCCACCCAGTCGCCGTCCTCGAGCCGCTCCACGAACACCTCGGGCGTATCGACGCCCGGATCTCCGCCCGCCCAGGTGAGCTGCGCGAGCCCCTGCACCCGGGGGAGCTCGGCGTCGGGCTGGAGCGCGGGATCGGCGCTGACGGGCGTATACATGTACTCGGGGATCTCGTCGAGGACCATGCCAGCGTCGGGCGTCACATCGGGAGCCGCCGTGGGGAGCGTGCCGGTGTTGCGGTAGGTGACCGGCTGGTACACGCCGCCCGCGTCGGCGGGCTCCAGCGCGTCGGTGAGCAGCCAGCGCTCGCCGATGTCGAGCACGCCCTCCATCAGGTACTCGCCGGAGAGCGGACCCCAGATGTTGATGGCGATCTCATAGCCTCCCGTGAGCCAGTCCTCGGGGATGAGCAGGTACCCCTCGTGGTCCTGCGCGTAGCCGACGGGCAGCGCGTGCTTCATGCCCAGCTCGGCGGCGGCGCGCCGACGGAACTGCTCGGTGAACATCGCGGTCATCTCCCCCGGGAAGAACGCCAGCAGCAGATCGTCGGTGGTCTCGGTGCCGTCGACCTCGGAGAAGGGCAGGGGACCGATGCGCGCGGCCGTCACCGTGGCGCGGGTGCTCTCGGGCAGCGGGAGCTGCAGATCCGCCTCTTCGAGACCGAAGAAACCCAGGATCACCCAGGCGATCGTCTCGACCTCGATGCAGGAGTTGTAGGGGAAGCTGGCGCTGCCCACCGAGACGCCGGGGATCAGCGGGATGTCCTCGCCACAGAACGCCCCGCCGTACTGCGTGTTGAATTCGTCGATCGGCGAGATGATGCTGCCGTCTGCTGCGTAGATCTCCTCGTCGGGGGTGAAGTCCTCGTCGGGGTCATAAGCTGCATAGTGCAGGTCCATCGTACCGTTACGCGTGATGCGGATCTTGTCACGGTCCATGTCGACGGCATGCGTCACCGACTCCATCCGGATGGGATCGGTGGTGGTCGGCGTACGCTCCCAGAGGTCGATGATGGCCTCTGCGGCGTACGCGCCGACCGTCTCGAGGCGCGCGTAGCCGCCGTCGGAGCCGCGCGGGGAGGCGTCTCCCGCGCCCGTCTGCAGGTGACCGACCAGGACGGGGGTGTCGAAGTACTCCTGAACCGCCAGCTCGACCGCCCCCGGGGCATCGGACGACCACATCTCGTTGTCGCCGCCCAGGCTGGTGCCGTGTACGCCGAAGGCATGGAGGAGCGCCATCGGCGCGCCGTCTGCGGTGTCGATGCGCAGCACCGTGAGGTAGGGATCCTTGTAGGCGCCCGCCTCGATGTCATCGAAGAACACGAGCTCGTCATTCTCGGGGCGGCGATCGCTGTAGACGGCGTCTGAGGGGTCCCAGTCCTTCGCGATGCCCACCCCGATGGCAGCGGCCTGCCGGCTCTCCCACGCCTCCAGCGCGAGATCGGCCAGGCTGGTGGACAGCCGCTGGAAGACCTCCTCGTTGTACTTGTCTCCGCCCAGGAACCACGTCATCCCGGCGGCGTAGTTGGCGGGGGCGTTGTGGCTGTGGTTGGTCGCCACCACCACCTTGCTCTCCATGTCGATGCCGGTGGCCGCGGTGAGACGCTCCTCCAGATCCTCGACCAGCCCGTCGAACGAATAGATGATGTCGCCCTTGAGCAGCAGGAGGTCCTGGTCACCGTTCTCGAGCCACACCGCCTGCCCGCGCGGGCGTGTCTGCACACCCACCGAGCGATTGAATTTGTAGATGTAGGCGCTGTCGCGCTTGTCGACCTCTCCCTCGTCTCCGAAACACTCGCAGCGGCCGGTGTACCCGCCGAGCGGTGAGCCCACCGGGAAGTCGAGCGGCCCCTCCGCGACCCCCGCCACGGGCGCCCCGGGCGTGACGGTGTCCAGGATCGCCACCTCCGGCCCATCCCCGCCGCCCACGTCCACCGTCACTGCGGTCGCTGTGGTGGAGGTGTCGGTGCTCTGACCAGCACAAGCGAGGAGCATCAGCACGGGTGTCATGTGGTCACCTTGTCTCTGGTCCACTGTCTCTCTGGGCCACTGTCTCTGGGCCACTGTCTCTGGGCCACTGTCTCTCGGCCGCTGTCTCTCGGCCGCGTCTCTGGCGCGATCTCTCCGCGTCTATCTCGCCGCCTTCTCTCGACGTCGACTCGCGGGGTCTACGTGCGCGGGGGGTCTACTTGCGCGGGCGATAGTCGTCAGCGATCAGACCATACGCCTTCATCTTGTTGTACAGCGTGCGCCGCGTGATCCCCGCTGCCTCGGAGGTGCGGCGGAGGTGGCCCGCGTTGCGCTCGAGCGTGCGGTGGAGGTAGGCGCGCTCGATGCGCCTGGTGGTCTGCTCGATGGCGGCCTTCAGAGGCAGCGAGGCGTCGATCGACAGCTCCGCGCACGGCAGATCCGGATCCGTGTCAGCGCGCATGTCGGTCGGGAGCATCTGGGGGGAGATCTCGCCGCCGCGCGCCAGGATGACCCAGCGCTCGCACATCGCGCGGAGCTGGCGCACGTTGCCCGGCCACCGATACCGGCAGATGTGGTCGAGCGCCTCGGGCGCGATGCTCGGCGTCTCCAGCCCATAGTCCTCCGCGACGCTGCGCAGGAAGTGACCGGCCAGCAGCGGGATGTCCTCGCTGCGCTCGCGGAGCGGCGGCAGGTGGATGGGGAAGACGTTGAGCCGGTAGTACAGATCTTCGCGGAACCGCCCGGCAGGCACGGCCTCTTCGAGGTTCACGTTGGTCGCAGCGATGATGCGCACGTTGACGTGGATGGGCTGCTGCCCGCCCACGCGCCGGAACCGCATCTCTTCGAGCACCCTCAGGAGGTTGACCTGCACGTTGTGGGAGGTCTCGCCCAGCTCATCGAGAAACAGACTGCCGCCGTCTGCCATCTCGAAGACGCCCCGGCGGCGCGCGCCCGCGCCGGTGAAGCTGCCCTTCTCGTGCCCGAACAGCTCGCTCTCCAGGAGCGTCTCGGTGAAGGCGCCGCAATTGATGCCGATGAAGGGGCGATCGCAGCGGCGGCTGTTGTCGTGGATGGCGCGGCTCACCAGCTCCTTGCCGGTGCCCGTCTCTCCCCGGATGAGCACCGTGGCGTCTGTCGTCGCCACCGCGCGGATCTGGTCGAACACCCGCAGCATTCGCGGGCTCCGCGTGAGCATGTGCGAGAAGCCGTGGCGCTCGTTGAGGTCGGGCGCGCGGAGCGCCGTGTGCTGACGGGCCTGCTCCAGCGCCACCTTCGCGGCAGCCACGAGGCGCGCGCCGTCGACCGGGTGGAGCAGCACGTCGCTGGCGCCGGCATGGGTCGCGCGCACCGCAAGCGCCATGTCGGGCGCGGAGATGGTGGCGAGGATGGGGGCCTCGGGGGCGCGCCGCCGAAACATGCGGATGAGACCGCAGGCGTCGACCCCCTCCAGATCGAGGCTGAGGATCAGGAGGTCCGGCTCGACGCTGCCCAGGAACGTCACCGCCTCGCTGGCCGAGGTACACACGAGCGTCTGGCACTCCGCGTGACGGAGCACGAGCTGGGTGCGTCTGGCCGACAGCTCCTGATCATCGATGACCAGGGCGGTGGTTCGGGGCCGAGCGGTCCCCGGTGGTTCGGGGTTCAGGGGCGTAGAGACGGAGGACGAGCGGAGATGAGAGGAGCGCAAGGGGGATCTTCCGGAGTGCGACCCGCGCGACCCGCGTCCCTGTCAGGCCCGGTACAGGACCCCGTCAGGGCAAACGGAAAAGCGCGATCACCCGACACCGGGGGGTGGTGTCTGGGGGTGGCCTGGCGGCGGTCTTCGATTCAGAGGGCGGGGAGGAGGCGGAATCTCCCGTATAACCCGCCTCGGCCCGCAGGTCCCGCCCGATGCCGCCCCCGCTCCCGCTCGGGGTCTACGCCCGGAGTCAGCGCCCGGAGTCAGCGCCCGGATTCAAGCTCGGAGTCAGCGGGCGGACCGGTCGTCGGGCGCTCAGGAGCGGACATCGACGCAGCCGCCGACAGTCCGCTGATCAGCAACCAACCCAGGGCCAGCAGCAGGAAGCTGTTGAGCAGCGGGGAGGTGGAGGGGATCTCGTCGTGCTTTACGGTGAGGGAGCGGGCCATGCGGTTTCCAGATCGAGTCGGTAGAAGGGGGTGCGGCGTGTATGCGCCGGCTCTCCTCCATTCCACGCGGACGCACTTGCCATGTCAAGAGTAAAGGGCGACTGATGCCTCTGCGGGTCCTTCATGTGCTGTGCGATCTGGCCGGCGGAGGCGCCGAGCGACTGGTCCTCGACCTCTGTCGGCGCGCGCCGCAGCAGGTCGACTGCACGGTCGCTGGGGTCCACCCCGGCGGGCCGCTGCTGCCGGAATTCACCGCCGCGGGGATCCCCGTGCTGTGCGCGGACCGACGCAGGGGCCGCCCGGGAGGACGCGCGCTGTCTGCCCTGACCGCCTGGAGCCGTCGCGCAGACGTGGTCCACACGCACGGCTGGGCGGGCGACGCCTGGGGCCTGCCCGCCGCGCTGATCGCCCGACGACCGGTCCGGATCTCCACCGAACACAACACCCGCGCGGACACTCCCAGCCGGGGCCGAAGCGGCGCCCTTCTCCGCCACCTTGCTCACCGAATCATCGCCGTGAGTGATGCAGCAGCAGACACTCTCGCGATTCACGAGCGCCGGCGGGTCGCGGTGATTCCCAACGGCATCGACCTCGACAGGTTCGCCCCCGCGCCGCTGCCAGCTCCGGAGATCCACCGGCGCGACGTGCCGCTGCGGGTGCTGGCGATGGGTCGACTCACGCACCAGAAGGGTCTCGACGTCCTGATCCGGGCCGCGGTGAAGACACCCGGCGTAACAGTCGATGTCATCGGCGAAGGCGAGGATCACGCGGCGCTGCAGTCCCTGATCTCACGCGCGGACGCGCCCGTGACTCTCAGCGGCTGGCAGCGGGACGTCCGGCCACACCTCGCGCGGTGTCACGTCGTCGCGATGCCCAGCCGCTGGGAGGGGTTCGGCCTCGCCGCGGTGGAGGCCCTGGCCGCTGGCCGGCCGGTGATCGCCAGCCGTGTGGACATGCTGCCGGAGCTGATCGGCGCAGCCGGGTTGGTGGTCCCAGCGGACGACGTCCCGGCGCTCTCCCGCGCGCTCGCCCTTCTGCGAGACGACCGGGAGCTGCTCGAGGAGCTGGCACGCTGTGCTCCAGCTCAGGCCACTCGCTTCGACATCCGTCACACCGTCGCCGAGACGGTGCGACTGTATAAGGATGAGATCGCCCGACGGCGCATGAGCGCGCTGAGCGGTGCCCCCGATTCATCGCCTTGACGACATGACCGCCCAAACAGGTTGGAACGGGTGCTCGTCAGCCCGGCGTGTGATCATCGGGAGCCACACGATCCGGAGATCAGGGCAGCGCGATGTCCTTCTCGCCCTGGAGCTTCACCTCGTAGCCCTGCTCGGCCCACTGCTTCTCAAGGCCGGTCACCCAGGCGTCTATCTCCTTGGTGGAGGCGACGGGCTCGGGCGTGGTGGCGACGGGCCAGTCGCCGCCCTCGGCGTCGCACTTGCTCAGCTTCGGCTTGAAGGTGCGCATGGCTTCGTCGATCTCACCTAGCAGGATCCAGCGCTTGCCGGGCTCGGAGATCGTGGCGTGGTGCAGCACGATGGTCTTCGTGCCCTTGCACGAGCCCTTCTCCATCGAGACCGCGCCGTACATGAAGCCGCCATCGGACTGTTGGCGATCGGGGTAGACGCGCGGCAGGAGCTTCGCGGCCGCCGCCTGCGCCCCGGAGTTCGCCAGGCGATCGGCGACGGAGCGCGCCTTGTCCGGGTCCACGCCCTGCGCGACCGAGACGAGGGCCTTCTCCAGCGCCGCGCGATCATCGTCGGTCATGTCCTCGCCCAGATCGGGCGCCACCGCGCTGTCCATCTGCATGAGGATGGTGTCGTACGGGCCGGCCTCTGCGGCCTTGATCGCGCTGGCCGCCAGGATGTCCAGGGCGTCGCGGCCCTTCTTCTCGACCCAGATGTTGAGCAGCGCGTTGAACTTGTCGTCGAACAGGCGGTCGGGGGGAGACTGGATCTGGCCGGCGACCCACTCCTCCAGCGCTGCGTCAGGGCAGGCGATGAACGCGTCATCCCACTGCTGGAAGTCGATGTCGCGCAGGCCATAGTAGGCGCCCTGCAGGAAGCTGACGATCTTGGGCTCGTCGCCGCAGGCCGCGCCCAGCTCCCGCGCGATCTCGTCGCGGGCGTCGTAGCTGGTGATCTTGCTGAGCTGCTGCCAGACGGGAGTCCAGATGTTGGCGGTGATGGCGGCCCGCGACAGCCCCGCCAGGGTCTCCACGTCTTCGGCGCGGCCCAGGAACTCGTTGTAGTGATCCTCGGCGAGCTTCTGGTCGCACTCCGCGAGCGCCGCGAAGCCGCTCGTGAGCGCCTCACCGGTCTTGCTGTCGAGGCCTGAGTAGAGGTGATCGCACTTGCCGGCCCAGGCGGCGGTATGGAGCACAGTGATGGCGAGCGCGATGAACATGGCTCTCCTCGGCGAATCACCGCCCTCCTACCGGGTTGACTTGGCGCCGTCGAGGGCGACCGCTGGACGAAACCCCGCGGCTCGGAGGAGCGTCCGTCCCTATCGAAGCGTGAGCCCGTGCTGGAGCACGAAGATCTGATCTGTCGTGAGACCGCGCGTGTCGGAGTCGAGGCTCCAGAACATCAGGTTGTCGTCGCCGCGACCGGAGCACTCGTCGGCGGTGAGCAGACCGTTGCCGTCAGCGTCGACGCTGCACTCCGGGGTGTCTTCGAGCACGTCGTGGGCGCTGCCGTCCTCGGCGGTGGTGTGAAACAGTCCGAAGAAGTGCGCGATCTCGTGCGCGAGGGCCAGGCCGGTGCGATCGGGATCGCCCGCGGCCTCGGTCGCGGAGATCGTCAGCCCCGAGCGCGCCGCGCCATGCACCCCGGGCAGGCCAGGCGTCCCGGGACCCGCGACCTGGATCGTGCGCCCGTCGTCGGTGAGCTCTTCTTCGACGGAGATCGGCAGGTACCATCGCTCCGACGGCGTGACGCTCGCGCCCGTGACGTCTGTGGTGACGTCTGTGTACGTCAGGCTCTCCGCCACCACCAGCGACACGCCCGCCGTCTCCAGCACGCCCGAGGCCGCGGTGACGGCCTCCGCGACGCCGCTGGTGTCGGTCGCCTCGGAGGCCACCACCGACAGCTCCAGCGTGCCCTCGGCGGGGCCGAGGCGCAGCCCATACACCGCCGCGCAGGGGATCTCCCCGGAGCCTGAGATCGTCAGCTCCCAGGCGCCGGCCTCCAGCGGGTGCTCCGGAGACTGCGGCAGCAGCACCCCCAGGTGCTCATCAACGGGATCGAACCGGATCCCCTCGGTCACGCCGCCCCCGGTCACGCCGCCCCCGGTCACGCCGGCTGTGTAGCTCCACGAGGGGCCACGCAGCTCCGCGACCGACAGCTCCCCGGCAGCCGGCCCGCAGTGGACCAGCGCCGCGCTCGCCCCCTCGGGCACCGTGAAGGTGAGGGGCTCGCCAGCCGCGATGGTGCCCAGATCCTCGTCTGCGAAGGTCTCGACCGTGGCGGTCTGCGCGGTGTCTCCCTGCGGCGCAGAGCACGCCAGCGCAACCATCAACGGGCCCATGGACATCTCCAGTGCGATGATCCACGTATTATAGGCAGGTCGCCCGCGTGGCAGGGAGGAGCGGACCGCAATGCCGCAGAGCGACGGTGTCCCGCGGGGACTGGAGAGCCTGGCGACCGGCGAGAACGCCGCCTGGCTGGAAACGCTGTTCATCGCGTGGAGCCGGGATCCCGCGTCGGTCTCCGCCGAATGGGCAGCGGTGTTCCAGCGCTGGGCCGCCGCAGAATCTGATCATGCTGGTGCTGATCACCCTGGTGCTGATCATGTGGGCTCCGAGCCGCCGGCCGCTGCGCGGGTGTTCACCGCGCCGTCGATCTTCGCGGGCACCCGGGTCGACGCGCGCGCGGCCCACGACCAGCGCACCGCCGACCGCCAGGCCCGCGCAGCCGAGCTGATCAACGCGTACCGCGTTTGGGGTCATCGCGAGGCCCGGATCGATCCGCTGGGGCGTCTGCAGCGCGAGCGGATGGCTGCGCTCACGCCGGCCTACCACGGGCTGACCGACGCCGACCTCGACGTGGTGCTCTCGGGCCAGACGGTCTACGGCGCCGACAACGCCACCACGCTTCGTCAGATCATCGCCCGCCTGCGGGCCGCCTACTGCGGCGGCTTCGGCGTGGAGTTCATGAACATCCCCGATCCGGAGCGCAAGCGCTGGCTCCAGAAGCGGTTCGAGACCCTCCCAGACCGGCCCGCGCTCGCCCCGCAGATCCGCAGCCGGCTGCTGGCGCGCCTCGCCGCCGCTGCGACCTTCGAGCGCCTGATCCACAACCGCTTTCCCGGCACCAAGCGCTTCTCGATCGAGGGCGCAGAGCCGCTGATTCCGCTGCTCGATCGGCTCCTCGAGCACCTGCGCGCGCGGGGCGGCCAGCGGGTCCTGATGGGCATGGCGCACCGCGGACGGCTCAACGTGCTTGCGAACGTCCTGGGAAAGCCCCCGGCGCAGATCATCGCTGAGTTCGCGGGCATCGAGATCACCGACTTCGGCGGCTCCGGAGACGTCAAGTACCACCTCGGCTACACCGGCGAGTACCGCACGAGCCGCGGCGCCATCGAGCTGTCGCTGTGTTTCAACCCCTCCCACCTTGAGGCCATCGACCCGGTGGTCGAGGGCCGCGCGCGGGCCACCATCGACCGCTTCGGATCGGCTGCAGAGACGGTTCCGCTGCTGATTCATGGGGACGCTGCGTTCGCGGGGCAGGGGCTGGTCTGCGAGACGCTCAACCTGAGCCAGCTCCGCGGATACGGCACGGGCGGCACCGTCCATGTGATCGTCAACAACCAGATCGGGTTCACCACCTGTCCTCGCGACGCCCGCTCCACGCCGTACTGCTCAGACGTCGCACGGATGCTGGGCGTGCCGATCTTCCACGTCAACGGAGAAGACGTTGAGACGGTCGCGCGTGTCTGCGATATCGCCGCCGAGTGGCGTCAGACCTTTGGCTGTGACGTCGTCATCGACATGTACTGCTACCGCAAGCACGGGCACAACGAGGGCGACGAGCCGTCGTTCACCCAGCCGCTGCTGTACGACGCGATCCGACGCCACCAGCCCGCCCACCAGCTATACGCCGACCAGCTCGTGCAGGGTGGGGTGCTGACCCGCGACGACGTCGAGGAGCTGTTCTCGGAGGTGCGCCAGCGCATCGAGGCCGCAGCGGCGGACGACGGCGACGCGCACGACTCCTACACCGGCAACGTCGAGACGGAGCTGGGCCGTCGCTGGAGATACTACCGAACCGGCGGCCCGCGAGATCTCGTCGATACGCGATTCGGCGCCGACGAGCTGCGCGCGCTCCTGGAGCGGGCCAACCGCGTCCCCGACGGCTTTACGCCGCACCGAAAGATCACGCGTCTGCTCACCCAGCGTCAGCGGCGCGTTCGCGGAGAGCTTCCGGTAGACTGGGCGCTGGCCGAGCAGGCGGCGTTCGCGACCCTGGTCAGCCGCGGCCACCCGGTGCGGCTGAGCGGCCAGGACTGCGGCCGCGGCACGTTCTCTCATCGCCACGCGGTGCTGACAGATATCAAGACGGGTGAAGACTGGGTTCCGCTGGCGCACCTCTGCACCGAGCAGTCGACCTTCGAGGTCTACGACTCGCTGCTCTCCGAGGCGGCCGTTCTGGGGTTCGAGTACGGCTACACGCTGGACGCCCCGGACCACCTGGTGATCTGGGAGGCGCAATTCGGCGACTTCGCCAACGGCGCCCAGGTGATCATCGACAATTTCATCATCTCGGGCGAGCAGAAGTGGAACCGCTGCTCCGGGCTCGTGATGCTGCTGCCGCACGGCTACGAGGGGCAGGGGCCCGAGCACTCCAGCGCCCGCTTGGAGCGATACCTGCAGCTCTGCGCCGAAGACAACATGACGGTCGCCAACTGTACGACGCCCGCCAACTTCTTTCACCTGCTGCGCAGACACACGATACGACGCATGCGACGTCCCCTGGTGGTGATGTCGCCCAAGTCCCTGCTGCGACACCCGGACTGTATCAGCACCATGGACGAGCTGAGCGCAGGCGGCTTCCGGCCGGTGCTCGCCGACGACGAGGTGACGAGCGCGCGGCGGGTGCTGCTGTGCTCCGGTCGCGTCGCGTACGATCTGCGTGCCGCCCGCGCTGAGCGAGGGATCACCGACGTCGCGATCGTTCACCCTGGAGCAGCTCTACCCGCTGCCCCTTGAGGAGCTCCGCGTGGTCCTCGCGCAGTACGGCGACGACACGGATCTGGTCTGGTGCCAGGAAGAGCATCGCAACATGGGCGCGTGGCCGATGATGGACGAGTGGTTGCTCACGGTTCAGCCCGGTCGCAGCTTCCGCTATGTCGGGCGCCCGTCCGCCGCAGCTTCGGCCACCGGCAATCCGCAGAAACACCGAGCAGAGCTCGAACGATTCATCACACAGGCGTTCGAGGCGTTCGCCGAAGGGGAGGGGGGATGAGCGAGCTGATCGAGATCGCGATTCCGAAGATCGGGGAGTCCATCTCCACCGTGTTCCTGGGGAGCTGGCTCAAGGCCGTCGGCGACGCCGTGACGGAAGGGGAGGCGCTGGTCGAGATCGACTCCGAGAAGGCCACCCTGGAGGTCCCCGCGCCCACGTCCGGCGTGCTGGTCGAGATCCGCGGCGAAGCGGGCGCCGAGCTGCCCATCGGCCAGGTGGTGGCCGTCCTCCGCGCGGGAGCCGCGAGCACGGCAGTCGAGCCTGGCGATCCTGCTGAGTCTGCACGCGCCCCACAGAGCGGCCCGGCGGCCCGACATGCCGCCGCCGCGGCTGGTGTCGATCTCGCAGACATCACGGGATCGGGGGTGCGCGGTCGCGTCCTGCGCAGAGACGTCGAGGCCCACCAGCCCCCAGCGCCGCAGTCTGCAGCCCAGTCTTCAGCAGCACAGCCCTCAACAGCACAGTCCTCGGCAGGGCAGTCCTCGGCAGGGCAGTCCTCGGCAGGGCAGTCCTCGGCAGGGCAGCCTGCAGCGCCGGCCCCCGCCCAGGCCGGACGGGTCGAGCGGGTGCCGATGACGGTGTTCCGCCGGACGGTCGCCCGTCATCTGGTAAGAGCCCAGCAGACCGCCGCCATCCTCACGACGTTCAACGAGATCGACATGAGCGCGGTGATCGGCCTGCGGCGTCGGCACCAGAAGCGTTTCGTCGATCGGTACGGCCGCAAGCTCGGGTTCATGTCGTTCTTCGTCAAGGCCGTGATCGAGGGTCTGAAGGCCTACCCGGAGCTGAACGCGGAGATCGACGAGTCCAATCCGCGGCGCCCCGCGGTGCTCTACAAGCGGTACTACAACATCGGCGTCGCCGTCTCGACGCCCCCCGGGCTGATGGTGCCGGTGGTCCGCGACGCCGATCGGCTCAGCTTCGCCGAGACGGAGGAGGAGATCTCGAACCTCGCCAGGAGAGGACGAGACGGCAAGTTGGGGCCGGACGATATGTCTGGCGGCACGTTCACCATCTCCAACGGCGGTGTGTTTGGCTCGCTGATGTCCACCCCCATCATCAACGTCCCTCAGGTCGGTATCCTGGGGATGCATACCATCAAGGAGCGGCCTATCGGCGTGAACGGAAAGATCGAGCTACGGCCGATGATGTACGTCGCGCTGTCGTATGATCATCGCATCATCGACGGCCGCGGGGCGGTCGGGTTCCTGGTGCGCGTCAAGGAGCTGGTGGAGGCGCCGGAGCGTATCCTTCTGGAGGTGTGAACAGGGTCGCGGCTTCAAGTTGATACCGCGACCCTGTAGCTCCCTTGCGGGGGGCATAGCCCGGTGGGTAGCCGGGAGGGTTACCCCTCCCGGCCCCCGCAGAACCGGACGTGCGGATTTCCCGCATCCGGCTCCCAGGGAGAGCATCCGCGTGAGTTGGCGTTTCAAGCGGGGAAAAGCTGCATCTGTGGCGAGCGTTCAGCCCTCTTCTCAGTGGGTTTCTTCGCTTGCCGCGTCTGCCGCCTTCCTCCCGGTCTGGGAAGATCGAACCATGGGCGCAGCTTGAACCACGCCCAGCTGCGGTACCCCTTTTGGCTCCGTCGCCGCAGCGTCCTCACCCAAAGCCGCTCGACAAGCGCGCGCACTCCGAGGAGGGTTGGCAGACAGTGACGGAGCTTGAAGTACTGGTAGAAGCCGCGAAGCTTCTGCGTCAGCACCCGCCGCTGAAACCACGGCGATCGGTGCATGTGGCGCCAAAGCCAGTCTTTCTGTTCACGCAGGAATCGCGAGCGGCTCTTGCCCGAGGGCTTGCGAGCCGTTCGGAGGGTTCTGCGCTGGGGGCGTCGCCTCATGTAGTGGGTAAGGCCGCTCCAGAAAAACCCCTATCCACCCTCGACGCGGATGCGCGTCGCCCCTCGGCTCGCCACGCTCTGGAAGTATCCAGATACGACTGCGAGCGAGGCGAGCCAATGGGCTCGCGCCTCCACGCCGATCATTGGATATCTCTTTTCCTGGAGCGGCCTAAAACCCAGAAACTCGAAGGTCCGCTGCCCCGAGTCTGGCCCAGGTCCTCTATCTTTCAGTTCCGTCCCAAACTCGACCAGGCGGGTCTTCTCGGGGACAAGTTCGAGGCCGAAGGCGGCGAACCGCTCCACGACCTCACGGTGGAACCGCTCTGCCTCCTGTTGGTGCTCAAAGCACACAACGAAGTCATCTGCGTAGCGGACCATCTGGGCCACGCCGCGGCAGGTGAGGCGGAACCGCCGTTCGAACCACAAGTCCAGCACGTAGTGAAGGTAGATGTTCGCGAGAAGCGGAGACAGAGGACCGCCCTGGGGCGCTCCCTTGCCGGTTCGCAGAACGCGACCATCTTCCTGTACTACCCCCGATTTCAAGACCTTCCCGATCAGACGAAGGAGCCCCCGATCCGCGATCCGGTGGGCCAGGAACTTCCTGAGCCAGCCATGATCGAGGTTGTCGAAGAACCCCCGCAAATCAGCCTCGTACACCACACGAACCCGCTTCCGATCGATCGTCCGTCGCAGCTCCTCCAAGGCTCCATGAGCACTCCGGCCAGGCCGGAAGCCATAGGAGAAATCCAGGAAGTCCTGCTCGTAGATCGGCGTCAGGACCATCGCGATAGCGCCTTGGACCACGCGGTCCTCGACGTTTGCGATGCCCAGCGGGCGCTTCTTACCGTTGGGCTTCGGGATGTAGACCCTGCGGGCAGGGTGTGCCCGGTAGCCTCCCGCGACCATCCGGTCATGGAGGTCATCAATCCGGTCGTCGAGTCCCTCACCGTACTGCGGAACTGTCAGCCCATCGGGCCCGGGCGCCGCTTTCGG
This sequence comes from uncultured Enterobacterales bacterium, assembly GCA_964464515.1. Taxonomy (GTDB): domain Bacteria; phylum Myxococcota_A; class UBA796; order UBA796; family UBA2385; genus CAYXGP01. The sequence continues at coordinate 56,527 of CAYXGP010000019.1, forward strand.
GTTCAGGCGCTTGTACACCAGCTTCAAGACCTCCGGCGTCAGCCGGTGAGCCAATGTGGTGAAACGGAGCCCAGGATCGGCTCTCGCCATCTCCGCTATCATGTCTTGCCATGCAAGGGACTTCCGATGTTCCCGCTCGGTGTCGGCAGAAGTGCTGTCAGACATGAAACTCTCTCCCCGCCGGCCCTTTCCTCGGCGGGCGTTGCCCCGCGTCTTCGGTACTATGGCCGGCTCCGACTTCTCGATGGCCATCGGGGGGGCTGTGCTCTCGCTCGCCCTTCCCTACCTGCACTGGTGCTTGCCGAGCAGGAACCATCGAGATCTCCCAGGTTGCGTCATCCATCTTCTTCGCCAGCGTGCTGTGCTCTGGGATCCCGGTGGGCCTTCTTGCGCCTGGCCGTGCGAACTCAATCGCTATCGGCGCGAGTCGTAGTGCCTTCCCGATGTGAGGAGTCGGTCGGCGCCCACGTGGATTTTCGGGACTTAGAAGCTTCACTCTCGTTACGGCCCGCTGGCCCATCCCGTCATGCTTGACCCATTTCGTCACCTCCATGAGCCTGACGTTCTGTTCGACGACGACCTGGCTCCCGGTCGACGAAGGCGGGACTTGAACCCGCTGGATGGATGCGCCTTGTCCTGGCGCACCCCACACCCCCATTGCCGACCGCTTAGCCCTAGGGGCCCGGCGGAAACACCCGGGGAAAAAAAGAACACAAAAAAAAAAAAAAAAAA
>CAYXGP010000020.1:0-16971 GCA_964464515.1 uncultured Enterobacterales bacterium
CTCCACTTCGCCGGTCCACACGCCGGCGAGATTCGTCGCCGAACAGCCCAACAGCAAGGCCAGGCCCCAGGATCCGAGGGCGAGGAAAAAGGTCTTGCGTTCACTCCGCATCAGGTCCTCCAGCGGCAATCGCAGGCCAGGGTAACTCAATGCCCGCCGAAACGATAGTCAGGCCCGCAGGCTCCGGGCATCCTTCCGCCCGGTGTCAGAACGATGTCCTGCGCGTTCCTACCGATGGGGCAGGCTCGTCCTCAATCATAACGACGACTGCATCGACGTCCCCCATCACGTCATCTCCGGCAAGGAGCTCACCGCTCGAGGTTCAGCTCGCACTCGAGTCCCGCGCTCAAAAAGTTCTGAACCTCTGCCGAGAGAAGATCGGCGCCGTCCCACCCAAAGCCCTCGACGCCCTCGCAAGAGATGCTGTTGTTGTTGCCGTACTCGTCGATCATCGAGCAGATCGCCTCGGCCTCGATGATCTGACTGCCGTACGTCTCGGGCTGATGGAGCTCGATCTCCATCAACACGTTCACCGCCACCCCGTCCACCACCAGGCCGGTGAGGATCCCCACGCCGTCGTAATCCGGAGCGCTGCCTTCGATGTCGAGGGACATCGGGACAGCGCCCGATCCTTCGCAGGAGATGTCTCCGTCCCAGTCTCCGGAGAGGTCCGTCGAGCACCCCGCGAGACCGAGACCGAAGAGTCCCCCTGTGAGGAGCGAGGCGACGCGCCCCAGGCGAACGGCGGCGTTGGTTTGACAAGCGGGCATCTCAGCTCCTGGTTGACGAGCGCGGGGGCATCAAAATAGCCGTCCGAGAGCGGGCGTCAACGTCCGCGAAGCTCGAGCGTGCGATGGCCCCACCACCAGATCTCCAGTCTCTCCACCTCACCACCAGCGCGGACGGGCAGCAGCTCACCATCACCCTCGACCACGGTCGGGCCAACGAGATGGGGACCGCGCAGCTCGCCGAGTGGGAGACCCTGACCGAGTGGCTGGAGGGCGGCGCGGTCCGTACGCTGATCACCACCAGCCAGCGGCGCAGCCGCAAGGGCACCCCCATCTTCATCGCCGGCGCGAACGTCACCGAGCGAGGAGGCTGGAGCGACGCGCGAGTCCGCGCGCATGTTCGCCGTCAGCGCGATGTCCTGGCGCGCCTCCGCACCGCCCCGGTCTTCCACGTGGCGGTGGTAGACGGCGTCGCGCTCGGCTGGGGAACGGAGTTCCTGATCGTCGCCGACTACCGCATCGCCGCGCCCGGTGCGCGGTTCGCGCTCCCCGAGACCGGCCTGGGGATCCTCCCCGGCGCAGGCGGTACCAGCGAGCTCGCATCGCTGATCGGCGTCAACCAGGCGCTGCGTCTGGGCATCACGGGCGAGCGTATCGGGCCGGCCGAGGCCGCGCGGATCGGTCTGGTCGACGAGACGGCTGACTCGCTGGAGGCCGGTCTGGAGCGCGCCGAGGCCCTCTGCGCCCTGGCTTCGCGCCGCTCCCCCACCGCGATAGCAGCGTTCAAGCGGGCGCTCCTCGCCGGGATTGGCCAGCCCGCGGTGGTGCGCCGTGAGCTCGAGGCCCGCGCCTACGAGCACTGCCTGGTGAGCGGCGAGGCGGCCATCGGCCGATCGAATTTCAAGCGCATCCTCGCCGGTGGGGAGATCGACTGGAACCCCCTCGCGCCGTTCCGCCCCTGACCGCCGTGACGGCGATCTCGCTGCTCTGCGCGCTGGTCATCGGTTCGGCCTGCGCCACCCCGACCACGATGGCCGACTGCTCGGCGCTGCGGAGCACCGCGAAGCGAGAGGAGTGCCGCTTTGAGATGGCGCGTCCCCTGGTCGGCGACGACGCGGCGCTCGACGCAGCGCTCTCCGCGGTCGCCGATCCGGGGAGCCGCGATCTGCTCCTCCTTCGCCTGGCCATCCATGATCCCCTGCGCGCGGGGGCCCTGTGCCGCCGCGTCGAGACCGACGGCGCTGCGGAGAAGTGCCGGCAGGTGCTGGGGCGCCCGCACCTGCAGACCAGCCGCCAGCCCCCGCGCGATCCGCCGTGATCCCCGCCACAGTGACCGGCGCGCTCCTGCTCGTGGCCTGCGGGGCCGAGCCTGCCCTGGACCCCCTGGCCCCGTGGCCGGACGATCCCGAGGGGCTCCTCGCGGCGTGTGACCAGCAGGCCTTCCCCGAGCTGACCACCACCTGCCGTGTGCAGGCCGCAGCGCGCCTGGCCCAGACCGGTGACGCGACCCGGGCAGACGCGGTCTGCGCTCTGATCGAGCCGGGCACCTGGCGCGACGAGTGCCACTTTCGCGTGGGAGAGGAGCTGGGACGGGCCGGCGAGACCCTGCCTGCGCTGACCCACTGTCGGCAGGCCGGCTGGTTCGCGCGCAACTGCCTGACCCACGCCGGCTGGCGCCTCCCGCCAGACCCCACGCTCACCGCGGCCGAGCCCCCCGAGCGGATCGCCGCCGCTGGCGCTGAGCTGGCGTCCGGCCTGGACGTGGTGCTGGCGGGCGCCCCCGACGGGCTGGAGGGGGAGGGGCGCGACATCGTGATGGCTCGCTTCGGCTACAACGCCTACGTCGGCACCGGCGCCGCCCACCCGGACCCGGCCCGGCTGCCCGATCCGCTGGGGGTGGTGCTGCGCACGGGGCTGGGCATCGAGGCCGCGCGCCTGCTGCCCGAGCCCGACCTCGCGACGCTGGAGGCGGTGTTCACCGGCGAGCGCCCGGCGCCGATCGGAACCCCGCTGCCCGTCCCGCAGCGCATGGGCCGCTACACCCCGCCGGTCCCCTCCCCCCACGAAGACGGAGCGCCGCGGGTGCCGCTGTACGGCGGCGGGATGCGCCTGGTGGGTGAGACCCCCGCTGAAGACGCCGCGGTCGCAGCGCTCGAGGGGCTGTACTGGCTGCCGCAGACCCCCGCAGAGGTCTTCCTGCCCCACGTGGACGACCCCCGCGCCCGCGTGCGCTGGACGGCGGTCAAGCTGCTGCGAACCAGCGAACCCCGGACGCTGGACATGGAGGAGACGCTGACGGCGTTGGCCGCCGAGCACCCCGACGAGAACGTGCGCTGGCATGCTGCCGAGGGGCTGTCGTCGCGGAGCTGGGAACGAAGGCAGCCCCCCCGCCCACCAGCCCACAACAAGCCAGGGAGACCGCGATGAGCGTCGTCGTCCCCGCCACCGTCCTCAAGTACTGGCTCCTGATGGCGCTGACCGGCCTGGAGCGCTTGGCCGAGCTGTTCGTGACGCGGCGCAACGCCCGCTGGAGCCTCGAGCGCGGGGGCGTGGAGTACGGCCGGGGGCACTTCCCGCCGATGGTCGCGCTGCACACCGCGCTGCTGGCGGGCTGCGTGCTGGAGCCGCTGCTGCTGGAGCGGGCCTTCATCCCCGCGTTGGGCTGGCCGATGCTGGCGCTGGCGCTGGGCTGCCAGGCGTTGCGGTGGTGGTGCATCACCACGCTGGGTCCCCGCTGGAACACCCGGGTGATCATCGTCCGGGGACTGCCCAGAGTCACCAGCGGGCCCTACCGGTTCCTGAGACACCCCAACTACGTCGTGGTGGTGCTGGAGGGCATCGCGCTGCCGCTGGTCCACACCGCGTGGATCACGGCGCTGGTCTTCTCCGTCCTGAACGCCTGGCTGCTGACGGTGCGGATACGCTGCGAGGAGCAGGCGCTCTCCGAGCTCGAGGGGTAGCAGACCGGGGGCTTCACGGCTGCGCGAGGCGCGCGAGGCGCTCCGTCCACGGCCCATCCCCCGCGAGGAGCCGCGCGGTGAGGGCCCGATCGATGTCGGCGCCCGCCTCGGCCCAGCGCACCCGAGCGCGCCCCTCCATGAGGCGAGCGCCGCTCTCCGAGGCGGCGGCGACGGCGCGGGTGAAGTCGCGCCCGGCAGCGGCCGGATTTCGGGCCATCGCGGCCAGCCCCCGGGCACAACACAGCTCGATCTCCAGCAACCGGAGCTGGCGTTCCTCCGCGAACAGGATGGGGCGATCGAGGCTCTGCGGCAGGACGAGCTGACCTGCTCGGAGCCGCGCCCGCGCCCGCGCGGCCTCCACGCCGAACACCCCCACGCGCCGCCCGGCCTGCGTCCACCCCTCGAGCGCCGCGTCCAGCGCGTCGAGGGCTGGCCCGGGAGAGCCCGCCAGGAGGAGGATCTCCCCGCGGGCCTGCGCCGCGGCCGCCGCGGGCCCCCGCAGCATGGGCGCGTCCCCGCACGCCTCCGAGACCATCGCGAGCCGCTCCAGCGCGGCCGTGAACCGCCCGTCCAGCTTGAGCAGCTCGGCCTCGCGGAAGCACGCGCCGATCCGGCCGCCCGGGGTGCCCCGCGCCAGCGCGCAGATCTCCACGCGCGCGGCGTCCAGCTCCCCCAGCAACAGCAGGGAGGCGATCAGCGGGTCACGCGCCAGCGCGGCCTCCGCGGGCGCGCGGGCCGCCGCAAGGGCTCTCCTGGCCTGCGTCACAGCCCGGCGACACTCTCCGATGTCCACCAGCACCCCTGCCAGGAGCGCCCCACAGAGGACCGTGTTCACGCCTCCGATGGACTGCGCTGCGGTCAGCGCGCGGACCGCCCCCGCGGGCCGATCCGCTCGACGCAGGGCGTCTCCGGCCTGGAGCCACGCCGCCCCGCCGCCACCCGCGGTGGCGAGCTGTTCCCAGTGTGCTGCGGCGTCGTCCCAGCGACCCGCCGCCGCCATGACCTTCGCCGCGCGCGACAGCCGCTCGCGTCCGTGCCGATCCACCCCGGCAGGCTACCATGCCTCCATGTCCTCCGACCGCTCGCGCCGTCGGGCGCAGCTCGGCGCGCTCGGCATCGCGATCATCCCGGCCACCGCGGGTCTCCTGCTGTCGTGGGCAGGGGAGCGCAGCAGCTTCGCCGCGCTGCTCCTCCTAGCGGAGCCCGCCCTTCTCTGCCTGGCGCTCTACGTGATGCTGTGGCTGGCCTGGGAGCGCCGGCTCCTCTTCAGCCTCTCCGCGCTGTCAGGGGTCATCGCAGCGGGGCTGGCCCTCCACCGGGCGCCGACGGCGCTCCCGCTCGATGATCCCGATCCGGCCTGGGCGGCTGACCTCCAGGCCTGCCTGGCGCGCATGCCCAGGGGACAGGCGCCGGTGCGGCTGCTCTCGTGGACCCTCTCACCGACCGCCCCGCTCGACGTCACCCCCACGGTGCTGGCTGCACACGGCCCCGATCTGGTGGTCCTCCGCGGGCTCTCCCGTCCCGGCTTCGCGGCCTCGCTCGGGCGGCGCCGGGGCGCCGAGGTGACGACGGTGCCCGGGGAACACCCGGAGCAGACAACGGCGCTGATCGCCCGCGATGGTTTCTTGCGGTGCGGTGACGCCGGCCCCACCTGGACGCTCGCGCTGCCCACAGCGCAGGGAGACGCCGCCCGCATGGTGGTGGCCTTCGCGAAGATCCGCGACGTCGGGGTCGTGCCGCTCATCAGCGTGACCCTCGATCGCCCGTCGAGCGTCGGGGGGTGGGGAGACTGGCCCCGCCGCCTGCTCCTGGGCGCACGCAGGGCGGCCACCGTCAGCCGCACCATCGCCCCCGATCGCACGCTCCTCGTCGGCGATCTGGCGAGTCCCCGCACGTTCCGTCAGGTCACGGGCCTGTTCCTGGGCGCCGGCCTGGAGGAGATCGCCATCCCCGCGACGTGGCCCACCCGCCTGGGGAGGCTTCCGATGCTCCCGCTCCACGCGTTCGACCGCATGTTCGCTGGGCGACAGTGGCGAACGGAGCAGGTGCGGGTTCTGGCGTCCGGGGTTCAGCCGCGCTCACCGGTGCTGGTGGAGCTGGCCCCGACCGGCGGGTAGGGCCGCTCCAGGTCAGAAACCGACTCGAGCCCCGATCGAGCGGAAGCCCACGACCGGCGTCACCCCGTCGAGCAGGAGGGTACCACCCAGCATCCCCGCGCCGGTCGCGCCCAGGATGATCGTGGTCCAGCGCCCGCGGGAGAACCGCTGCTCCAGCGCGTCGGCGGTCGTACGATCGAACCGGGCCGGCTCGAGGTTGGCGTCCTGGATGTCGCCGTAGGCCGGGTTGACGACCGCGAAATTCACCACGAGGCTGGCCGCCACCAGCGACCCGCCGCCGGCCAGCAGACCGAAGCGCAGGGGGTCATCGATCATCGAGCCGAGCCCGCCGGGCTGCGCCGTGACCACCTCAGGCTGGAGCGGGACCTCGCGGGGCGGGGCGGACTCGGCGGGAGGTGACGCGGAGCCCTGCTCCTCCCCCGCAGACTCATCCGCGGCAGGCTCGTCCCCTCCCTCGGTCGGGGTCTCTGCTGGGGTCTCTGCTGGGGTCTCAGAGTGGGTCTCCGCGGGGGTCTCGGTCGGAGACTCCGTCGGGATCGCAGCAGAGCTTCCCGCGGCGGTCTCGCCCGCTGCTGCGCCGTCTGTAGACCCTTCGGATGCGGGCGTCTCAGATGCGGGACCTTCGGACGCGGGGGCTTCGGAGGGCTCTGCCGCGCCGTCATCTGTCGCCCCCGCAGTGACCGGGCCATCGACAGGCACGTCTCCAGGCACCCCAGCGGCTCCGGGATCATCGACCGCGGCTGCCGGACCGAAGACCGGGCCGAATTCCGCCCACTCGTCGCTCGGCTCCTCCTCCACGACGACCACAGAGGTGTCGACGCCGTCGGGACAGAGCTTGAACCACTGCATCGGCCGCCCGAAGTCGGTCCAGGTGCCGCGGACCACGCCGTCATCGCAGCTGATCTGGCCCAGGTGCTCGCCGGCGATGACGGTGTCTCCGGGCGCCCGCTCGATCCCGTCCACGTAGATCTTCGCCGCGCCGCGCTTCTCGGGGACGCCGACCTCGGCGCTCCCGCGACCCCGCACCTCCGCCCGCAGGGCCTCGAACAGGCTCCAGGCATCGCCGTCATCGATGAGGGAGGTGTCCCACACGAGATCGTTGTCGATCGCCAGGGAGGCGCGCCACGCGCCCATGACCTGCGACTCCTTCGCCCCCTTCAGGTGCAGGGCGAGCCCCTGGTAGTAGTACATGCGGCTGAGGGTCGCGGTGGACACCACTTCGATCTCTTGCGGAGCGGCCTTCTCCGCCTGCTTGATCTCGGCGAGTCCCGACTTCCAGTCGCCGGAGATGACGGCAGCGCCAGCAGCGGCCACGCGCTCCTCGGTAGAAGCGGGCGTCGCCCACGCAGGAAGGGAGAGCCCAAGGAGGGCTACTCCGAGCAGTCGCTGACCTGCCATTCCTCTCCGCCTGTGAGGTCGAAGGTGAGGGAACATGTACGTCCGGGCTCGACCTCGAACGTGGCCCGAATCGCCCGCTCCGCTGCGGAGACGATCTTCGTTCGGTAGGTACCCGCCTCGAGACCGACCAGCTCCAACGTGCCAGTGCCGTCCCATTTTTCGCGGAAGTCACCCATGGTGGCGCGCACGGTGATCGCGAGATCCGGCCGCGCAGGCACCACCCGCAGCGCGACCGCCCCGTGCCCGGCGTCGACGGGGCCCAGCTCGAGCACCCCGCCGCTGCGGAGCTCCTCCTCGGGCTGTGCGGTAGGAGTGACCGGATCGACGGGGGTGGGACCGGACGTCAGCGAAGGCAGGAGCATCGCAGCCCCCACGCCCACCCCGCCGAGGAGCAGCGCGACGAACAGGAGGCCCAGCATCAAACCGGCCCGCGAACGCTTCGGCGGGGGCTCCGGATCGGGGAGGTCATCCTCGACCACCACGCCAGGCGGCTCCGGCGGAACCCGGGCGTCGATCGGCGCATCCCGTTCGGCCGAGAGCGCGGCGACGGCGACCGGGTCGACCGGCGACGACAGCTCCTCGGTGGGCGCGAACTCCGAGGTGTTGGGCTCGTCGGTGAACCGGGCCTCGGTCCTGGGCGTGCGCACGCTGGGCTCATCACCCCAGGTGTCGGGCTCTCCCGGTCCGGGATCGGACAGCGACGCGGGGACCTCGTCGGTCGCAGGGCGCTCGATGAACATCGAGGTGTCCTCGATCTGCATCGTGCCCGTCAGTGGATCGTTGGGATCGCCCTCGTGCTTGAGCTGCGACCGGCAGTCCGCCACCACGACCCGACAGAAGCGCCGCAGGCTGCCGTCGGCGACCTCCTCGCCCAGCTCCTCCAACAGCTCCACCACCTGGGGGGCGGTGGGACGCGCGCTGGCCTCATAGGCGAGCACGGACGCCAGCATCTCGCGGACGCGCTGGGCGAACTCCGGCGCGACGTCGGACAGCTCCATCTCGTCCAGCCGCTCCTGCAGATGCTCCTCGAAGCGCGCCGGGCGGATCTGGATCTTTCCGAAGCCCTTCATCGCCAGGAATTCGTACAGCGTGACCCCGAGCGAGAAGATGTCTCCAGAAGGTGCGTCGGGGTCTCCCAGCAGCCGCTCCGGCGCCATGTAGGCGGCGGATCCGAACGCGAGGGCCTGGGTCTTGGCCTCGCGATCCTCGAAGTGCGCCTGGGCGGTGCCGAAGTCGAGGACCTTCACCTCCCCGGCCATCGTGAGCATGACGTTGGAGGGCTTGATGTCGCGGTGGATGAGGCGGAGCGGCTCGCCGCCCTGGAGGGGCTCGACGTAGTACGCGGCGTCCAGCGCCGAGGCCACCTGCGACAACACCTCGAACGTGATTGAGCGCGGGATGAAGCCGCCCTTGTCGCCGACGAAGTTGATCAGCGTCTTGCCATCGACCCCGTTGAGATACTCCATCACGACAGCGACCTGACCGTTGATGGACGTGAGGTCTTCGACGCGGATGATGTTGCGGTGGTGCAGGAGACCCAGCACCCGAGCTTCGTCGCGAGACCTCTGGACGATCTCCTCGTGGCGGGTCCACTTGCCGTGCAGAAGCTTGATGGCCACGACGCTCTTGAAGGAGTCACCCGTGACCATCTCGGCCAGATAGACCTTCCCGAACGCCCCCTCTGAGAGCTCCTCCAGGAAACGGAAAGACCGTCGGGGGTGCATGGTGGTTCCTCGGCCGAACGCACGGCAGGCGCAGACTATATCGCACCAACGGTGCGTTGGGCCCCGGCGCGCTCAGGGCGACCGGCCCCGCGCCGGACAGCGCTCTGAGAGGAGCGGCGGCGCGGGTCAGTCTCCGTCGCCTGCGGGGAACCCCTCGCTGCCGCCGCAGATGATCTCGTCGTCGTTGGCGAGCTCCACCGCCAGGTGCATCAGCGCGACGTAGTCGCTCACCCGCTCCGCGATCCCGGGAGCCTCCCCCTGCAGTTTGCTCCACGACCAGCCCCCGCCCAGTCCCGAGCCCCAGGGCCGGTAGCCGGCGAACAGATCGCTCTCCCGGCGCAGCAGGATGGCCGCGAGCCCCATGACGGTGGCGTCGTCCTTGGGAGAGGTGCCGGTCTCCACGGTCTCGTAGACGCTCTGGATGATCGAACGCGCAGCGGTCCAGCGGGTCAGCTCGGTGGTCCGCTTCAGGCGGATGGGTCGGAGATCACCGCCGCGCTCCTCGACGAAGAACTGCAACGCGGCGTAGCGCGGCGGGAGCTGATCGTTGGTGGAGCCGGTGTTGCGGCAGAGCGACTCGGCCAGCACCTCGGCGTCGGCTGGGATGTCGATCATCAGCAGGCGCAGATGCTCGGCGTGCTTGTCCTCCAGACGGCGGATCGCGTCGAGGGCGGCGGCCGTCATCCCCTCGTCCATTCCATACGCTGCGAAGTTCTCCGCCCGCTTCGTGGAGACATAGTCGAGCTGGTCCGTCAGGCGATCGATCCGCCGCTCGACCTCCTCGTCCTCACCCACCGCCGAGACGTCCTCGGTGGCGATGATGTAGCCGTTCAGCGCCGCCATGATGGCGAACATCGCCACCGCCAGCACGGGCCGCAGGACGCTCATGGGGGATCTCCTCTCCGCGCAGGCGGCTCAACCCGTCGGGCTCGAGCCGTAAACAGGTTCAGTCCTTGCGCGGCACCTTGAGGGTGTCGCAGTACTCATCGTAGGTGAGGAATTCCTTGCGCCACGGGGCAAACACCGGCTTGCTGCTGTGGTTGAGGGCGTAGTAGCAGACAGCCAGGAAGTGCGCAGCGACGATGCTGTAGCCATAGTGCTGGGTCTGGTTCGCCAGCAGACCGCCGCAGCGATCGTTGGTTCGCGCAGGATCGACCCAGTTGCTCCGCTCCTTCTCGCACGTGAGGTTGGCGCCGTAGAAGTGGTGCGTGGTGTCGCGGTTCTTCCGCGCGAACTTCTCGTAGGCGTTCCGGATGTTGGTGGCGCTCTTCTTCTTCTTGTCGTAGCGGCTGTCATCAAAGCCGGCGTTGTGGCTGAGGATCGTCATCTGGACCGCGGCGCCTGAGCCCTGCGTGAAGTCGTCCTTCCAGGCCTCTCGCAGCGCCTCGATAGCCCCCTGCGTAGACAGCGTGAGATCGGTGCGGTCATCCACCGCGCACTCGCCCAACTTGCAGACGTAGTCGCCGTCGGGGGTCTTGCCGACGTACTCGGCGTTGGCGATGACGTTGTAGACCGGCGTGAGGCGCGTGGGTGTGTACTTGCTGCGCGTGCCCTTGATCGAGCAGTCCTTGACCTCCACTCCCACCCGATGCGCCGTCTCTGGCATGAGCTGCCAGAATCCGCGGGCGCAGACGTAGCTCTGCTCGGTCGCCCGGTATCGCGACTCCTGGTAGGGGATGGCCGCGAACACCTCGGGCAGCTTCGCCTCGCGCAGCAGCTCAACGACCTCACCGTAGTCGTCGACGATCTCCTCGAGGCGACGGTAGAAGGGCTTGTTGTTGTACTGCCGGACCGCGGCGGCGACGTAGGTGACGAACTTGGGGTCCCACAGCGCGGGGTTCTTGCCCAGCTCGGGCCACCCGGCGGCGTCGGCGTTGGACTGCATCACGAAGTACAGCATGGGGTGGTTGAGGCCCTCGCGCAGCTCCTCCGGCAGCTCGACCTTGTCGATATCCACCACCCGATCGTAGTACTCGAAGCCGTCGTCGCGCGCCCCCAGCGGGGTGTAGTCGCGATCGATGTCCTGAATCAGCGCGGCCCCTGCGCAGAACACCGTGGCGAGCCCCGTCACGAGGATCCCCGGCACGAACCAGATCGGCACCCCTCGCTGCGCGTCGATCTCCTTGACGTCCGACGACACCACCTCGGTCGACGCCTGCGAGGCGTCCGAGATGATCCGGCGCTGTTCCCAGGTCCCAAGCCGCTGCGCCTCCACGAAGACGACCGTGACCCCCCGCCCCGGGGAGCCCAGGTGGAACGCCGAGCCCGGCGCCAGGTAGACCGGGGCGCGGATGGGCTGGAGGATGGACCAGTCGACGTTCTCGTGCTCAGCGACGCGCACCTGGTTGCTGCCGACCGGCGCGATGGCGACCGTTCCTCCGTCGTAGGCGGTGATCACGGCCTGACGATCGTCGATCCCGCGGTAGCCGCTGAGCACCACGCCGCCCGGACCGGGGCTGTTGCCCATCCGGACCACAGGCCCCCTGCAGAGCATGTCCCCCTGGAACGACAGCGGCCCTGCGACGAAGCGGAGGACGACGTCCCAGCGTTCCTGGCTCATCGCTCCGGCGTCCGACCGTTCGCGCGACCGCCCGGCGACGCCCCTGAACGCTGGGTGCTCGGATTCTGGGTGCCCGGATTCTGGGTGCCCGGACGCAGAGTCAGGGAGATCAGGGGCGCGCCGGTGTCGAGATCCGCCAGGATGGCGTGCGGCTGGACGCGCTCACCGTCGTGGTGGAGCTGCCAGTCGCCCGCAGGCAACCCGAGCCAGCCCGCGAGGTGATCGACCATCGAGGCGACAGGCACCGCGGTGCCCATGGGGCTGACGAAGCGCAGGGGAGCGCCCGCACCGTCCACGGTGATGTCGGCGTGGACGATCCCGTTGGGCACATAGCAGATGGTCAGCACCTCCTCGACATCCAGAGCGCGAAGCCGACGCTCAGCAGGGAGCAGCCCGGCGTCGGTAGCCAGCCTGTACCAGCCGCAGAGGCGCCCGGTCAGATCGGCCTTGATCGGCAGCACGTTGCCCATCAGCCAGCTCACCGCCTCGGCCACCGTGGCGCTGAGGGGCAGGCGGATGCGCTGGGGCCGCGCATCGGGCCCCCGACGGATGAGGAAGCTGCCGCTCCCCCCCCCGCTGGCGCTGGTGATGATGGGATCGGGAGCGCGACCGAGCGACGCCGCGGCGAACGCCGCGCCTCCCGGAACAGCACGCGCGGCCGCCGGCAGGGGCGCGAGGGCGGCGACGCTGGCCTCCTGAGGGCCGGCCGGAGGACGCCGAGGCGCGGGGGCGGTCGTCGGGGCAGGGGGGCCGGCAGCCTCGGGCGCGGGTTCGCTGCGGGGCTGTGTCGCCCGGGCGACAACGGGGACCGACGCTGACGTGAGGCCGATGGAGCGGACCGACGCTGGCAGTCCGCTCGGACCCCGAGCGGGCCCGGATGGCTGAGCGGCTTCGCTCGGCGGCGTCGCTGGAGGAGGAGCCGCCACTGGTGACGCTGATACGGGTGACGCTGGTAACACTGGCGCTTCTGACACGAGTTGTGCTGATGCTGGCGTCGCCGTCAACAGGGGTGCGGCCGCCGGCAGCGTGGGAGCCGACGGGGGTTGCACAGCGGGGGGAGGCGTGACGGCCTGCGGCGCGGGAGCTGTCTGCGGTACGGGAGCCGTCCGCTGTGGCGCGGGGGCCGTGCGCTGTGGCGCGGGCGCTGTCCGCTGCGGCGCAGGCGCTGTCCGCTGCGGCGTGGGCGCTGTCCGCTGCGGCGTGGGCGCCACCTCAGGAGGAGCCGGCGGGCCGACGGGGCGAGGCCGTATCCCAGAGCGACGTACCGGTGAGGTGCGGGAGCGAGAAGCGGGGCTCGTCCTCCCACCCGCGGGAGCCGCCTCGGACGGCGGCGACGGCGCAGCGTCCCCGGGGGTCCGCCGGGGCGCAGCAGGCGCCAGCGCCTCCACGGGGGCCGTCGGAGTTGGAGAGATCGCGGACGCGCGGATGGTCTCGAGGAGGTTCGCGGTGTCGCCGAATTTTCGGCGGGGACGCCGCCCCTCCGCGCGGGGGGGGCCCTCGGCGCGCCGCACCTTCCGCGGACCGCGGCGGACCGGCCGGGCGGGCTCAGCATCGGCTCCTCGTGCCCGAGAGACCTTCGACCAGCGGCCCTCGGCGGCGGGCTCCGGCTCCTCCACGGGCGGCTGCGGGGGCTCCGGCTCTCGCCGCGGCGGGGGCTGCCTCGACGGGCGCGACGTGGTCTGCCTGGCTGGCGGCGAGGTGGTCTGCCTCGCCGGCGGCGACGTGGTCTTCCGCGACGGCGTGGGGCTCCAGCGCCGCTGCGCCGGCTTGGGCGCGCTCGCTCCTGATCTGCCCTCTCCCTGTCTGCCCTCTCCGGGCCTGGGCGTGTCCCCGCTGTCGAGCATCGCCCGCAGCTCCTCGCGGGTCGCCATCAGCGTGCTGGCATGATCGGGTGTCTCGCCGAGCCGAGGGTTGTGCGAGGTGACCCGCGCCATGACATCCATCAGCGCCGGTCCGGTGGCCTCGGGAGAAGCCAGGGCCTGCCGAACCGTCGAGATGAACACCTCTCCGCTCTCGAAGCGCTGGTCCAGCGCCGGCCGCAGCGCCCGGGAGAGCAGATCGCGGACCGCCTGCGGGAGCTGCTCACGGAACCGATGGAGGCGACGCGAGCCCTCTCCTCGGGCAGCCTGCTGGCGGATGTCGTTGACGAGGCCGTCGTAGACCGGGCGACCGGTCATCAGCTCGAAGGAGATCAGGGCCAGCGAGAACAGATCAGAGCTCAGATCCTCCGCCTCGGCGCGGATGCGCTCCGGGGGGCAATATCGGAAGGAGTCCTCTCGGGGGACCCGCCCCGGATCCGCGTGGAAGGCGAGGATCTCCACCTGGGGCAGCGCGTATCCGATGAGGATGACCTGCCCGTCCTTCTTGAGCATCACCCGACGGGGCGTGAGCCCGCCGTGGGAGTACACGCCCTCGCCCGCTCCGGTCTCGGAGGCATCCAGGAGGATCTGGCCAGTGACGAACATCAGCTCCAGTCCCGCGCGGATCCCCGCAGGCTCGCCCAGATCGGTCAGGAGCCGGATGACCTCGGCGGCCGACCAGCACTCCCCGGTGGGGTAGATGAAGGCCCCCTGCTCCGGATCGTGCGCCACCAACTCCATGAGGCCGGTCACCCAGGGGGACTCCAGGTACCCCCGGACGACCTCCAGCGCCTCGTTGATGGCGCGGTGTTCGCGATGTTCGGGGGGAAAGACGATCGCGGTGTGCTTCAGGCCGCGGTCAGAGGTGACCTCCACCAGCTCGGAGGCGGGCCCGCGGAGGGTGCGTCCGGTCCGGGAGAAGCCGGCTATGGAGTTCATCGGGAGCATCCCCTGGCGCAGACGGCGTCACTCCCTGCTCGTAACCCACCGTCCACCCCGGAGAGCCGGTGTCCGTCGGCCATCGCCGCCAGCGCGCCAGGGACGACCCACAGAAGGACGCCAGGGCCCCCGACTCCAACGACCGCCAGGCAGAGCTGCTCGAGCAGCTGGAGGAGGGTCAGGACATCTCCGCAGACAAGGCCCGCCAGCTCGCTCCGCAGCTCGGGAACGCTGCGTTGGCCGGGCTGGTGAACAGCGGCAGCTCGATGGGCGTCGAGGAGGAGATCGTAGAGGAGGTCGATCTCGCCCTGGAAGAGGACGTCGACCACGAGGTCGATCTCGACACCCCGCAGTTCGGCGGCGGCGGCGCGGGCGGCGGCGACCCGGGGGGCGACGCGCCCTGGGCGGTCGATCTGCAGTTCGGCGGTGAGGATGACCCCTCGGCTCCCACCAGCCGGCGCTCCAGTCGGCTGCGACGCTCCCCGCGCCGGGAGCTGGCGGATCCCGACGATCCCTTCGACGCTCCGGAGGCCGACGATCCCGCGGCGGTTCCCCCCGAGGACATCGACGCAGTGCTCGCGGCGCTCCCGCCGGTTCCCCCGGCGCCCCCCCTTCCCCGCACCGGCGACGCCCGCTACGGCGCAGTCCTCGCGCCCCTGACCGATCCACGACAGATCGCGCGGCGCCACATCACGCCGGAGTCACTCCTCGAGGCACAGGGTCCCCGCGATCCGGTGGGTCGCCCGGCAGAGATCGGACGCTTCCTCTCCGCCCACGCCGAAGCGCCGCGCTCCCGAAGCCTGGCGGGTCTGCTGGTGCGGGCCATCGCTCCCCTCACCCCCGCGGTCGGCGGCGGCTCCGGCGGCGTCGCGCGACTGACCACCCTGGCGATCTGCGCGCAGGCCCACGAGGGCGGCGGCGCGGCCACCGATCGGGCGGTGGCGTTGTCGCTGCGGTGGGAGGCGTGGCCCCGAGCCGTGCAGACCGCCCGCCGCCTGGCCGCAGAAGGCCGGCTGCATGCCCCCGCGATCCGAAGCGCGCTCGATCCCACCCCGGACGAGCCGCGCGGCGAGCGCCGCATCCCACCCGCGAACGCTCTGGCGCGCCGCGCCCTCGACCACCTCCTGCCGGTGCGGTTCGTGCCAGACATCCCGCGGGCCCGCCTGGGAGTCCCGCCCCGCCCCTCGGCGGATCCCGCGCTGGACGCGCTCGACGCGGCGATCATGCAGTACACCTCCGATCGCCCGCCCGCGGCGCCGACTGCGGTGGTGACCGCCGAGATGGTGCGGCCCCTCCTGAGCGCGGCGAACGGGCTGCTGAACGCCATCGGTCGGGCGCAGGTAGAGCTGGCGGCGGCGGCGACGGCGGTGACCAGCGTGCGTCCCGGGGCGCCGGTGGGTCCCACGCTCAGCCGCGCCGATCAGGCCCTCCGCGAGCTGGCCCGCAGCACCGTGCGCGCGTCCCGATCCCTGCAGCGCCTGACCGGCAAGCGCCTGCCAGCGCAGGCCGCGGCAGATCGCGCGACCGAGCAGCTCAAGGCGGCCGTGGCGGCCCTGCGAGAGATGCGCGACTGGAGCTTCACGGCCATCGCGGGGGCGCTGGATGTCTGATGAACTGTCCCGTTCGACGGGCGGGCCGTCCCCCGCCGAGCGCGTCGCGCACCTCGCCGCGACCCCGCTGCTGGGAGCGGGGCTGATCCGGCTCCGCGGCGAGCTCGGAGAGCTCGCCCTCGACCTCGCAGGCGCGCCGGATCCCCGGGCAGAGCGAGGTCTGCGGGAGCTGGCGGGGTGGGTGGCCCTGGCGGACGGTGACCATCGCGCCCCCGAGACCCTCCTCGACGCCGCCGACGCCGCGCGGCGGGCGGGGGACGACGTCGGCGCGGCGCGGCTGCGGCTCGGCGCGAGCCGGGCGCTCGCCGCCGGGGCCAGTCTGTCGAGCGCGCAGGAACTGTTCGACGCACAGGCCGAGCCACCTTCAGAGCTGCTGGCCGACTGGCACCTGACGGCGGCGGCCTGCCGACGGGGAGATCGGCGCGCCCACCTGGAGGGCGCGCTGGCGGCTCTGCCGGCACCCGGGCGCGATCACGACCGCTTGGCGGTGCTCCTCGAGCTGGTGGACCTGCATCGCACCGGCGGCGCGATCACCCCGGCGCTGGCGCACCTCGAGACGGCCGCGGCACTCGCGCGCCAGCACGAGGATCGCGTACACAGCGGACACGTCTCGGCCATCCGAGGGCACCTGCTGCTGGAGGCGGGGCAGATGAGCGAGGCGGCGGAGGTCCTGCGGCATGTCCTCGACGTGGCGGTCGAGCTGGACGACACCCTCACCACCGTGGCCGCAGCCAGCGTGGTCGGCGCGCTGGCGCTGGGCCGCCGGGACTGGCCGGAGGCCTGCGCAGCGGGAGAGCGTCAGATCCCGGCGGCGCGGCGGCGCCGCAGCTGGGCGGGGGTGGCCGACGGCGCGCTCACCCTGGCTACCGGGCTGTGGGAGCAGGGCCAGCGCGAAGGCGCGCTGCGGCTGCTGATCAACACGCGGCGGGAGCTGCACGGGCGGGGAGCGAGAGCGGCGGTGGTGCTGGTGACGGCGCGGCTGGTGGAGCTGCGAGCCGGAGGAGACGGAGAGGCGTTCGACGGGGTGATGGCGGCGGCGGCGGAGCCGCCAGCGCGGCGGTGCCGCTGACCGGTGC
>CAYXGP010000020.1:16981-55503 GCA_964464515.1 uncultured Enterobacterales bacterium
GGGTAGGGGTTGTTGTGGGTTTGGCGTGGGTGGGGGTTTGGGGGGGGGGGGGGTTGGGGCCTGCGCGGCGGTGCCGCTGACCGGTGACGGCACATGGTGGGTACGCCCCAACTGCTCTGCACATCTTTGGCGTTCCACCTCCCGGAGGCCTCTCCCTGCCGTCTGATTGGATTTCGTCAAGCCTGTTGTAGCCCCGAGGAATCCCGGGCTATATCAGCTGGGATTCAAGGATGATGCCAGGCCGGTATCGTGTGTCTCGGAGAGTACAAGGGTGTCATTGTTTCGGGAATACAGTGTACTCTCACGAGCCTCGCGTGAAGTAGCTCTGCGCGTACTTCCCCTGTGTGTGCTCTTTGCTCCCAGAGGCGTCTACGCTGTGGCTCCCCCCATAGAGACCGCCGCCATCGAGGGAGAGTACCGGATCGGCTCTGGCGATGTCGTGCGTATCGATGTCTATGGTGAGTCCGACATGAGCGCTGAGTGGATCGTACGCTCAGACGGGAAGATCGCCTTCCCTCACCTCGGAGAAGTCGCCGTAGCCGGGTACTCCCCCGGGGAACTCGTGGGCGCACTCTCCGGCCAGCTCTCGGAGTACTTCAGAGAACCCAATGTCTCGGTTGAGGTGGTCGAGTACCGAAGTCAGTGTGTGCAGGTGACCGGGGCGGTCACCACCCGCGGAGAATTCTGTATCGACGGCCCCACCACCCTGCTGGAGGTCATCTCCCGTGCGGGCTACATCGACAGCGAGACCAGCGTGGGGGAGATTCGCATCCTGCATTCCAGCGGCCAGATCGAGCGGGTGACCCTGACCGATCTGGAGCAGACCGGCCGCAACAACCTCCATATTCGCTCAGGAGACGTCATCCATGTCCCCCAGCGTGAGGTCGTCTACGTCGGCGGGGAGGTGCTGAAGCCGGATGCCGTCCATTTCTACGAGGGCATGACTGTCATTCAGGCGCTCACACATGCCGGCGGGCCATCCAAGCAGGCGCAGCTTCGCGGTGCCTACCTGCTCCGTAACGGAGAGCGCATCCCGCTGAATCTTCGCCGGATCCTCGCGGGTCGCGAGGCCGATGTGTCCATGCAACCGGGAGACCAGCTGTTCCTCAAGGAGTCCCCGATCTAGCCAATCCGCAACCGGCTAACCAATCCGCAACCGGAGCCCGACTCTTTGACTAGCTACACGCTATCTTTCATCCTGTCGGCGTTGGTCTGTCTGTTCCTGACACCACTCGTACAACGTCTGGCTCCCCGCATCGGCGCCGTCGATTCGCCATCCGAAGAGCGAAAGGTCCACGAGCGCCCCATCCCCCGCATCGGCGGCGTCGCCGTTGCTATCGCATTCTTCGTCCCCGTCATTGGTCTGTTTTTCGTAGACACGACCATCTCACGAGCCTACCTCGAAGACCTCAATCACGTCGTGGGGCTCTTCCTGGGCTCCGCGCTGATGGTCGCGCTGGGACTGGTGGACGACATCCGGGGGCTGTCGGCCCGCACCAAGTTCGTCGCTCAGGTGCTCATCGCGCTCCTGGCCTACGGCCTGGGATACCGAATCGTCGGCATCGCCAACCCTCTCGGCGCCTCCCTGATGTTCGGCGTGTTCTCTCTGCCGGTGACAGTGCTGTGGATCGTCGGCGTGACGAACGCCATCAACCTCATCGATGGATTGGATGGACTCGCGTCAGGTGTGAGCCTCGTGACCGTGCTGATTCTGTTCACGCTCGGGCTCGTGAACCACAACCTCGTAGTCGCGCTCACAGCGTCGGCGCTCGCCGGCGCACTGGTCGGCTTTCTGAAGTACAACTTCAACCCCGCGACCATCTTCATGGGCGATAGCGGGAGCTTGTTTCTGGGGTACGTGCTCTCAATTACGGCGATCAGCGGCGCTGCGAAGTCATCCACGGTGGTGTCTCTGCTCATCCCGCTCCTGGCGCTTGGCCTCCCAATCGCGGAGACCCTCAGCACGATCGTGCGGCGCTTCATCGGCGGCCGACCGATCTTCGGCGCGGATCGGGGTCACCTGCACCATCGCCTGCTCGACCGTGGCCTGTCCCATCGCCAGGTAGTCCTCGTCCTCTACGGCGGTAGCGGGGTGGTCGGTCTCATCGCGCTCAGCTTGGTGTACGCGAACGATGTTCAGACCGCATACATCCTCGGAACCCTCGCTGCCGCAGCTCTGACACTGTCCTACGTCACAGGGCTCGTCACATGGAGCGGCCTGACCCGGGGGGTAAGGTATGGCCTCCTCCGTCAGAAGAACCTCCGCAGCC
Source organism: uncultured Enterobacterales bacterium (assembly GCA_964464515.1). GTDB lineage: Bacteria > Myxococcota_A > UBA796 > UBA796 > UBA2385 > CAYXGP01. The sequence continues at coordinate 19,252 of CAYXGP010000020.1, forward strand.
ATCTGTTCAAGGTGGAGCAGACCGCTCAGAAGCTCCGAGAGGCGCCCTCGGTCGATGACGCGATCGCGACGCTCTCGGCGCTAGCACGCGACGTCGACATGGACTCCTTCTCCTGCGCGGTGGCGCTCACCGATCGAGCGGGGGTCGCCCGCTACAGCGCCTCCTGGCCCGAGGTGCCCGCCCCCCCTGGTACCGAGGTGCTCAAGCTCGACTTCCCCCTGGACTGGACGCTGCGAGATGTCGCGATCAGCGGTCTGGTGTCATTCGTCTGGGACTGTGGCCCCGACAAGCTGCAGGTGCCCGAGGCCGGGTCGTACGACTGGATCGCGATGGTCTTCCGGGACCGCCTGCTCGAGCTCCTCGAGTTGGAGAGACGCGAACCATCCGAGCCCAGGTTGGCGAGCGTGCCGTAATCACCCGGACTTCTTCACCTTGCGCCCTTCAGCGTTGGTGCTGTAGTACGAAGTGTAGACATCATAGCTGTAGTCGTACTGGTACCCCGACTGATGGGTGTCCACCTTGTTGACGACCGCCCCGACGAAACCGGAGTTCACCTCCCGGAGCCGCGCGATGGCGTGCTTCGCAGCCGCGCGGCGCGTGGAGCGAGACTCCACGACATACAGGAAGCCATCGACGAGAGAAGCGAACATGGCCGCGTCCGAGACGATGCTGGCCGGCGGCGAGTCCACCACGATCATGTCGTAGCCTTCAATCGAGTCGAACAGCTCCGTCAGGCGCTCGTGGGAGAAGAGCTCACCGGGGTGCTCGGGAGGGACACCCGCCGGGACGAGATCCACGCCGGGCACGGTGGTCTTCTTGATCACCTCTCGGAGCTTCTTCTTTCCGGCGAGAACATCGACGACCCCCTCCTCGTTGCGGATGCGGTAGAGCCGGTGGACCGAGGGACGTCGCGTATCCCCGTCGATCAAGAGCACCCGCATGCGGCTCATGGCGAACGTCGCGGCGAGGTTGGCAGCCACGAAGGTCTTTCCCTCCTTCGGCGACGTGCTGGTGATTAGCAGCCGGCGCGTCTCGCGCTTGGGGAGGTTGAAGAGGACGTGGGTTCGAACGGTGCGCAGCCCCTCGGTGGCGATCGAATTGGGCAGCGCTGTGACGAAGATCGTTCGGTCGAGCGGGTGGGAGAGCTCTGAGATCTGCGCTGAGCTGATGACCGGCACCAGTCCGACGAACGGGATCCCCAGCTCTCCCTCGATGTCCTCCCTCCCCTTGACGTTGAAGTCGAAGTAGTCGAACACCAGGACCAGCGTCGCCCCACCGATGAGCCCCAGAGTGATGGCGGCCAGCAGGTTCGCCAGTACGTTGGGACGCACGGGTTTGTTGGAGGGGATCGCCTCCTCGACCATGTGAACATTGCTGGTGTGCATGACCTTGCCCAGCGCCACCTCGCTGAGCCGCGTGTCCAGGTTTCGATAGAACAGCTCGTTGCGTTCGGCCTCCGCTTTGAGGAGCTCCAGGTTGATCAGCTGCTCGCCGAGATCCTGGATGGCCTTCTCAGACTCGCTGATCGTCTCTCCGAGGCTCTCCTCCCGGGAGGCGAGCAGCTCGAGGCGCGCTTGATGGGCCGCTACAACGACCTCTACCTGCCGTCCGATCTGGTCTCTCAACCCCCGCCGCTCGTCCTTCGTGCGGATGACATCGGGGTGCTTCTCGGTGTACCGCGTGAGGAGTCGATCGTACTTCTGCTGGAGGTCCTGATACTCGACGAGCATCCCCTGCATCACGGGATCTGACTTGGCGAGGTGGGTCGCCGTGGCCATCAGCGCGTGCGCACCGGAGAGCTTCGACAGCGCGTCGTAGGCCGCCTGCTCCTGGATGCGCTGCGCGTGGACGTTGCCCCAGGCCTCCTGCAGTCGCCCGAGCGTCACGATGGAGACGTGCGAGGTGCCATCGCCCCCGACGAGGCTGTTCTCGAAGCGGTATCGATGCACCGCCTCCTCCGAGTCGACCTTTCGCTCGCGGTACTCGGCGAGCTGTTCACCGAGCCATTTCAGCGCCCGCCCAGACTCCTCGTGGGCGCGCGCAGTCTTCGCCTCGAGGTAGGCCCAGGCGACCGCGTTGGCCATCAGCGCCGACTTGGCCGGGTCGGGATACTCTGCCACCACCCGGACGAGCTGGGTCTCCGGATCTGGCACGATGTCGATGATGGCGGCGAGGCTCTTGGTGGGGTCCTCGTCACCGTCGAAGTCGGTGATCGGGAGGTCGGCGTCTTCGCGCAGCCGCTCCAGGGCCGCGGTCAGGACGGGCCGACTCTTCATCAGCTGGTATTGCGTCGAGTAGTAGGCCTTGAGGGCCGGGCCCCAGGCGTGCGCCGGCGCCTCCTGCCCCACCCGGCCGGCGTTGTAGACCACGGGTGCCTTCGTGTCGATCTGAATGATGGCGGACGACGCGTAGAAGCGCGTGGCCAACATGGAGGCGATCAGGGTCGCCGTGACGACCAGCAAAGCGAACACGAGCACCGCCCAGCGGCGGCGGACGAGAATGTTCCAGTAGTGGACGAGGTGGAGGTCGTGGCTACGGGCGACCGAGCTACCGGACACTTGCGCTCCGTGGGTGGGAGGGACAGCCACCGCATCGACCACGCAGCGGTCCTATCAGCGGCCCTCCGGATCGGACCCGTGTATTCATGGAGCATGGCATCTCGCCATACTATCCGATTGTCGGGGCGGGTCGATCGCGAGTTCCCACAGCGCCCACCCTGCCGGATAGGCGGGCAGGGGAGGTCCGCTCAGATGGGGGAGAAGAAGAGCCAAGGATCCGCGGTCACGCAACTCCTGGCGTGGTCCGACCTCGGACTGCTGCTGCGCGTCCTGGTGACGGGGGGCGCGCTCGTCGTGCTCACCGGCGCGGCGATCTCCATGAAGCCCCTGGCGCTGGTGGGGTTCGTCTCGGCGCTGTTCGTGGGGATGGGGCTGCTGCTGCGCCCGATCGCGGGCATCGCGGCGGTCATGTGCCTGCGCATCCTGTTCGACCTGCTCTGGTGGGTCGACGTCTCGGTGGTGGGGCTGAACGCCATGGAGGTGTTCAGCGCAGGGGCGGTGCTCGGCACGGCCGCCCTCGTCGTGCTCTACTTTGAGCGCGTTCAACAGAACGTCGTGCTGTTACCGATCATCACACTGATCGGGGCGCTGACGCTGGGCTGGACACGCGCGGGAATCACCAGCGCCTTGGCGAACTACCTCAAGCTCACCAGCCCCATCTTCATCCTGCTCCTGATTCCGGTCTTCTTCCGGACCACCCGCACGGCGTGGCGGCTGCTGATCGCCTTCGCACTCACCGGCGCTGTCCCCGTCCTCTACTCCCTGTACTCGGTGGCGACCCATCGCAACTTCGAGGTCTATGTGGGGGTGGATCGACTGGTCGGGGCGTACAACAACGCCACCGCCCATGGCCTGAGCATGGTGGCGATCGCCGCGGTGGCCTTCGCGCTCACGCTGCGGATCAAGCAGGACGAGCGCCTGCGGTTCTCGCTGCCGCTGGTCGCAGGTGCGCTGGTGGCGATTCACTTCAGCTACACCCGCGCAGTGCAGATCGGCATCGGGCTGTTCGCCCTGATCTTCCTCTCGTTAGAGAAACAGCGCCAGGCCGTAATCGGTCTGCTCGTGGCGGGGGCGCTGCTCTTCGCGAGCAGCGACATCCTGCAGGAACGCTTCATCTGGACCCCGCTGGCTGCGCTCCGAGGAGAGGCGCTGGCCGACACCGCCAGCGAGCTCGGCACCGGGCGGTGGGGAATGTGGAAGACCTCGCTGGCCTACTACTTCAGTCAGCCCCCCGATGACATCGTGCTGGGCCTCGGGCTTGGTCATCAGTACATCCAGCCGCTCGGCGTCGATCCCCACAACGACTACATCTCCGTGATGATGCAGGCTGGGCCGATGGCCCTGATCTCCTACATCCTGATACTGATGGGCGTGGTCCGAGAGGGGCTGTTCGCTGCGCGGAACCTCACCGACCCACTCGCTCAGACCATCGCCCACTTCGCGGTCGCCTTCACCCTGCAAGCTGCCCTCGTCAACGGCCTCACCAACGGCTTTCTCGTGAGAACCTCCCCAGCGTGGTTTCTCTCGATGGCCATGGGGGTGGCCCTCGGAATGGGAGCGTTGGCTCGCGAACAAGCGAACGCTCACTCCTCGCCGCCCGGCGCAGGTGCCGGCTCTGAAGACTGAGCGAGCTCGACCTCCAAGCGAACAAATAGCTCCGCATCTTCGATCGTCGCGACGCCACGATCGAGCAGTCGTCCCAGAATCGCGCGGCCCTCCTCCCCTCGCCCTCGCTCTGCATAGGCTCTCGCGAGGAAACGGGCGGCCCAGATCGACTCGGGGTGCTCATCCAGGAGCCCCTCCAAGGCCACTAGAGCGCCGGGGCGATCCAGATTGAATCTGGCGCTCGCCAGAGCAGAATCCACGCGGGGGAGCGCCTTGAGACACCTCTCCTGAGCACTCATCAGGGCGCGCTCCGCGGCGGCGTAACGCCCCATCGCCAGCTCGGAGAAGCCTCGTATCCGCGCCGAACCGCAGCCGTCCTCTGCCAGTTCGAGCGCGGCGACCGCCGCAGCATGCTCATCAAGGTGAGAGAGGTCTTCGGCCCACATCACCGCACACCGAGATCGGCGGGGGGCCCCCCAACGATAGAGGTCTTCCGCCACCTCGCGACGCCCGGAGCGCAGGAGCAACCGAGCTGCCTCGCAGCGCCGATCGGGGCGTGCGGGGAGCAGGTCGTCGATATGCTGTGAGGGATCGGCGTCGATCGCGAGGGCCTCACGTAAGCCGTCGCGGGCCTGCGCTGGAGAGAGCTCGAGCGAGAGCAGCTGACGATAGGCAGACCGGGCCGGGCCGAGTCGGCCCTCCTTGTGATGAAGCCGACCGAGCGTCCACCACACGGCGGGGTGGGTCGGATGAATCTCTGTGGCCAGCTCAAGCTGAGACACAGCGGACGTCTCTGCCCCACGCGCGTAGGAGATGAGCGCGAGCTCGAGCAGCGGCTGAACATCGAGGGGCCGCTGGTAGAGACTCCGCCGCGCCAACGCGCGTGCGCGCGCCCAATCCTGCTGTCGATCGCTGCGCCGCGCCACGCGGGACATCACCCTGGCCTCGGCGAGCGTGGCATCAGCGTCTCCCCAGACGGTCCCCAGGGTCCCTTGCCCCGCGATCCAGGCGGTGGCCCCAAACAGGGCTCCGAGAGCGAGCAGGCTCACAGCTACAGAGTGGACCCATCGCTCCCAGAGGCGCTCCGCGACGGTGATACGGAACCAGCGGCGAGATCGGGTGAAACCCGAGCGGCCACGGGCTCTGGATCGCGACGTGGAACGGTGTGAGCGGTCCGGCGTGCGGCGACGCTCAGTCGGGTTGAGTCTATCCGCCAGCCCGAACGCAGAGCCCAGGCAAACGCAGAAGAGGAACAGGTTGGACACCGCGCGCATCGGAAAGTCGAAGGCCGCCGCCGTTCCGATGACCGCGGACGCCGACAGGTAGCCCGCGATGTGCCAGCGGGTGTTCCGCCCGCGAGCTGCAGGGAGCCGACGGAGCGTGTGTCCGACGACGACGCCGACCGCAGAGAGCAGCAGACATGCGCCCACCCAGCCGTGCTCGACAACCACCTGGAGGTAGTCCTGGTGTGCGTGGGAGAGGGTCGAAAGGCCCCCGGTGCTCTTCGAGACGTGAAAGCCCTGCTCAAACCCGCCAGGCCCCACGCCGAGGATGGGGGCACGCGCGATCAGATCGATGGTGTCGATCCAGATCTGTCGGCGCCCGGAGAGCACGTCGTGGTATCGAAGAAACGCGGGCTCAAACAGCTCGGTGTACGCTTCGATGCCCTCAAGCGGTCCGATGATCAGCGCGGCGACGGCCAGGCAAGCCACCACGCCGCCGGCCAGCCGGCGCAGGAGCGGGCGACCCGAGAGGAGTCCCAGCACCACCAACCCAACGCCCAATAGAACAGGGCTGCTGCGACTGGTGACCAGACAGAGACCCAGCAGCGAGGCGATGGCAGCCGTCACAAACCCCGCCCGGCGGCGCCCCGCTGCCGCGCCGCTGATCGCAACGCATGCCGACGCCACGAGAAAGGCCGCGGCGTGATTCTGGTTGACGAACGTTCCGAAGAAGGGATGTCGGCTGGTAGCCCCCACACCGGAGATCCACAGCACAGACTCGGCTCCGGTCACTCGCTGCGCGATCCCGACCGCCGACACCGCGGCCCCCGAGGTAGCGATCACTGCGGCCAGCACCCGGCTCCCGGACCGTCGGGAGGCCGCGGCACAGGCCCCCATCCCGAGGACAAGCGCGGCAGCGACGCTCGCGCAAGACAGCAACGCAGCCCGCGGTTCCAGTGCGAGCGGACGCCCAGGTGCACCGAGGGCGATCTTCAGGGAGCGTCCGACGAACTCGGAGAGCCCAGGCTGGAGCACCGCCCTCACCCCTGAACCGACGGGGATGAGGGTCACGCCCCCCGCCGCGAGGTACAGGACCAGCAGCACCGAGGCGAGCGCGGCGACACCGCTCGGCGGGCGCCCGACAACAGCCAGCGCCGCCAACCCCACACCGGTCGCCGCGATCGCCAGGGCGGTCATGACTTCCGGGTGAACTCCGCCGAAGGCCAGCGCAGCGCCCCCGACCACCCCACCGATCCCGAACGCCACGACACGTTGACGCATGCGCTGGGAGCGACGACGACGAGAGGGCCTTGGAGACGACTCGATCATCGGCCGTCAGTGGTGCCCGGCGGAAGGCGAGTACGGGTACGACTTCTACCATGGTCCACTAGCTTATCTCGATCGCGGTTTCCCAGGCCCTCCCGGTGCGGCCGGCGACCACCACGGTCGTACATGGCTGCCAGACACCGTATCTCGGCGATCTCCAGCCGAGCATGGGCTCGGTCTCCCCGCGATGCAGAGAGACCCTGGTCCCAGCGGGGGGGGTGAGCCGGAGGATCGCCGCGGCCGTGCGCCCGACGACGACGCCGTCGACGACAGAGACCTCGCCCTCGATCTGCCAGGTCCCCTCGGCGGCCACACCCGCCGGTCCCTCGAAGACGTCGCGCACGATGACCCGACGAGGCCCCTGCCAGCCGACGCGACGACGCAAGAGAACACCGTAACGATCGACATACGCATCGCAGCTGGCTTCGGCGTATCCGTCACCCGCGGAGAGCAGGGTCGCGCTCCAGCTACGCTCCCACAGAAAGGTGCCCAGCATCTGAGCTTGATCCTGTCCCCCCAGGCCGACGGTGTTGTGGGCCCGGGTCGATCGGAAGTAGTCACGAACGGTCTGGTCGCCGTTGTACTGCCCGCTCCCGGGATCGATGAGCAGGGGCGTCTCACCCCAGGTGAGGATGAGCGACAGAGCGGCCGCGTGACCGTGCCCGAAGATCGGGGGCATGCCGAGCGGGGCGTGTCGGAAGAGGAGGAGGCCGGGACCACTCGGGAGGACGGTCACCCCGCCATCTGGGTAGACGGTCTGCGGCGGCGGCGGCGGGCCCAGGCAGGCGGAGCCTGCAGCCTGCAGGTAGGTGAAGTGAGACTCTGCATAGTCTGCTCGGACTCTCTGCACGACCCCGTCATCGCGATCCCCGAAGTCGGGGTTCGCCTCCCCGCAGACCACCGCAGAGATAAAACCGAGCGCGGCATGCAGGCGCTCGCGGACGGCCTGCGGGACCCGCTCTCCATCGATGAGGATCCAGTGGAGTCCAGCATCGACGACGAAGCCGAGGTACCAGAATGTCTGCTCGATGCTGGTCCCGTCGGGGTGGACCTGCCGGAGGATCTGGGCCTCGAGGATCTGGCGCCCCCGGGCGAGTCGACGCCCATCTCCGAGGGCGTGACCGATCCAGACCAGGCCCAGCGCCTCAAGGATCAGGTGGTTCCCCGCCGAGGAGCCGGTCGAGAGGTGAGACTCGATGAAGCGTCCGGAGGCCCGCCCCAAGCCCACCAGATCCGCCGCAAGCCGCGGGGGGACATCTGGAAGCCAGCATGCGGTCCGATAGATCGAGACCCAACGGATCGCCACCTCCATGGCGGAGATCCAAGCCTGTCCGATCCGATAGGGGTTGCAGGCCAGCCAGTCGGTGAGGTGCCAGATCGCGAGGGCCGGCTCGGTCTTCACGAGAGCCGGAAGAAACTGCAGCCGGGAGAGCTCCCACGCGATCCGAACGTCCCCGTGTGGGTTCCCCGGCCGGTAGTTGATGCGCGCGTGGTGACGCAGCGGCCACCGCTCCCCCTCCGCGGCATGCCAGTCCAGCGGCTTTCGGAGGTCGAAGACACGGTTGTAGCTGTGCCACTCGGTTGGGTCCCCACCCGCTATATCTCCATCCGCCAGATCGGGGAGCGTTCGTAGAGTCAACCGTCCGTCACCAGCCAGGCCGGCCCAGGACTGGGGACTCCGATGCCGAATCAGCGAAGCGACGAGGCCCAGCTGTTCTCGGACCCGCTTCCCGATCTCGGCCGGGCCCATCTTGGCCGCTCGTCTGAGATACCAGGTAGGGGTCATTCGCCGAGAAGCTCGCGAATCAGCGTACTCGTCTCAGCGATGTGGGCCCGACTGCTCGCGCCGAACACGATCGAACGGATGGGCAGGGAGGCGACGTACTCGATCGCCTCGCGAGGAGGGATGGCCCCTGACGCCAGGACCGACATCGCGATCGGCTGGTGGCCGCCCGCCGTAAGCGCCTGCTCGACGGAGGCGCGATCGGGGTTCATGAAGTACCCGGCCTTGTTGATCGATGAGCAGACGACGGGGTTCTCGATCCCGCACTCATGCAGGAACGGAACCAGCGTCGGCAGATTCATCGACAGGAAGCCGGGCTCGACCTTCCAGCGCTCCCGCAGGTGATCGGCGAAGCCCGCCAGAACGTCCCGCGCGCCGAAGCCCAGGCAGAGGTCGGTGACGATGTTCTGGAGGAACAACACCCGCACGTCGAGGCCCCTGTAGATCCGCATCTCCGCGTCGATGAGGGAGCGCATCAAGGGAAGCATGTCCCCCCTCAGGATCGAGGAGGCCCCGCGCTTCGCCAGGCTCCGCAGCCCCCCCTCGCCGCCCAGCTCGGTGAGCGCGGGAAACAGCCCCTTCTGGTTCACCGTCGCGGCGTACTTGTGGGGGTAGGGGATGGAGGGATACATCCGGAGGTCGGCGCTCTGCGGGCTGGACCGCAGGTAGTCACAGATCGACTCCGCGCGTTGGTTTGCGTTGAGCATGTAGGCCTGGATGCCGCAGTCCCAGGCCGTGTCCAGGACGTTGGTGATCGCCTCCAGCGAGCGAAACCGCTCCGCCAGCGCCCGCGCGCGATCCTCGGACATGTGGTTGATGCCGAAGAACTGGTTGTCTCCGAAGATGATTGTGTCGAGATTCACGCGACCCCCAGGATGCGAGAGAGCCAATCCAGGAACGTCGCGCGGCGAGAGGTGCGAGCCTCGGTCCTGCTCCGTGACGGGCGGGAGATCGCGGTGGCGTCGGCGCGGATGGACTCGATGAGCACGTCCGTGTGTGCGGCCTCGGCGAAGGTCGAGCGGGTCCCGGGGTCGCCGGAGAGCACGTGGTCGACGAAGTGGTCGAGCTGATTGGTGAAGGCGTTTCCTCGCACGAAGAAGCGAACCGGCTGCGCGAGATCGGTGATGTAGCGCGTGCTCCAGCCCGCCGGCAGCCCGTGGGCCGCCTCCGGCAGCCAGATCCGGAACGAATAGCGATCGGCGACGATGCGCCCGTGTGTACCGAAGAGGGAGATGATGTTGCTCGGCTTGCGACGCGACGCATCGCTCCAGTTGACCTCCAGGATGCCGGTGCACCCGTTCTCGTAGAACATCGTGGACGAGACCAGATCTTCGACCTCGCTCGAGAAGACGCTCGCCAGAACCGAGCCGCCCACACGCTGGGGCGCCCCCAGGAGAAACACCACCAGGTCGAGGGCGTGGGCGGCGAACTCGTACAGGCAGCCCCCGCCTTCAGAGCGGCGGGCCCGCCACCCCGACGCCTCCTCGGTGATGGTCGCTGCGTACATCTCGGATCGGAAGCTGCGGATATCGCCGATCGCCCCGGCGCGGATCAGGCGCCGGACCTCGACGAAGATCTCGTTGAAGCGATTGACGTAGCCGACCTGCCCGACGACACCTGCGCTCGCGACGCGCGCCGCCAGCGCGCGACTCTGTGAGCCCGTCAGCGTCAGCGGCTTCTCCACGAAGACATGCAGGCCGCGCTCGAGCACGGCGTCGACGATCTCACCGTGGGATGCGGAGGGTGTCGAGACCACCACGAAGTCGAGCGCAGCTTCGTCCAGCATCTTCTGGTAGTCGGTCCAGGTGGGCACCTGGAGGCTCTTGTTGAGCAGCGCCCCCATCGCCTGGGAGCTGTCGGCGACGCCCCCTATCTCAACCTGCGGGTGCGGGTTCAAGATGGAGAAGTGGGTGATCCCCATGCGCCCAAAGCCGACGAAGCCAGCCCGCAGAGACCGTTCATTGTTATTTTTCAGCATGCCCCCACCAACTCAGCTTCTATCATCTCACTCGCCGACCGGCCCCGCGAGAGCAGATCCGCCTCCGCCTCTCTGCGCTGCCGCTGAGAGTAGAAGCGTCGCACAGCGTGGACGTCTCCCTGCGGCAGGTGAACCATGCACCCCTTCTCGATGAGGAACCGATCCACGTCGAGCAGCTCATCCTGGTAGATGGAGATGGTCGGTATACCGAGCACCGCGGCCTCGCGGGTCATGGTGCCCCCCGCGCCGATGAAGAGATCGCAGCGGCCCGCGATCTCCTCCAGCGACATCGGAGCCCGAGGCACCTCGATGCCCGCGAAGGTGGAGCTGCGGTAATGCGCGGCCTGCTCCTCCCCGCGGGGGAGCACGAACACGTCGAAGTCGTCGGACAGCGCGAGGAGCAGATCATCGAGGAAGTACCGCTTGCCGGTGTAGTACTGGGCCACCCACGGCTCCGGCCGAACGAACACCGTCGGGCGCCCCCCGCCGGCCGCTCGCTTCGAGCTCGCGCGCTCCCACAGATAGACGCCCTCCTTCACCCCGGGGTAGGCCAGGATCTTGTCTGGGCGAGCCCCCTGGGCGATGACCTTGGCGGTATCGAGGAATTCCGGGACCATCACCCGATCTGCGAAGCGAAAGGCGATGTGATTCCCCCCCGCATGCTCATTGTCGTTGAGGTAGATGCAGCGTATCCCGAGCGCGCGCGCGACGACGGGTGAGTAGAACGAGCTGTGGGAGATGGCGACGTCGATCTCTCGCCCCCGCAGGAACCGCGCGAGCTGTGTGCAGCGGATCGCGAGCCCCGCGACCTTTCGGGTGCGCCCCGCCCCGTAGTGGCGCCCGACCGAGTGGAACTGTAGCCCCTGCAGCCGCAGGAGCTCTTCGGTGTTGGCGTGCGGGCGAGCGGTGAGCAGGAGCTCGTGGCCCCGGGCCTCGAGGCGGCGGATCAGCCCGGCGAAGAAGTTCACGTGTGGTGAGTTCGTCAGGTCGATCCAGATACGCATCTGTCCCCGCGGCGGGACAGCCCCTATACCTCCTGCCGTCCGTCCCGTCACTCAGCTCCATGAGGCGAGATCACGCCCCAGGAGATCCGCGAGGCGCTCGTTGTGCGGGCGGTAGTGGCTCTTCAGCCGCGCGCGGGTGGACTCCGAGATCGGGGGATAGTCGAAGGGACGACGGTTCTTTCGAACGATCGGAATCACCACGTTGTGCTGCAGCCAGTAGCGCATCCGTGGCGTCGTCAGCCTCCTCACCCAGCCCTTGAGACGCGAGTCCTCGCCGTGGAGGCGGCTCAAGAACATCGAGCGGGCCTGGGTGGAGCGGTTGCTCTGGAGCTCGAAGTCGATCCCCGCCGTGCCGTCCACGCCGATGGCGTCCAGGACAGCAGAGACAACCGACTGTGGATCGGACTTCAGATCCGACGTCAAGAACACATGCACCTGATCTCGACCGAACGCCTCGAAGTACGGCTCGAGCTGCTCCGCGTAGTGACCTCGCTTGAGGTACACAGCGTCGCTCTCCGCGATCGCCGCCTCGAACGTCGAGCAGCGGTCGAGCCCTCGTCCGCGCATGAACCAGTAGTCCGAGTAGGCGCGCGAGACCGGCTCACGGAGCAGCGCGAAGATGTGCATCGTCGGGTTGTGGGCCCGCATCCGGGCCGCGGTGCCGGGGACGTACATGCTCCGAACCTGCTTGGCTCCGAGGAGCTGCCCCGGCTTCGACTCAGAGAAGTAGGCGTCGAGGTATCCCTCGCCCTGGGAGTGGAACTCGTCGTTGATGAAGTAGGGCATCTCCTCGGATCGGGTCAGGAAGAGACGCTTGTGCTGGCGCAGCAGATTGTAGAGCGTCGTCGTGCCGCTCTTCTGGGCGCCGATAATCATGAACGCGAGCTTGGCTGCCATCAGATCCCCTGGGTAACCGATCGCCTGGCTCCAATCGAGGAGCCCCCGTGCGCCCGGCAACCTCCGCGACGGTGCGTTAGGCTCGCGGCATGTCTTCCGACAACAACATGCTGGCCGACCTCGGGCCAGCAACCAACCACCTGGTGCGAGCTGTCCTCGCCGTCTGGCCCGAGCACTCAAAATACCTGCGGAAGAGCTTCCAGGCCCGCAACGCGACGACCACAGCGCTGGCCGAGCGCACCGCCGCCCTGATCGAAACCCTGGTCGATGGAGACTTCACCGCAACCGTCGAGGGTTACCGCTGGATGTGTGACATGGTCATGGCGGAGGAGCTTGAGTTCCGCCGTCATGGCCGATACCGACACAGCACCTTCGCCGCGGTCAACGACGCGGTCTATCAGAACCGCGCGGAGATGAGCCTATACATGGACGGCTTGTTGGCCTCCTCGGTCCTCTGGTCGCAGCACGCGCAGACCACGGCGTTCTACGTCGAGCGTTTCCTGGCCGGGAACCCCGACGGCTTTCGACATCTGGAGGTGGGTCCGGGACACGGCCTGCTCGCCTACTACGCCGCATCCGATCCACGCTGCGCCACGCTCACCGGGTGGGACATCTCGCCGGTGAGCTTGGAGATGACCCGCCACGCGCTGGACAAGATCGGTGTCGAACGCGCCGTCACCCTGGAGACCCGAGACATCACCAACTCACTGGGCGAGCAACTGTTCGACTCCATCGTGATCAGCGAGGTCTGCGAGCATCTCGAGGATCCGGTGGCAGCCCTGGCCTCCCTACGCACAGTGCTAGCCGATGGTGGGCGGCTATACGTCAACGTGCCCTGCAACGCACCCGCCGTAGATCATATCTACCTGCTCCGCAGCCCAAGTGAAGCCACTGACATGGTCCAACGAGCGGGCTTCAGCGTCGTGGAGTCCGAGCACGTCCCCGTCGCCGGCTATAGCCTGGGCAAGGCGCAGCGACGCAAAGCCAGCATCTCGTGTGCCCTCACTGCGGTGAAAGTATGAAGATGAAAGCGTGATTTGGACCTTTCACCACATTGGGATCGGGACCACCTCCTTTGACGAGGCGATCGCCTGCTACCAGGGTCTCGGCTACACACTGCTCACCCGGGTTGATGATGATGGGCTCTCCGTTCGGATCGCGTTTCTGCGCTACGAAGGACATCCACTGCTCGAGATCGTCGCCCCGCTGGGGACTGACCACCCGCTGAAGTCCATGATCCGCCGCAAGCAGCTACCCTCGCCGTATCACATCGCCTACGCAGTGGACGCTCTGGAGCCGGCCATCGTCGCCCTGCGGGACCGCGGCTTCCTGCCGCTGGGTCGACCGAGCCCTGCGAAGGCGCTGCAGGGAGCCCGCATCGTGTATTTGTATGGCCGAACGACGGGGCTGCTCGAGCTGGTAGAGGCGCCACCTGCGCTGTAGGCACGCTGGCCTACGAGAGCCCCGAGCATTAGATGCCGGTCCTGCCCTGGAGGGGTCTTGTCCAGTACATTGATTCGCATGCAGCAGGTGTTTCGGGAGGTCTTCGATGAAGACGATCTTGAGGTCACAGATGATCTGACCGCGGACGATGTGGAGGAGTGGGATTCGCTCAACCACGTCACCCTCCTCGTTCAGCTGGAGCAAGAGTTCAGCATTCGATTCGCAGCCTCCGAGGTGGGTAGCCTCAAGAACGCCGGTGAGCTCCGTCGGCTGATCGAGCGCATGATGACGTGAGAGATGGCGACGTGACCGGGGATCTGCTCGCGGAGGCGCTTGAGCGCGGACCAGAGGCCCTCAGAGAGCTGGGGCGCAGCCTGGCTGGGCGCTCGGAGCGGGGAAGCCTCCGCTCTGCCTCGAAGCGACTGGTCGGGGCGGGACACCCCTCCATGGCCGCTGCCTACCTGGCGTTCGCTGGTGCGTGGGAGGAGGCCATCGCCGCCTACGACCGCTGCTTGATCGACGTCGAATCCCCCCCGGCCTGGCAGATCGCTCAGCTCTGTCGAGCGCATCAGCGGATGGGAGACGTCACCGGGGTCTACGATGCTGCCGCGCGCCTCCATCCGTGGGATCTCGACTTTGAAGCGCGCCGAGTGATCGCCCGGGCCATGAAGAAGGCCCGTGTGAAGCATGGCCCCCCCGACGGGTATCGCCCGTATCGGATCGCGCTCCTGTCGACCTTCACCACCACTCCCATAGAGGCCTGCCTCGTTGCCGCGGGGGCCTCTCTCAAGTTGGACATCGCACTCTACGTACCGGAATTCGATCAACTCCGCGCTGAGAGTGCGAATCCGGCCTCGGACATGTACCGACACAATCCCGACGTCGTGCTTCTCGCCACAACCTGGCGAGACATCCAATCCAATGCCCCAGTCGATACTCAGGCCGACGAGTGGCAGGCGCTTTGGGATATCCTCGCTTCGCGGACCCGAGCCCACGTACTGCAGCACAACTTTGATCGGCCGCCCCACAGCGCGCTCGGCCACCTGGCGGCCCGGACACCCCGGGGGATCGGCCGGGTGTCCTGGGCTCTGAACGATGCTCTGGCGGAGCGGGCCGGGCCGCGGGTTTCCCTGGTGGACTATGCGCAAGCCGTGACCCGCTACGGGGCGGACCGGTGGTGTGACGCGCGGCAGTGGCACTGGGCCAAGGAGGCCGTAAGCACCCACGCAGCCCCCTTCCTGGTCGAGGAGTACCTCGCCGTGCTCCGCGGACTGGTCGGCAAGACCCGAAAGGTGTTGGTCCTCGATTTGGACAACACCCTGTGGGGTGGTGTGGTCGGAGAGGATCTCGTCGGTGGGATACGGATCGGTCCTCCATCGGCCGAGGGCGAGTCGCACCTCGCGCTCCAGCTCTACGCCCGGGCACTCCGTGAGCGCGGGGTGCTGCTGGCCGTCTGCTCCAAGAACAACGACGCCGACGCGCGTGAGCCCTTCGAGCAGCTCTCGGACATGGCTCTCCAGATCGATGACTTCGTGGCCTTCGAGGCGACCTGGGATACGAAGCCCGAGCGGGTACGGAAGATCGCCGCAGAGCTCAACTTGGGCCTCGACAGCTTCGTGTTTATCGATGACAACCCTGCCGAGCGGGCGATGATGCGCCGCGCCTGTCCGGAGGTGCTGACCATCCCGGTGCCCGCCGATCCCTCCGGATACGTCGCGGCCCTGGATCGCGCGCGCGCCTTCGAGGTGACCACAATCTCCACCGAAGACCGCGCGCGCACCGAGACCTATCGGGCCCAGAGCGAGCGACAGACCCTTCGCAGCAGCGCTGGCTCCCTGGAGGAGTACTATGCATCGCTGCAGATGGTGGGGGTTGTTCGCCCGTTTGCTGTGGGCGATCTGACCCGGGTGGTGCAGCTGGCGGCGCGCTCCAACCAGTTCAACCTCACCACATGGCGGCTGACCATGGGCGAGGTCGAGCAGCTGATGGTCTCGCCGACTCACGTCACCCGAACGCTGCGTCTCCGCGACCGCTTCGGAGACCACGGGCTCGTGCTCGTGCTGATCACCGAGGTGCGTGAGGACGACCTCCACGTCCTGGCTTGGTTCATGAGCTGCCGAGTGATCGGGCGTACAGTGGAGCAGCTGGTCCTGGCCGAGCTCGAGGCCATCGCCATCGTTCGAGGCTGCACCTCGATAGTCGGTACACGGATCCCAACCAAAAAGAACGTGCTCGTCAAGGATCTGTTCGCGAACCTTGGCTTCGATCAGGTCTCGGGAGCACCGAACGAAACAAGCGTATGGCGGCGTCGCGTCGTCCCATCCGCGGTCACGGCGAACCCCTACATCACCATCGAACGCCTGGAGGAGCCGCCAGGCGCATGATCAACCTGGCGAAACCGATCTTCTGGGGGGTCGCCCTGCTCGTGATCCTCGGGGTGCGCGTCGCGCGCATGTCTCCCGCCCGGCGCCCTCAGCTGTTCTTCGCCGCCACCGCGCTGCTGATGTGCGCGTCCGGCGGAGTGTGGGCGCTCAGTTTGCTGCTGCTCGTGGGGCTCTACGGTTACCTGGCCCTCGGCAGCTCTGGGCCACGGAGCGCCGCGTGGGCCCACGCGGTGGTGATGTCCGCAGCGTTTGTAGGGTCACAGTATGCCGCACCACTCACCGCAGACCTACCCAAAGCAGCACAGATCTTCCCCCTGATCGGGCTGCCATATGTCTACCTTCGCTGGCTGCACCTGCTGGTGGAGATCCGCCAAGGCACCCTCTCACGACCGCCGCTGCTGCGCTACTTCGCCTACCTGCTCCCCTTCCACCAGCTCCTCGCCGGCCCCATCGAACGGTATCCGGCTTTTGAGGCCCAGCTGGACAGCACCGCCGCCCCTCTGAATCGCAGCGACATTCTCAAGGCCCTCGACCGCGTAACCACCGGTCTCATGAAGAGCCTGGTGTTCTGTCACCTGCTGAAACAGTCCTTCGGCTTCGAGTTCACGACCACCGGTCTCGTACTGCTACTCGAGATCTACCTCTATGCTTGGTATCTCTACCTGGACTTCTCCGGGTACATGGACATGATGATCGGCGTCGGCCAGCTCATCGGATGGCGCCCCCCTGAGAATTTCAATTGGCCGTATCTCCGCCGGAACATGATCGTCTTCTGGGAGCACTGGCACATTTCCCTGTCGGAGTGGATCCGCGACTACATCTTCACGCCGTCGAATATGTCTCTACAGCGGGGTCACCTTCGGGGGCGGCCCCTGCTCGCAGGCGTCCTGAGCTACCTAATCGCGATGGTACTCTGTGGGCTCTGGCACCGCGCCAACCTCCAGTTTCTGGTCTGGGGCCTGCTGCATGGTGCGGGCATCGTGGTGTGCAAGATCTACGGAACCATGCTCCGAAAGCGCCTTGGAAAGAAGCGATACAAGGCATACATCGCGTCCCCGGTCTCCGGTGTGATCGCGACCTTCATCACCTTCACCTGGGTGGCGGTGAGCTTTTTGTTCGCCTTCCACAGCCCTGGTCGAGCGTTAGAAATTCTGGGGCAGCTGCTATGACTCCGCGTCGCTATCTTCTGCTCGTCCTGTTCATCGCCATCAAGTTGGTGTTGGTGTTCCAATTCGCTCCTGGCGAGGTTGTGTTCACCTATGAGGGGTTCTGATGCTCCGTCGCCTCGCGCCGCTGGTGGAGGTGGCCCTGGCAGTCGGCGCCGGGATGGCAGTGCTCCGTCTGGCCCTCTCCCTGGTACCGCTCGCGTGGGTTCCATGGCCTGTCGGCGTGCCCAATGACCGCACGATCATCCACACCTACACGACCGAGCGCGCTCCCGAGGAGCCCTGGAATCTCATCCTCGGCGGCTCGTCTGCCTACTTCGCCTTCGATCCAGAAGGCCTCGGCGCCGACGCGAGGAAGATGACGTTCAACAGGGCGTATCCAACAGATCTCGCTATCTCGCTGAGCTGGTTGCTGCGCAACGGCCTCCCCGCCGAGCACTACCCCGAGCGGGTGGTCCTGACCCTCAACCTCGTCTCGTTCATCGACCGGGGAGACATGCGCCCCCACCCGTGCGTGACGTCCGTTTCTCGGGGAAGGCCTGATCCGCAGCTTCGGAAGGAACTCGGCATATGTGATGGGGTGGTGCAGCGGTTGGGGGCGTTGGATCGGCTCGCCTACCTGCTGATGGGGGTCGATCCCTGGCGGTCCGCGGGCCCAGGGGGCAATGATGCCGGCGGTAACGCGGGTATAGGGGTTGTTCTGCCCCCGCCCCCCCCCATCCAGGATATCTACCAAGACTACGAGTCCGGACTCGACCACGACGCTCTCGGAGAGTGGATGGACACTGTGGGCGCGCGCTACGGCCTCTTCGACGCCGACCCAGTCCATTCCATGCATGTGCGCGGGCTGGCGGCCATCGACGCGCTCTGTGCTGACCACGAAATCGAACTCGTCATTCTATCCATGCCCGAGCCCAGCCCGCTGCGAAGGCGCTACGATCCGCTGGGACGTGCGACCTTCGATGTGCTACTCGCCGCTCACGGCGACGTCGTTCTCGACTGGTTCGACGCCCTCCCCGACGATGCGTTCCACGACCACGCCCACGTTGTGGAGCAAGGCCGAGAACTCGCCACGGCACGCTTGGCCGGCTGGCTCTCCACCCAATAAACGATTGTGCTCGCAGCAACCCCAGCGGCCTAACGAATCGAGGGCAGACGCCGACGCAGGAGAGTCCGTATCCGCTCCCAGAAGATCCCGTCCTCCGGGGTGCGCAGCCTCCACACGAGGTAGGCGAATCCGCCGACGAGGGCCACGGCCGCCGCCAGGCGCCACCCCACCGCCGCATCGCGCAGCACAAACTTCGTGGCAAGACCGAGGGTGATCATCGCCCCCATCGGAACCAGGCTGCGCCAGGACCAGGGAAAGCAACGCAGCAGCAGCCGGATCTCCACCACCCGCCACAGCGACCACGCGGCCAGAGTCAAGGCGGTGGCAGTGGCCGCTCCCTCCGCCCCGTAGCGGGGGATGAGCAGCGCGTTCAGCACGATGTTCAGGGTCCCGGCCACCAGCGCGTTCACGAGGTTGAGGCGGGCATACCCGGCCATGGGGATGAGGTTCATCGCAGGGGCGCAGGCGGTGTTGATCACCTGCCCACCCACCAGGATCATCAGGGGAGCGGCGCTGGCGAGATACACCTCGTCGAACGGCATCAGCGCGAGCTCGGGGACCAGGAACAGCAGCAGGTAGCAGGGCAGGGCGATGGTCAGCAGACCACGGGTGACCATCTGGAGCAGCGCGTTCAGACGCGTGAGTTCGCCGGCGTGGACCTGCTCGGCCACCATGGGGTTGAACATGGCGCTGATGCCCGTCATCGGCAGGTTGCCGATTACAGCCAAGGCCGCCGCCACCCGGTACAGCCCCACCTGCTCGCTGGTGGCCAGCCACGTCAGCATCAGGATGTCGGCCCACTGGGCCACCCGCTGGGTCAGGAAGGCGAACCCCTGGGGGACGGCGTAGCTCAGGAGCTCGCGCAGGTTCGTCACCGAGGCGGTCGTGGTGTCGATGATCAGGGCGCCGTGGCGCCTCCAGGCGTACCCCCCGGCGGCGAACAGGGCCAGACCGTGAGCGACGACGAAGGAGATGAGGAAGCCGGTCAGCCCGCCGCCCGCGATCGCGACGCCGATCGCACCCACGAGCAGGGACAGGGGCAGAACACCATGCATGGCGATGCTGCTGCCCTTCATGTCCTTGGCGGCGCGCAGAGCGCCGACCGCAACGTAGAGCGGCGCCAGAAAGGCCACAGCAGCGGCTGCCACCTGCAGACCGTGCGCTTCCGGCCGCTGGGCTAACCACCCCCAACGCGCCGCGGCGAACAAACCGACAGCGACGGAACTCCCCGAGATCGCGACCACCGCCGCCGAGGAGCGCAGCAGCCCGCGGAGGCGTCCCCGCTCTCCGGAGCGGATGAAGCGCGCGCCGAACATCACTACGGCGAAGTCGACTCCCAGTGGCGCGAAGACGCCGAGGACCGTCACCACCATAGCGATGTAGACGTACTCCCCGAAAAGCGCCGCGCCCATGATGCCGGAGAGGAACCACGTGAGCAGCAGCCGAACACCACGGTTGCACAGGGCTCCCAGAAGGACTATCCCGCTCCCACCAGCCAGCTCTCCAGCATCGGCAGCTAGCCGTGATTTGGCATCTTCCCGAACCATAATGACGACACCCTAACCAGATGGAGAAGAGACATTCGTGAGCGTCAGGAAAGCATCACCTCAGCGACGCGGCGATCTCCCTTCTCTCGCTCGAACATCTTCGACCCCGCGCCCCCCTACCCCCAGGTGTTCAACGCTGTGAAACCGCTGTTCTGTTTCGTACACATCCCGAGAGTCGGCGGTACAACCATGAGCTACGTCCTGCGGAATAGCTTCCCCACTGGGTATGTCCCACTCAGTCCTCGCCCGTGGAAACCCGGGAGCGCGATTCCCACCCCCGACCTCAGGGTGCTGCTCAAGTTCCTACCGGGGGCGCGGGGGATCGGTGGGCACACCACGCGCGCCTACATGGGCTACGCCAAAGCACTCGGCAGGCCAATCGAGTACTTCACGTTCGTGCGCGACCCCGTGAAGCGTTACCGCTCCCACTTCCTGTACCAGAACGAGGTCATGGGAAGAGACTGGACGTTCGATGCGTTCTTGGATGAGCCGAGATTCGCAAATTTGATGACACGCCAGCTCGCCGGCAAGGCCGATCTCGACGCAGCGAGGCGTTTACTCTCCTCGGACTTCTCATTCGTCGGCTTGACCAGTCGATTCGCAGAATCACTGCTGCTCCTACGCCACACCGTTGGCGGGTTGTCGGCTCTCGATCCCCGCTTTGTCCCGAAGAATGCTGTACCCAAGCGCCCGCTCGGAGTTGGAGAGTCCGAGGCTACCGAACGAATCCGGGAGCGCAACTCTATCGACATACAACTCTACGAGTTCATTCTGAACGAACTTTATCCACGCTATGTCGCGAGCTATGGCGCCAGTCTGGCCGCCGACGTAAGACGACTGGAGACAGATAACGAGACCTATTCGTTCTCCAGGCGCCGCATCAAGCTCTGGCGCGCCTGGCGTGGACTGGTCGTCCGTCCCGCAGAGATCTTCGTAGAGAA
Source organism: uncultured Enterobacterales bacterium (assembly GCA_964464515.1). Classification (GTDB taxonomy): domain Bacteria; phylum Myxococcota_A; class UBA796; order UBA796; family UBA2385; genus CAYXGP01. The sequence goes on from CAYXGP010000020.1 coordinate 40,215, forward strand.
GACGAGCACTCAGCCTGTGGGCTACTGATGCTCGCTTTGATCGCGCTGGTCGCCGGAGGGTTCGCCTCCGACATCCCTACCTACCCCGGCCTCAGCCTCACGCTCCCCCCGTGCGAAGTACAGGCCGACGCAGGCTGCTGGGAGGCGGCAGCCCAAGCGCGGCGTTTCGCCGGTCCCCGGGGAGAGGGAACGTCCCCCATCGAGCTCGACGTGCGTCTCGCGCAGCGCGACGGCGCCCTCCTCGCCAGAGTCGACGGGCTCCCTCCTGGGGCGGAGCTGGAGATCAGCGTAGACGGCAAGAAGCCGTCCCCCGGGCTGCGAGAGGCCCACTACATCCGCACCGCGGAGCACGTCGTCACCCTCCCGGCGGAGCTGATCGAGGGCGCGCCGCGCTCGCTGCGGCTGGCGGTCCTCGTCCCCGATGGCTCGGGGCTCCGCCCGCTGTTCTGGGCCCCGCGCGGTGACGGTGAGCCGTACCGCCCGGCGATGGTGCTGCCGGTCGCCGACCTCGGCCCCGAGCCCGAGGAGCCCATCGTCAGCCTCCGGGACGGCATGCTCATGATCGAGGCCGAGGGAGCCTTCCAGATCAGCCTGCGCGAGGATCGCGCTCACCAGCACCCCTCGCTCCCGAGAGAAGCCGGTCGGCCCTGGCAGCTGGTCGGCGAGCCCCCCATGCTCTCCGAGCTGCCCGTCAGCGGCGCCTATGAGCTGGTCGCGACCTACGGCTCGAAGAAAGCACCGCAGCGACGCATCAGCCGTGTCTTCGAGTGGACGCCGCCGCCGCCGGTTCCGCTCCAGGCGCACGGGATCGTGCCAGCTCCGCGCAAGATCGAGACGAGGCGTGGTGCATTCGACATCTCCCCCCGATCGCGCATCGTCCTGGGAGCTGCAGAGTGGGCAGAGGCCGCGACGCTCCTGGCCGACGAGCTGGAGCGATTCACGGGGGCGCGGCCCAACGTCGTCGAGGGCCCCCCCCGCAGAGGCGATCTGTGGCTCGGCCGGCTCTCCCCAGAAGCCCCTGTGGCAGGAGACTGGCCTGGCGAAGCTCCCGTCTCCGAGGGGTTCGCCCTCCGGATCACCCCGGGCCTCGCGGCGGTCGGAGCGCCGGATCTTCGCGGAGCGATCTACGGCGCGCTCGCTCTGGCCGATGCCCTCGGGCCGGACGGCCGCAGTGCGGCGCTGCAGGCGACCGACTGGCCCGAACACCGGACCCGAGTCCTCTCTCATCGCCTCGACAGCTCACGCGGACACATCGACGTAGAGTTCTACCGGACGTTCCTCCGCCGAGTCGTCGCTCGAGGCCGGTACAACACCCTCGTGCTCATCCTGCGCACCTACTACGAATACGAGACGGTGCCCGAGCTCGGTCGCAAGCGCGGCTGGAGCCGCACGGAGGTCGAGGCGGTGCTGCAGGCCGCGCGAGAGCTCGGGATGGAGGTGATCCCGGGAACCAACGCACCATTCCACGCTGAGTGGATACTTGGCGCCCACCCGGAGCTGGCGGAGGGGGACAACAAGCGCCTGCTTTGCACGCGGCACCCCGAGCTCTGGCCCCTCCTCAGCCAGATCTACGGCGAGCTGATCGACGTGTTCGGAGAGCCGGCGTACTTCCACGTCGGCCACGACGAGGTGTTCTGGCGCACCGAGCGCCGTCACCCGGTCGATCGCTGCCCGCGCTGCGAGGGAACGCCGCGCTATGTCTTGATGGCGGACGACATCACCCGACATCTGGACTTCTTCAGTGCCCAGGGGATCACGCCGCTGTTCTGGTCTGACACGCTGGTCGAGGGCTGGTCCGGGAAGGTGGAGGGGCTCCATCGCGCGCTCGACAGGCTCCCCGAGAGCGCCCGAAGCGACGCGGTGTTCGTCGGCTGGTCGAGCATCGGAGACAGCGTCGGCACGCTGAGCGCAGCCGGCTTCCGTCCGATGTATGTGATGACGGGCGCTCCGGATGTCCGTCGCCGCGCGCTCACCGACCTCGGTCCCGCGGAGGGAGTGGGGCTGGCGCTGTGGACGCCCGTTCCGTGGAGCGCCTTCGGCCCTGCTCAGGACAGCCACCAGCCCCGCTACCACTTCTCGCAGATCATCATCGTCGGCGCGAGCGCCTGGGATCCCCGGCTGGCCGGGGTGACCGCGGAGACTTTCCTGACGGAGATCGCAGACACACCGGCGCTGCGACCGGGGTACCAGCACGTCGACGCAGCCCGAGCGACCCCGCTCACGCTGACGGGCCCTGCGTCTGACCTCCCGGTGGTGCTGCCGAGACAGCTCGATGTCGGCGCACTGAGGTTCTCCACCCCGACCCTCATCGCCGCCCCGAGGGAGGGCCTCGACGTGCCCATCGGCGCGCGATCGGGCGGACTCTCCCTGCTCCAGGGAGTCATCGCACCAGCCGATCGAGAGAAGCAGCTCCGAAAGGGCTGGCAGTCCACGGCCCCAACCGCGGCGCCGCCAGCGGCCTGGCTCGAGATCCGCTGGGAAGACGGCGAGGAGGAGCGATTCCCCCTGGGCTTTGGAATGGACACCTGGAACATCGACGGCGATCGCCGGATCCAGACGCTGTGGGGAACCGCGGCGGCCACGCGTCTCGCCCGATCAGACGACGCCAGCGAGGTGCGCCTGTGGCGCTGGGACTGGCGGAACCCCCGCCCGCAGACACCGATCGAGTCAGCGCGGGTCGTCTCTGCAGAAGCAGGGATTCAGCTCCTGCTCGCGGGCGCCGCCGTCTGGGCCGAGCCCTGATCCTTCAGCAGCTCCCCTGGTCTTTCAGAAGCTCCTCGTAGATCTCGATCAGACGCAGGTGGTAGGTCGGAGGGCGCGCGCGCCCCAGCACCTCTTCGATCTGCTCGGCGTCCCACGAGAGCACATCCAACACCACGCCGTGAAGCGAAGCGTAGTCGCCGTTTGCGAACAGCTGTGTGCCCGCCGGGCGCTCGCAGACATCCGACGCGATGGCGATCGATCCACAGTCCATCGCCTCCTGCAGAGACACGCCGTAGCCATCCTCGCGAGTGGGGCGCAGGAACAGATCGCAGTCGGGGAGGTGTTCGACCAGTTTCTCGCCGACGAACACCGAGATCACCGACCGCGCCCCCGCCGCCTCCATGTGCCGATAGAGCACGTCCAGGTCGCGCTCCATCCCGACGTATAGCCGGGCCTCACAGCGCTCACCCATCTCTACAGCCAGGCGGAAAAACAGATCCAATCCGTAGAGTGAGATCGAGCGGTCGCCTTCGACGCGCCAGATGCTGGCGACGAGCACGCGGCGCCCAGCGGACCTCGCCGGCTGGTGACGCGCGGTGAGGTCGGGGACGTACGCCGGCAGGTACTCCACTCGCGGAATATCGTTCGCGACGAGGTACTGATACACCTTGTCGGAGACGACCAGCAGCCGCTCATACCGGCAGCCGCGCAGCAGCCTGAGCTGAGCCTGCCGCAGCCTCCCTTCCGCCAGTAGGCGCTCGTTGTGGATGGTGAGCATCCAGCGCCCTCGGTTGGCATGCGAGTAGACATAATAGTAGGCGTAGAATCGCAGCCCGCTGTGATGAAAGTGGCTGAGGTCCGAGCTCTTGCGGCGCAGCCAGTGCAGAAACCAGCGACGGCTGCGATTGGTCGCGTGGATGTGGTTGCTCGGATCGTCGTAGTCGTATTGATTGTAGATACGGAACGGTATCCCCGCGCGACGCAGATGCTCGATCATTCTGGCGACGTGAAGGGAGACCCCTCCGAGCGGCGGTGGGTAGGGCGCGATGATGTTCAGCAATCGGCCACCACGCTCAAGCCTGTCCCGTCAAGATGTCGATTGCGCTCAGGCAGACCCTGCTGGTGTCGATGGCGCGCTCAAAGTCTACTCGACGCGCCCCCGCTCCCTGTCCGCGACACCCGTCGATGAAGCGCTGCATCTGCACGCGCTGCCCCTTGTCCTGCCCCCATCCACCGTGCTTCTTGCTGCTGCCCTTCTCGAACACCGTCAGCTTCGTGAAGTCGTCGATCACCACGCTGCGCGCAGCGCCAAACGCCTCGATCTGCTCCTTGGGCATCCCCGCGCCGCCGCAGCCGCTGTAGGCGATCACCGCGACCCCGCCTCGCTCAGTGCGCAGTGTGAGCACGAAGTCATCCCAGGCCTGCGCGGGCCGCCCGGGCTTCATCGCGGCCTGGCAGCCGATCTCGATCGCCCGACCGCCCAGCAGCCGCAGCGCCAGATCGACGAAGTGGCAGCCCTCACCCAGAAGGCGTCCGCCGCCGCTGTCGAGATCGTGCAGCCAGTGCCCCGACGGGAGTGCGCCAGCGTTGACTCGAATCGAGACCAGACGCGGCCCGCCAGGCATCAGCCGCAGGACCTCCTCGGTGAGCGGCGCCTGGCTCCGGTTGAAGCCCACCATCGCGAGCCGGCCGCTCTCTCGCCACGCCGCCTCGACCTCGTCGAGCTGCTCCCAGGTGAGCGCCAGCGGCTTCTCCACGAACACATGCTTGCTGGCGCGGAGCGCCTCGCTCGCGAGGCGCGCGTGGGAGCCGTGGCGCGTGCCGATGACGACAGCGTCTACGGCCCCGTCGGCGAAGATCTCATCGGAGCTGGACATCACCTGTCCCACGCCGAACCGCTCCGCGACGGAGACCGCGGTGAATCCGCTTCCCGTGGCGACCTGGGCGATCTGCGCCGCGCCGGTCGCGTTCAGCGCGGGCAGGAGCTGATCGCGGACGTAGTTACCAGCTCCGACGATGCCGATCTTCACCTGTCCCTGAACGGCCTTGAACGGCTGCGCCGAGAACCCCGACTCGGCAGGTGGACTGTAGTCGAGTCGGATCGCGCAGCTCCAAGCTCCGGAGTCGAGCAGATCGTACGCCTGCTCCACCGCGTCAAAGGCAAAGCTATGGCTCTGCAATGGAGACACGTCGAGCGCGCCCGACTCCATCAGAGCGACCACCGCGCTCATGTTTCGACGCTCTGTCCAGCGAACATGCCCATAGGGGTAGTCGATCCCACCCTCTTCATAGGTCGAGTCATACCGACCCGGCCCATACGAGCACGACAGCTTGAAGTCGATCTCCTTGAGGTAGAACGGCTCCCGCGGCAGATTCATCCCGACAGCGCCGACCACGACGATCGTTCCGCGCTGTCGCACCCACTCGGCCGCCTCGATCACCGGGGCCGACGAGCGGGTCGCCGCGCAGACCAGCACGGCGTCAGCCCCCTGGCCCTCGGTAGCTGCGCCGACCGCCGTCTCCAGCCCCCCCTTCTGATCGCTGAGGAAGACCTCGAAGCCCTGCTCTCGGGCCAACTTCGCAGCCTCCGGGGCGAGCTCGACCGCGAAGACGCGGACTCCGCTGGCCCGCAGCAGGAGGGCGGTGAGCTGCCCCACCAGGCCCATCCCTACGACGATCGCCACCTCACCGACCCGCAGATCGGCCTGTCGCAGCCCCTGCAGGGCGATAGCGGCGATGGTGGTCATCGCGGCATGCTCGAGCAAGACCCCCGCGGGGACTTTCACGCAGAGGTTCGCGGGGACCTTCACGATCTCGGCGTGCACGGCGTACCCCGCCCCTCCACAGGCGACCCGATCCCCGACCGCCAGCCCCTCGACGCGGGAACCGACCGCCAGCACCACCCCCGAAACCGAGTATCCCAGCGGATCCCAGCTATCGAGCCGGCCGCGCACCATCTTGTAGGTGTCGGCCAGCCCGCGGGTCTGGGCTGCGGCGACGACCTTCTTGACCAGATCCGGTCTCTGACGAGCCTTCCCGACGAGGCTGGCCTTGGCGGCAGCGACCGTGGAGCGCTCCGTGCCGGGGCTGATCACCGAGTGATGCACCGTCACGAGGACCTCGCGCTGACCGCAGCGCGGAGTCGGACTCCGGCTGACGCGCATGGTGCCCCGACGGCGGTTCTGTAGCAAGACCCTCATCTCAGCACTCCAGTCAGGTCGGCAGCCTATCCGCGTGTCCCACCGCCTGCATGGCTCCTCCGTGGTCCACGGCTGGGACGAGCCCAGGCGCCCGTTCGACGTCAGCTGGCGAGTATGTCAGCGATGCGTGCCGCTGCGTGACCGTCGCCGTAGGGATTGGATGCACGTCGGAAGCGCTCCAGCTCCGCCGCGTCGGTGAGCAGGCGATCCACCCACGAGACGATGCGCTCCTCGTCCGTGCCGACCAGCGCCACCGTACCCGCGGCGATCCCCTCGGGGCGCTCCGTGACATCGCGCATCACCAGCACCGGCTTGCCGAGGCTCGGCCCCTCCTCCTGGATCCCCCCGGAGTCGGTCAGGATGAGCGTGCATCGGTCCATCAGTCGCACGAACGGAGGGTAGTCCAGTGGGGCGATGAGGTAGATGTTGTCCAGATCGGACAGCAGGCGGTAGACCGGCCCCTGCACGTTCGGGTTGAGGTGCACCGGGTAGACAAACGCCACCTCGGGGTGTCGCCGCGCGAGGATGGAGATCGCCCGGCAGATACGCTGGAATCCGGGGCCGAAGCTCTCTCGTCGGTGACCGGTGATCAGCACCAGCGGCGCTCCACCGCCGATGGCCTCGGAGGCGGAGCCGAACACCCCCTCAAACGACGCCAGGCTGCGCGCCCGCACCCGCTCCCGCATCCAAAGCAGCGCGTCGATCACCGTGTTGCCCGTGACGTGGACACCAGCGGGGTCCGCGCCCTCCGAAAGGAGGTTGTCTCGCGCGCGGTCGGTCGGCGCGAAGTGGTAGGTGCAGAGCCGATCGGCCAGCTGTCGATTGGCCTCCTCAGGGAAGGGCGCCGAGAGGTCTCCTGTGCGCAGCCCCGCCTCGACATGACCCACCGGAATGCGCAGGTAGAACGCCGCCAGAGACGCGGCGAGCGTGGTGGTGGTGTCTCCGTGGACCAGCACCACGTCGGGTCTCTCTTCCTTCAGCACATCACGGAGCCCCACCAGCACCCGGCTGGTGACGTCGAACAGATCCTGCCCAGGTGTCATCAGGTCGAGGTCGTGGTGCGGCGTCAGCGAGAACGCATCGAGCACCTGATCCAGCATCGAGCGATGCTGCGCCGTCACGCAGACGCGGCTCTCCAGATCGGGGTGTCGCTCGACCGCCTGAACGACCGGCGCCATCTTGATCGCTTCTGGCCGGGTGCCGAAGACCGACAGGACCCGTCTCACCGGAACACACCGCAGGTGTCGATGATCACCCGGTCCTTGAACAGCTCCGGATCGATCCGTCGATACGCCCGATGAGCGACGAGGCCCACGATGATGTCCGCGCGTCGGAGCGCGACGTCGATCGGATGCACGGGGAATTCCTCGAACCGCTCCGGATCAACGTGGGGATCGCAGGCCAGGATCTCGCCTGAGATCTCCTCGCGGAGCCGGCGCGTGATCTCCAGCGCCGGTGACTCTCGCAGGTCGTCGATGTCCGGCTTGTAGGACAGTCCAAGGCAGGCGATCACCGGGTGCCGGAAGCGCTCAGCACGTCCTCGCACCCAGTCGATGACCCACCCGGACTTGGAGAGGTTCACCTCGCGACCGGTGCGGATGATCCGCGCCAGCTCCGGCGCGCCGGAGACGATGAACCAGGGGTCGACCGCCAGACAGTGCCCTCCCACTCCCGGACCCGGGCTGAGGATGTTGACCCGCGGGTGACGGTTCGCCAGCCGGATCAGCTCCCAGACGTTGATCCCATGATGCGCGGCGATCATCGACAATTCGTTGGCCAGCGCGATGTTCACGTCGCGGGAGCTGTTCTCGACCAGTTTGCACAGCTCCGCCGTGCGCGCGTCGGTAGGCAGCACCTCGCCGCGAACGAAGGACTCGTAGAACGCCACCGCGACCTCGGTGGAGCGCCCGTCCACCCCGCCGACCACCCGATCGTTGTCGATGAGCTCACGAAGTATCCGCCCCGGGAGGACGCGCTCGGGGCAGTGAGCCACGAAAAACGCCTGCGGCGCCGACAGATCGGGGCGCAGATCCCGCAGACGCGCCGCCACCCGCTCGGTGGTGCCCACCGGCGACGTGGACTCCAGGATGACCAGGTTTCCCGCCTCGATGACCGGCGCGATCGCCGTGGCGGCGGCGTCGACGTAGGACAGATCCGGCTGATGGTGTTCGAGAAACGGTGTGGGCACCGCCAGGATGAAGACGTCCGCTGACGCGGGCGCGCCCGCCGCCTGCAGGTTTCCGGAGTGCACGGCAGAGCGAACCAGCAGATCGAGATCCGGCTCGACGATGTGGATCTCGCCACGGTTGATGGTGCGGACCACGCGCTCATCGACATCGACCCCCAGGACCCGGTACCCCTTCGTCGCGAGCAGGCTGGCGGTCGGCAGCCCGATGTACCCCAGGCCCACCACGCAGATCTGTTCGAACCTCATTCGTCCCCCAGCACCAACTCTCCAGCCAGCCAGACCATACCTCGTCATCAGATCCGCGGCTGAGTTCACCCCACCCGCGCATCACACACAGCGCACCTACCCGGATCTCCCCGGTACACCGCCATGCGCGCGTTGTAGCAGCCGGAGTGGAAGACCCGCCCGCAGCCGTAGTTGCAGGCCTTCTGCACGTCGGGATCTGCCGCCTGACCACACAGCCCGCACTCCACCGCCATGGGGCGCGCCACCTTGATCTCACGCTCCTGTCGGGTCTCCGGAAGCGGCTCCACCGACCCCCACCACGCCAGCCACCCCACGAAGATCCCGATCATCCCCATGATGAAGCCCGGGACGCTCAGGCTGTAGACCTCCAGCACCACGCTCGAGAGCGGATGCGACGCGCTGGTCGGCGCCAGGAAGACCGTGGGCAGGAACGCCAGCACGAACAGCAGCAGGAAGATGATGATGGCTGTCACCGGGATGCGGTCTTGATCGCCCGCCCCTCCCCACATGTGACGGCTCACCGACAGGCAGCAGACCCCTAGCCCCAGCCCAGGGAGCATGATCGCCCAGATGTCCAGCTCGGAGCTGACCGTCAGCGCGGCCCCCCACAGCACCGCCCACAGCATCGTGCCGACGAGGGCCGCGACGAGGTTGAGGATCCCCTTTCCTGCGTAGTCGTGGGTCTCTGGGTAGTCCGGGACCTGCTCCAGCACCCCCGAGTCCGCCGGGGGCTCGGGCAGCAGGTAGACCAGCTCACCGCCGACCACCCCCAGATCTCCCAGGGTCTCGTCGTCGCGCAGCACGCGCCCGCGCGCCCGCAGCCAGTAAAGCCGACGGCGTCCTTTCTCCCAGTACGCCTCAAGCCCCGCGTCACGGGCCACCCGCTGGGTCAGATCGCGCGCGGGCAGGAACGTGGGCACCCGCAGATCGAGCGTGAAGCTGTCCATGTCGATGACCTGGACCCGAACCGCGACGGTCTGGGCGTCATCAGGCCGGCCGCTCATCGACCGCCTTGGGCCTCGATGGTCCGCTCCAGCTCATCGGAGATGCGCGACAGCGGCTTGAGCAGCCGCACGAAGGTCTCGAACCACTTCAGCCAGATCTCATCGCCCTGATCCGGCGCGGGGACAGCCGCGTGCGCCTGCCGGATGAACTCCTTGAACGCCTCGATACGCTGGATCGTCCGCGGCAGCGGGCTGTAGAAGTCGTGGGCGTATGCGATGAGCGATCCCGCTGTGCGGTAGAGCACGCGATCGGAGGTGCCCTCCTCGATCAGCAGGAACTCCGACGAGACCAGCGCGGAGTTGAACCCCAGCACGCCCAGTCCCAGCTCGGACAGCAGCGCCGTGCGGAACAGGTTGCCCACGATCTTCCGGTTGAGCCGGATGAACTCGGAGACCTGCGGCTTGAGGTAGCTCTCTGCCGCGCGCACCTGCCGCCCCGCGCGGGGGACCGGCAGCAGCACGTGCACCATCCTGCCCAACCGCACGTTGATACGACACAGCGCCACCGCGTCGGGCTGCTCGCGCTCCACCGGGTGGAGCCCCGGACGACAGCTCTCGGCGATCATCGCCTCGCGCCGCTCACTGGTGTCGAAGATGGGGCGCTGGTCCGAAGGGTCGGGCGCTTCGACGTGGTACAGCCACAGCATGTACTCGCCGTCCTTCGACGGGATCTCCAGCGGCACCCGCACCGGCTCGGCGAGCAGGATCCCCTGACCGATCCGCGTGATGCCGAAGCCCGCGCCGATGACCGCCATGTAGCGACCCCGCACGTGCTGCAGCTCCACCTTCAGGCCCTGCACCACGCCGTGTCCGTGCAGATACAGGTTGTGCCGGTGCAGATTTCGGCGGTGATAGCTCTGCTCGGCCAGCAGATCGCCGGCGGTCAGGCAAAGGCCCTCGAAGGGATTGAGCCGACGCAGGGGTCCATCCGTGCTCACAGGCGCTCCTCAAATTCAATTGTGAAGGTCACCTGGGCAGGCTTCTCATTGGTGACGATCTGCGCGATTCGACGCAGCACCGCGGGCGCTCGCTCGCCGAAACGTCGGCGAAAGGCGTCCTGATCTTCCAGGCGAAGGGTGAAAAAAGAGGTCTTCGCGCGCCCCGGCCGCAGCAGGTAGTGCCCCGGGGGCTCGTTGCGGTGGTAACGCTCTACGGGATCGCGGCCGCCCGCCAGGGTCATCGCGCCCACCACGCAGGGCCGCGGACGCGCGCGCTCGACGATACGCACGCCAGCAGAGGTGAGCACGCGGATCATCTCTTCGACCCCCGCGCGCGTGCCCCGGGTGCGGTACAGCCGGATGGAGCGCCCCACCAGCTCTCGCTGCTGGTGCAGCGGCAGGGACTCGTTCAGCTCGAACGTCACCCACGAGGCGATCCAGGGCAGGAACCTGGGATCGGCACGCATGGGGTTGGTGAGGTCGGGGATGCGATCGATCTTCTCGGTCACCGTCGTCATCAGGTGCTGGAAGATGAACAGGAACCGCCGGAACTGATCAGCGTGGTGCACCTGCACCGCAGAGGTGGAGGTGCGCTCGCGCGCGCCCCACTGCCGGGCAGAGCGCTCGGTGACCCGCGCCACGTCGCGCCGCTGCGTGGGCACCGCCCCCTGGTAGATGCGCGGCAGGAACCGCAGGTAGCTACGCACCGGCACGTGCAACAGGATGCGATCGCCGATCTGCAGGGGCGGAACCGCCCCGCCCCCCGGCACCTCCACCTCCGCGCGGATCTCCACCAGCTCCTGTGGCGCGAAGTACGTGGCCGGCGAGCCGTCGGGCAGCACCCGCCGAGCCCGCACGGTGCACGACTCGCCGCCCCCCGCCGGGACCACCTCGACCGCCCGCACGTGGCCCACCCGCTCGCCGCGGCGCGCCTCTACCAGCTGGTAGCTCACCCGGTTGCCCAGGTGCCGGCCCAGATAGACCCGCGCAGCCCGCACCGGGTACCCGATGCGAACCACATCTTCGAGGTAGCGGTAGTCTCCGGGGACCCGCCGGAGCGGCCCCGCCGCTGGGCGGACGGTGAGCCACATCGAGCTCACTGCTCGGCCTCTTCAGTGCGCACCCGCACGCGACACACCTCGAATAGATCCTGGTGGGTGAGGATCAGCGCGGCGTCGCCGTCGCCCTCTTCCCAGCCTGGCCCCGCCGCGGGATCGCGATCGGTCACGTCGTAGAGTTGCACCTTGACCACGTGGCGCACCTCGGGGATGTCGCTGACCATCCGCGCGAGATCCGCGCCATACAGCGTGCCGCCGAACGGCCAGCCCTCGCCGTCGAGCCCGCCGTCGTAGGGGTCGAGGAAGCGGTGGATCCAGGCCTCCGCCCGCTCGCGCACCTGGATGGTGTTCGCGTTGGGCCGCAGGCGCAGCTCCACGGCCAGATGGATGGGCATGAAGCGCGCCAATCGAACCACGGGCTGTACGTTGATCAGGCACCGCCGACCGAGGTACCGCGAGACGTGATCGCGCAGCCCCAGCGCCATGAACTGATCGGGGACCCGCTCGCCCTCGCGCCGGTGGGGAAGCACCACCACCTCGATACGGCCGTCCTCGTCCATCAGCCCGTTGCAGGCCGCCCGCGCCACCTCGCCCGAGGCCTCCCGGGCGATGATCTCGAAGTCCACCCGCGTCACCGCGCGATCGCGGCTGGTGAGGATGCTGGGAGCCCTGCGGATTATCTCCTCGATGCTCTCGGCATCGCGCCCGCCGGTGGTCGGCAGGACGTTGGTGACCTCCAGGGAGTCGCCGAAGCGATCGCAGACGACGATCTCGTGGGGACCCACGTTCGCCCGCCCGCCCGGCACCACCCGGTAGGTGTCTACCAGGATGTTGTTGCTGCCCACCGACACCATCCGCCCGCGGATGCCGTTGCCGAACGTGACGGAGCCGTCGACCGGATCCACCACGTAGAAGGGATCATCCTTGCTCGCCGCGAGCATGGAGTCGACTCGCACCCACTCCTCGGACTCTCCATCGCCATCGACCACCATCACCCGGATGTCGGGGAACATCTCCGGCCGCTGGAACACCGGCCGCTCGCCCTCGGCCGGGTGCAGATACACCGGGCGTCGCAGGAGCTGGATGATCTGGCCCGGCACACCCAGTCCGCTGTAGCGCTCGGTGCGCATCGTGTAGAGACTGGCAGCATCGACCGTGTTCAGCATGACGTGGCTGATGGGCGGCAGCGGGGGGATCCGCGACAGCTCCAGCCCCGTGTCCGCGGTGAAACGTCCGCGGATCCAGAAGCCGTCTTCAGGCACCTCGATGGGGTCTGGGAAGGGGAACTCCAGCGCCCCTGAGCGCGTGAGATCGTAGGTGCGACGCTCCCCGCCCGCTCCATCCATGAACGACGCCAGGCGCTTCCACCCGGTGCGGCCGTGGCCGCGGTCCTCGAGCACCTCCCACTCCATGGATGTGCTCTCAGGCAGGAACGCCTCGCCCCGGCAGCGGAACTGCACCGCGTGGCGGTTGCCCGGCGGCAGCGGGTTGTCGAACTGCAGGTAAAGCGACTGGTTGTCCTCCTCGATCTCCACGAACGGGAAGAATGGGAAGAACTCGTTGAGCCGCCCGGTGGCGCGGGTCACGACCCGCGTGAGCCGCTGGTTCTGCTCGCGGTAGTCGAGCTGTGCCGTGCGCAGTCCGGGCATCGGCTGCTCGTAGGTGTCGTCGCCCAGGGTCTTATCGACCCCCAGTCGGATGCCGTACAGCTTCAGCGCGATGGGGTGCTGGACCTTCTCTTCGTCTTGCCCGGTGAGGCTCGACTTGATGAGCTCCACCCGCAGCCAGGTGGTCTCGGTGCCGCCGACGATGTGGCGAGCGAGCCCCTTGAGGTTCTTCTTGGGATCGAACAGCAGGCGGATCTTGCGACGCGCGGCCCGCTGCGCGCCCTCTTCGTCCAGATCGCTGAAGGTCAACCGGCTGAACTTCTTGTCCTCCGTCCACACCACGCGCCAGGAGTCCTCGGCGCGGTAGGTGACCTGGAGGGCGTACAGCTTGGCGGGCTCCTCGATCAGCTCCCCGTTCATCTCGAAGCCGATCTCCAGCTCCATCAGCACCGGCGCCCGACGGCGGTTCTCGAACAGGTCCGAGCCGATGTACAGCTTGCGCCCGATGGTGGGCGGGATGGCCGGGGTGATCTGGAACGGCGACCACGGCCCCTCGTCCAGGGGCAGTCGGGTGACCCGCAGCGGGTCGTCGCCTGCGAACATCGTCGTCTCGACCGGGCGGATCCAGTTGAGATCCAGCTCCAGATCGGAGGCGAAGCCCCGCGCGAAAACCGTCTCGATGCGCTCGGCGCGCAGGTTGTAGCCGTCGCCCGCCATGTCGGGCAGCGGGCCGGTGATGGTGATCATGGTGCGCTCTGCGCGCACGTGATCAGTAGGAACCACCGCCCAATTCTCGCCGCGCCGATACGTCCAGCGGTAGCCCGGCAGGTAGCTGGTCCTGCCCGCCTTGATGTCGCGATCGATCAGCTCGAGTTGGATGCTCCAGCCGCCCTTGATCGGCGGGAGGTCTTGCAGAAAGAACTCCAGCGTGCGGCCGCTGGAGCGGACCTGCCAGTTGTTGACCTTCCGCTCCTCGCCGCCGCGATCGTCCTTCCAGGAGATCTCCAGATCATCGAGCATCCGCTGTGACAGCCAGCGCTCGTAGTCCAGCCGCCCGCGGATCCACCACTGCGCCGCCGCGATGGGCTCTGGAAGCTCCAGCCGCGCACCGGGCACCGCGAACGGCGCGGGCACGATGCCGGGCAGCGCCGTCACCAGCACGTGCTCGGCCATTCCCAGCTGAGACTCCTCCTCGGTGTCGGTAGGGATGGGCACCCACCCCTGCGCCGTGGGGTACTCCCACTGCATCAGCGCCGCGATCGAGAGGAGATCACCGGAGCGACGGACCTTCAGCCGCCCCAGCCGCCGGCCGGAGTCGGGGTCGATGTCCATCAGCCGGAAGTCGTCGTGCGCGATGTAGACGAACTGGAACGGCGTGTACGAGTCGACCCCGAACCGCTCCGGATCGAGATCGAACAGCTGGATCCCCCGACCGCCGGAGAACGCCAGCACCGAAGGGTGATCGTCGAACTGCGAGAACGGCACCTCGCGTACCGCCGCGCGCGTGCCCCCGCGCACCGCCATCACCCGAGTGATCCGCGCGCTGTGGACCGTCAGGCGATCGGTGGTGAGAAAGTCCAGCGCGACGTTGTCTTCACGCTGGCGGGTGGCACAGGAGGCGTAGGGCGGCAGCTCCACCACGCGACCGCTACGCGACGTGAAGGTGATCGGCCCCACCGCCGGTCGCGCCCGCTTGCGCTCTTCTCCGATGAAGTTGAGGAAGTGTATGTAGGTCTTGTCGGGGACCCGGTTGAGCCGGTAGATGGTCAGCTCGGTCATCCACGCGAAGAGCTGGACCAGGGTCATCCCCGGATCGGCGTCGGAGAGGTTCGTCCACTCGGGGCAATACTGCGGGATCAGTGCCCGCGCCTCGCGAACGATGTCCGCGTATCGCCGATCATCGAGATTGGGAGGTTTTATGGGCATCGGCACCCTGGGAGTGGGCGGGAGAGGGCTCGTAACCCGTCGCCGGCTGCGCCTTCACCCGCCCGGGGCCTTGGCCCGTTTCGGGCTGCCGGGGCGCTCGAATCTGGTGGCCCACCTTCCCCTGGCCCCGTCGGCGCAGCAGTGATCGCGGTCAGACGCGGACGCCGCGCAACCAGGAGATCGCGAGCGATCGCGTGATACCCTTCCCACGAACAGCCCCGAGGACAGGGTTGCCCGAATCAAACGTCGAACCGCTGCTTTCGTTCGTCGAGTTCCTGGGGCGCGGCGGGTTCAGCACTGTCTACCTGGTCGATGTTCACCGCGGCTCCGGCTTCGTCCAGAGGCTCGCCGTCAAGAACCACAACGACGCCCTCCAGGACGATCCAGACGTCACCGCGCGCCACCCCCACGACGCGCCG
>CAYXGP010000021.1:0-24323 GCA_964464515.1 uncultured Enterobacterales bacterium
TCACTCGGCGAGAACAGCGGCTACGTGGGCCCCTCAAAGTGTCTGATAGACCTCGGGTCTGATGAGGTCGTTTTCGACCTTGCTGAGTGCACGTCCGAGGGCAGACGAGGAGATCAGGGCGTTTCTTCCCAGGAGTGCCGCGACATCCTTGTTGTGTGGCCTGTTCCTGGCGTCGATGTTCTTGATGGCGGTGTTTGCGCCGGTCGTGAAGTAGAGGAGCAGAAAGATGAAGGCATCGAGTCCGCAGTATCCTCCCTGCCGGCGGATGTGGAGGCGTTGTCCCACCCGTTCAAGCAGTTTCCGTTGGTAGAGATCAAAGAGGAGCGCGATGCCTTCGTTGAACAGCTCAGGGATCCGAGCGGGGTCCTGGTGGGTGTAGGTGACTTCGACTGCTGGACGTGCCATGCTGGGCTTCCTCCTGCGGAGGTGGCCGCGGGGCGAGGTCCGGCAAGATCACAAGCCCCGCGGCTGAATCCTCCGGGAACCATCCCCGGAGTCAGAGCCTTCTACCCGGGAAGAGGCAGCGAAGTCAGGCGTTAGCAGCGTGGAATGACCGACCCGGGGTGAGTGGGTCCATGGACGAATCGATGCTCCGGTAGGCCCAGTACGGTCCACAGCCTGCCCCGCCGCCATCCCGGTGGGGAGGGACAGTAGTTTTGCACCCTCCTCGTGTCCCAGTTCATTGACAGGTTCCGGGAGCGCAGAGACGGCGCAAGCGAAGGACAGGAGCCAGGCGTTCATGGGACCTCCGCGAACACCGACGGCCAGCGGGACGGGAGGTTCCAAGTGTGCCCGCGCCATCCCGGTCAGGGTCGATTAGGCCGCTCCAGGAAAAGAGATATCCAATGATCGGCGTGGAGGCGCGAGCCCATTGGCTCGCCTCGCTCGCAGTCGTATCTGGATACTTCCAGAGCGTGGCGAGCCGAGGGGCGACGCGCATCCGCGTCGAGGGTGGATAGGGGTTTTTCTGGAGCGGCCTTATGCCCAGGATGCGTTGTTCCAGACCGTGAGCGGACGTTCCCAGACCCCGTCCCATGAGGGGGCAGATCTGGCACTGGCCCACGGCAAGGAGAAGGCCCCGGATCTCCAGGCCATCGCGGCTCCAGTTTCCGGGATGCCCGTGAGTGTGCCTCACACCGGTGAAGCGATTGTGGCCACCAATGGTGAGAACCTGGATTTTGCCGAGCTCGCACGCCTGGCGATGATCAAGGAGGCCGAGGCCGAGGCTGAACAACGGAAGGCGGCCCAGGTAGCCGCGGAGGAGAAACGTAAGAGGGATGATGCAGAGCAGCTGGCGAGGCAGAAGACCGCCGAGGCAAAGCGCCTGAAGGACGAACTGGAGCGCAGATTGGCGGCCGAACGGAGAGAAAAAATCGATGTTGCAGTTGCCAGACTTCGGGCGGCGGCGACCCACGACTTCGTGGCCATTGAGAGCTTGGTGTCGAGTCCTTCGGAGCAGGGACGCCCGGTGCTCGAGGCGTGGCTGAAACAGTACGGGAACGCCAGCGTGAGTATCGATGGTATCACAGAGCCAGTGGAGGTGGCAGAGGTGGCGCTGGTTCGATCTGCTCTGGGCGAGGAGTATGAGATGGTGCCGATCAATGCACGCCGATTCAGGATGGGGTCACCGCCCTCAGAGAAGGAGCGTGACCGCGATGAGAGGCAGTACACGGCAAAGCTCAGCAAGGACTTCTCGCTTGGTAGGACTGAGGTGACTCAGGGGTTGTATGCGTCCGTGATGGGGGTGAACCCATCGCGACAGGACTATAAAGGGATGCGGTTGATTGGTGACGATCTCCCCGTTCAGAACGTATCGTGGTTTGATGCTGTGACGTTCGCGAATGCGCTCTCAAAGCGCAAGGGCTTTGAGGAGTGCTACGTCATCTCGGGTGAGACAGTGAAGTGGCCGAAGGGCCTGAAGTGCGAGGGTTATCGGCTGCCAACCGAGGCGGAGTGGGAGTACGCGGCACGGGCTGGGACAGATGGTCGGTACGCAGGGACGGATGAAAAGGCCAACGTCTGTGAGTACGCAAGCGTGAGAACCGCCGTGGTGGAGAGGAAACTCCGTTGGCGCTCTGACGGTTTCCCTTGTGAGGGCGTATATTGGGCAACAGCGCCAGTCGGGAGTTTTCAGGCCAACGCCTGGGGACTCCATGACATGACGGGGAACGTCGATGAGTGGGTCTGGGACTGGTATGGGGTATACTACCCGGTATACACCATCGGGCGCGGCCCAGTGGGGCCTCCGTCTGGTACAAATCGGGTCCAGCGTGGCTGTTCCTGGCGCAGTAAATCGCAGTTTTGTCGTTTGGCCAATCGCAGTAGTGACTCCCCCTCCGAGGCGAGCTTTAGCACAGGTTTTCGCTTGGCGAGGACAAGCCCCTGACACCCCAGTCGCAGTAGGAACGGGCCTCCCAAGGCCCGAGAAGAGTTGGCGGTCCTGAACAAAAGGCCCGGGCCGGGGAACTCGTTCTGCTGAGCCAGGATGAGGCTCGATTCCCGATGGTGCCGACGCTTCGGACAACGCTGGGGGTCAAAGGGCACCGCCCGGTGGTGGGCACTCTCGATGACAAGCGGGCAGTCTATGTCTTTGGCGCCATCAACGTGGTCGGCGGGCGGTTGACGACGCGGCAGGTGACGTTGCTTCCGAAGCGGTATCCCGTTGACCAGCATAAGCGCGTGATGCTCCTTGTCGAGGAGCTCGGCGGGCAGACCGAGCACATCGCCAGAATGCGGCGGATCGTCACCAGACTGACCGCGGGAGCGCGGCAGACCTCGGTGTTGACGAGCCTGATCGAGCCCGCAGAGACGGTCGCACCAGGCATTGGCGGGGACACCGGGCAGCGCTACGAGGACCTGGGGCTGCTCGGCCGGGGAGGCATGGGAGAGGATCAGACCGAGTGCGCCTAGCCTGCGGGAGATCGTCGGCGTGTTGCAGAGTCCAGGGCGCAATATTGGCCCGCTACGACACCCCTTCGGCCGCGCGCTCACGAACGAAGCGCACGATGATCGCCGCGCATGTGTCTGGATTGGTCTGCAGAACGAGGTGCGGGGCGTCCAGCACAGAGACCGGCAGCGAAGGACGCAGTCGCTGCACGACCCGGAGCGCTCGACCGCCGAGGAGCACATCCCGGCGCGCCGAGATGTACATCGCTGGCACCGCACATCGCGCCAGCGCGGATGAGACATCCACGGCCAGGATCTCCCGCAGCCGGTGGGCCAGCACTGCCGGCGCGACCTGTGCGACCGCGTCCTGGACCCCGCAGACCAGCGCGGCCGGCGCCCGCCATCCGACCAGCAGTGCGCGGACCGCCACCCCGGGTAACGAGACGGCGAACATCAGTCGGGTGACCCCTGCACGGAGTAGCGACGCCGCCGGCAGCGGCGGCTGGACAAACGTCGAGGCCAGGACCACCCCGCCAACCGTGCGGCGCTCCGCCATCTCGACCGCCAGCGGTCCCGAGAACGACTCGGCGACCAGGATCGTGTCCGCGTCGAGCGTCTCTCGCTCGCAAAGCCAATCAGCCAGCTCGGCGTAGCCGAGCACCTCGTCGGTCGGGTACGAGACGATCGAGATCTCTGTGTCTGGCATCGCTGCGCTCAGGGACGCTGCAAGGGGGGCAAGCAGCGCTCCGGTACCATCCATGCCAGGCATCAGCACCAACCGCACGCGCATCTCCTGTGTCCTCTTATACGGAGCCAGTGGCTGGAGCGGGCGCTACACACCCGGCATGGGACCGTCCCATTCTCTCCGGACAGGTCAAGGCGCCGATGCGCGCTATCCCTGATGACCTGGAGACCAGGTCCACCAATCGGGAGTCGTCATGTCGCAGGAAGAAGCCCTGGCTCTGGCCGAGGAGATGGGTGGTTCACCGCAGCAGCTCGCGCGGATGAGACAGATCCTCACGGGGCTGCTCACGCGGGCCCGGCAGACCTCGGTGCTCACCAACCTGACCGAGGCACCGACGCTGGTGACGCTGGCCGGGGGTGAGGAAGACGGGACGTTCTCCCGAGCTCCCCCTGTCGCCGACGGCGGCTCCGCAGACCGCTACGCGGATCTGGGCCTCCTGGGCCGCGGCGGCATGGGCGAGGTCCGAATGGTCCGAGATCGTGACCTGGGCAGGATTCTGGCGATGAAGATCGCCTCCCCGCGTGTGATGTCCAACCCGGATGCGCTCGCTCGGTTCATCGAAGAGGCGCAGGTGTCGGCCCAGCTCCAGCACCCGGGCATACTCCCTGTCCATGAACTGGGTCAGCTCCCCGACGGCCGCTACTACTTCACGATGCAGGAGGTGCGGGGCAGGACGCTGGACGACGTGATGGGCGAGGTCCATATCGCCAGCGCTGGCGACCGCTGGGAGGCCGCGCCGTCCGGCTGGACCTTCCGCCGGCTCGTCGATGGGTTCCACCGGGTCTGCGAAGCGGTCTCCTACGCCCACGAGCGCGGTGTCGTCCACAGAGACCTCAAGCCCGAGAACATCATGGTCGGTGCTCACGGTGAGGTTCTTGTGTTGGACTGGGGCATCGCCAAGGTCACAGGACGGCCCGACCTCGCGGCCGAGCAGGGCGACCTGCAACTCAGAAGTCTGGAAGACAGGGGGCTCCATGCCATCCAGACCGACCGCTCGCAAGACACCGCGCAGGCCACGCGGATGGGGGCGGTCGCTGGCACACCCGCCTACATGCCACCCGAGCAGGCGCTCGGGTGGATCGATCAGATCGACGCCCGGAGCGACGTGTATGCGCTGGGTGCCATCCTCTACGAGCTGCTGAGTGGTAGGCGTCCCTACGTCGGTTCCAGCGCCCGTCAGGTTCTGCAGATGGTCCGGATCGGGCCGCCTGAGCCAGTCGGAAGGCTGACCATCCCAGTCGACACCGTTGTCTTTGGCTTCGACGCGCCCGAGGACGACGCACCACAGGGGCCGCCGCTGCCTGAGGAGCTCGTGGAGGCGTGTAACCGGGCGATGGCGCGTGACCCCAGAGACCGGTTCCAGAGCGTCTCTGAGTTTGCACAGTTGGTCCGGGATTGGCTGGATGGGGCCAAGCGCAGAGAGCAGGCGCTGGCGGTGGTCGAGACAGCACAGGCGCACCAGCCCCGGGCAGAGGCGCTGCGAGAGCGGGCCGCTGTGTTGCGACGAGAAGCAGCGGCGATGTCGGCAGACGTGAAGTCATGGGAGCCCGAGGAGCGGAAGGCGCCGGGCTGGGCAAAGGAAGACGAGGCGGTGGCCCTGGAGCGCGAAGCGGCGCTGGCTGAGTTGAAGATTGAGCAGGGCCTGCAGGGCGCCCTGCGGGTGGACCCGTCGCTGCCCGAGGCGCATGCGGCCCTGGCCGAGCGTCTGAGGCTGGAGCATCAGGACGCCGAGGCGATGCGAGACGAGGACGCCACCATCCGGGCCGAGGCTGGACTGCGCGAGCACGCGGGCTCCTTGCCGGAAGACCACGCGTTTCGCGTTCAGTGCGCGGCGTACCTCGAGGGCGACGGAGCCCTGAGCCTGGTCACGGACCCACCCGGGGCGGAGGTGCTGCTCCATCGCTACGTGTTGCAGAATCGACGGCTGGTGCCGAAGTTCGAGCGCAGCCTGGGACGGACGCCGCTTCGGAAGGTGACTCTACCGATGGGGAGCTACCTGTGTCTGATTCGCCATCCGGACACAGAGGAGGTTCGCTATCCGGTGAGCATCGGGCGGCAGGAGCACTGGCATGGCCTGCGCCCTGGCGACCGCACCCCGACGCCCATCTTGCTACCGCAACACGGCACTCTGGCGCCGGGCGACTGCTACGTCCCGGCAGGATGGTTCTGGAGCGGCGGCGACCCTGAGGCGAACCAGAGTCTGCCCAGGCGGCGCCTGTGGGTGAACGCGTTCATCGCCAAGCGGTTCCAGGTGACCAACCAACAGTACCTCGCCTTCCTCAATTACCTGGTGGCCGCGGGGCGGGAGGAGGAGGCGCTCCGCCATGTGCCGAGGGAGAGGAGGGGGACCGCGGGAGAGCTCGGCGCGATGATCCATGGCAGGGATGACCGAGGCCGGTTCTTCCTCCGTCCGGACGCTGACGGCGATGTCTGGGAGCCGGAGTGGCCGGTGATGATGGTTGAATGGTGGGGTGCGCTTGCGTACAGCCGGTGGTGGGTAGCCAAGACGGGCCTGCCGTGGAGCCTCCCCCATGAGCTCGCGTGGGAGAAGGCGGCTCGCGGCGTCGATGGCCGCTTCTACCCGTGGGGCGATGTGCTCGATCCGTCGTGGTGCTGCATGACCGACAGCCACCAGGGCCAGCGGCTGCCTGTCGTAGTGGACGCCTTCCCGGCGGACGAGAGCCCGTTCGGCCTGCGTGGTATGGGCGGCAACGTGCGCGACTGGTGCGCCGATGTGTTCACGATCGACGGACCCCAGGTGACTGACGACATCGTGTCATTTGCCGATATCACCGGGGAAGCCACCGCTTCGCATCGGGCGGCTCGGGGCGGTGCCTGGTTCAACACCGCGCGCCTCGCACGCGCCACGAACCGCAACGGGAGCACGCCCACATACCGGACCGCGGTCATCGGACTCCGGTTGGCTCGCTCGCTCGCCCCGGCTTGATGTCGGCCGCCTTCGCCATCCGGTTATCCGCATGGGCCCGACGGAGGCCCGTTGCCCGACCGATCCCCCGATGAGGGCAGCCTGAACAAGGGCGTGTTCGCCGCGCACGCTGAGAGCGGCTGTCGGCGTCAGCTCCTGCTGAGCCTGTGCGTCGGCGATGCGGTGAACGGCTGGCAGCGCGACCCCCGCGAGATCGACCTGCGTGCGCCGCCCGATCCGGAGTCGCCAGACCTGCTGCGACGGGGTCAGCGCTACGAGCAGGCCGTCTACCGGGCGCTGGAGATGGCGGATCCGACGCGGGTCCGGGCCAACCTGGAGGCGGGGGAGGTGGTGCCCACCCCGGTCGATGCGGCGGCGCTGGGGGCGCTCATTGCAGAAGCCGGGCGGGGACTGGTGCTGCTGGAGCACGAGCTGCCGGCGCCGCGCGTGGGGTTCCAGGATCGGGTCTTCGGGCGGGCGGACGGCCAGGTGCCCGTGCTCCATGCGGCGAGCGCGATCCGGCCCGACCTGATCGTCCTCTGTGCGCAGACCGATCCACAGTTTCTTCCGACCCCGGCGTCCACCGGCCGGAAGCGGTGGCGAGAGCTGCTGCCGGACGGACGGACCCGGCCGGTCACCGATCCGGCGCGGCTGGCCTTGAACCTGGTGGATATCAAGCACACGTCGGCCGACCGCGTGGGCCGGCGGCACTTCGCAGAGCTGCTGTTCTACGCGCACGCGGTGGCGGTCCTGCTGGACGCGTGGGAGCTGCGCGATCGGCTGTTCGTCCACGTGGACGGCATGGGGATCCTGCCGCGGCGGCCCAGGGCGGCGCTGGAGGGGCTGACCCACCCGATGGCGCTGGGCGCGTCGGTGATCCCCCTGGTCTGGGACGACACCCGCGCGCAGTACACCAACACCGCTTCAGCGATCCGTGCCCTGCGTCGGGCGGCGCCGCTGCGCATCGATCGCGTGCCGCAGCGGCTGCAGCCGGCCTGCGCGCGCTGCCGGTTCTTCCACGACTGCACCGGCAGCCTGGGCGCTCACCGGCCCGATCCCCGCGACCGGGACGTCGCGCTGCTCCCGGATATCAGCCCGTCTCTGGCGGCCCAGCTCCACCGCGTCGGTCTGCACACGGTCGGGGCGGTGGCCGACGGCATCGAAACGCTGGAGCTCGGATCGGTGCCCACCCCGCTCGTGGCGGCCCGCCCGGTGCTGGCGCTGCGGGCGCGGGCGCTGGTCGAGGACCGCGCGGTGTTCGCCGACGAGTGGAGCGCGACCGATCCGGAGGGGCGGCGGCTGGGACGACACCTGTCCACTGCGCTGCCGCTCCACAACGACATCGCGCTCGTGCTGACCGCCGAGGCCGATCCTACCTGTGGGGTGGTGTTCGCGGTGGGGCTCCATCTTGAGATCATCGCCGAGCCGATGACGCGCCACGGCCGGCTGCTGGCTCGCTGGTGGCGGCTGTGGACCGAGGGGGCCGCCGCGATCGAGCGGGCCGCGGCGCTGCTGGAGCGCTCGCCGCGTCGGCGGGAGGCGCTGCGGCCTCGGCTGGAGCGGTTTGCAGAGCTGCTGGCGGCGCTGGACCGCGCGGCCGGGGAGACCGCGACCGGTCTGTTCGATCTGACGGGCGCCGATCGGGGCCGCGTGCTGCGCTACCAGTGGTCGGAGAGCTGCCGGGGGGTGGAGCGCGTACACGAGGCGGCGCTGGCGCGGGCGGTGCTTACGCAGCTCAACCTGCTGCTGGGGCTGTGCCATCTGTGTGAGGAGCTGGTGGTGGTCCCCGGACCGCAGGGGCCGTCGCGTCCGTCGATGGCGGGCTTCTACTGGTCCGCAGAGACCCTCAAGATCCTGGGTGATCTGCTGGACCGCCATGAGGGCACGCTGGCGGTCGAGCCGGAGGACGCCCGTCGGCTGCGCGCGGTGCGGGCTGTCCTGGCGCCCTCGGAGGCGCGCCTGCCGCGACCGGCCGAGAAGCTGTACGACATCCAGGCGTTCGTCGAGGGCTGCGCTGGCCTGCCCGGGCAGATCATCCACGTCACCTGGCATGCGATCGTCCACCGGCTGTGGGAGCGGGGCGATCTGGGCATGCGCACGCCGCTGGACACGGCGTTCTGGCGACCGCTGCGCGACGCTATGGCCGCCGAGCCGTGGCTGGCGTGCGTCGATCCCCTGGACGCCCCATCGGGCGATGCGCCGGCCGGCCCTGGCGCCGGCGCGGTCAGCAGGGAGGCGGCCCGCAAGAGCTGGTGTCTGCTGCTGATCATGCGCCGCATGCAGGAGCGCGCGCGGCGAAGCCGGCTGCTCACACGGTGGTCGCAGCCGATCTCCACCCTCGATCTGATCGGCGATCCCCTGGAGGTCGCGGGACCACCGCTGAACCCGCTGGCGCGGCTGTGGGCCCTGGGCGCGCGGGCCGGCGGGGCGTCGCAGAAGATGAGCGCCGACGAGGTCCGCCTGTCGTTCCCCGCGCGGGGAATCGGACGGCTCGCGGCGGCGGCGGTGCCTCCTCCGCGGCTGCTTCCCCTGGCGCGGATCCTCTCGGTGGAGTCGCTCGGGGGGCGGCATGTGCGGGCGCGGGTGCGGTGCATGCCGGGCGAGGAGCTGCCGACGCCGACCCGCAAGCGCCGACGCCGACCCCCGCTGTGCGCGTTGCCGGCGGACGGTCTGCGGCAGCGGCCCGATCGGCTCGGCGCGTGGCCTGCCGCTGCACCGGTTCGTCTGGAGGACGGCACGGTGGAGCAGGAGATCGAGCTGGTCTGGGGTCACCCCCTGCTGCGCGGCGCTGACCCCACCGCGTGGAGCCTGGTCCACCGCGACGCGGGTCTGATCGAGATCCACCTGAGCGGCATGAGCGCGAACATGAACATCCGGGTCGGCGGGTGGCACCTGCTCGTGCCGCAGGATCTCCGCGACCACGCCGCCATCGACGCCATGCGGGTGACGGTGCGGAACGTCCGCTGGGTGGGTGTCGCGGAGTCACCGGCGCTGGTCGTGCGGGTGCGGGCAGAGCCGCAGTTCTACCCGGCGCGGCATGCGCCGCCGTTCTTCGGGCTGGCGAAGGAGGCGTGGGAAGCCCCGTGGTACCTCTACCCCCATGCTGCGGACTTCTGGTCTGGGCGCCTGTATGCCAGTCGGGGAGACAACCTGCTGGCCCGGGACGGCCTGGGGCGATCCTGGTTCGGGCTCCGGCGGGCGCTGCTCAGCCCGGGGCTCACCGGTGCGCTCGGCGACCTCATCCAGCGCTCCGGGGTGCCCGCGCCGCCGCCGACGGCAGGTCGGAGGGAGCTGCTGCTGTATGCGCCGGAGCTGCTCCCTGCCCTGCCGCGGCGGTCGGAGCCCGTGAAGATCCTGCGCCACCCCAGCTCCGATCCCTCCCAGGTGGAGGCGATCACCGCGGCCATCGACGCTCCGCTGACCTGCGTGATCGGGCCGCCGGGCACCGGAAAGTCCGAGACGATCGCGGCGCTGGTCGACGCGTTCCTCGCGCGAGGGCCGGCGCGGGTGCTCATCTGTACGTTCGCGTATGCTGCGCTGCAGCAGGTGCTGGGCCGGCTCCGGGCGGGCCGCACCGCGGACGGCAGTCCCACGGCTGCGGCGCTGCAGCCGCTCATCTACCTGCGCTCCGAACAGCGCCCGTGGATACGTCCGGTGGAGGGGCTGCCCGACGTGATCGACCTCGTGGTGGGCACGGGGCGTCCGCAGATCGGCCGGCCCGAGCGCGATCCGGACGGCACCCCGCGGCTGGTGAAGTCGCCGCTGCCGCCGCGCAAGAAGCTCGACGACCACCTGGGGGAGCGGTTCGTCCTGCTGGCGACCCCCCACCAGCTGTTCCGGCTGGGCCAGCGACGAGACGGCCGACCCCGCTGGGTGCGCCCGGACTTCGGGTTCGATCTGATCGTGATCGACGAGGCCTCGCAGATGCCGATCGATCAGCTCCTGCCCGCGCTGAGCTTCGTGCGGGAGGGGCGGCTGGCCGTGCGCTGTGACCCCCTGCCCGAGCGCCCGCTCGATGCGATGGACGAGACCCGGCGGGCGCTGGCTGATCTGCGGGTGGAGGAGCTCCCGACCGGGAATGGACCCCTCGGCGATCGGGCGACGCGCCTGGTGCTGGTCGGCGATCACCACCAGCTCCCGCCGGTGCAGCCGGTCCGCCCTCCCGAGGCGCTGCGCACGGTGCTGTCCAGCCTGTTCTCCTACTACGTCGAGGGACAGCCGCCGCAGGCGGCGCTGCCGCGGCACCAGCTCCGGGTGAACTACCGCTCCCACCCCGACATCGTGGCGTTCACGCGCACGCTGCAGGCTCGCGGCGAGCGGTTCTACACCGATCTCGAGGCCGATCAGGCGGCGCGTCCCCGGCCGCCGCTTCCCCCGGTGCCGCCACAGATCTCCGCGCCGGATCTCCGCGCGCTCCTCGATCCGGATCGCGTCGTGGGGACCCTCATCCACGAGCGGGAGCACGAGACGCTGCTCAGCCCGCTGGAGGCGGCGATCACCGCGCGCATCACGGCGGCGTTCTTCGAGCAGGCGCAGCTCTCCAGCGCGGCGCAGGAGCGGGCGTTCTGGCGCGAGGACATCGGCGTCATCGCGCCGCACAACGCGCACGGGCGGCTGATCCGTCGGCGCATCCTGCAGGTCCTGGGTCCGCGCAGCCACCTGGGTCTCGCCGGGCTGATGGCGGCCCTGGAGGGCTCGGTCTACACGGTGGAGAAGTTCCAGGGCTCTGCGCGGACCCTCGTCATCGCCTCGATGGCCGTCTCTGCGCCCGATCAGCTCGCCGTCGAGGCGCGCTTCCTGTACGACCTGTGCCGCTTCAACGTGATCACGTCCCGGGCACGCCAGAAGATGTTGCTGCTGTGCAGCCGCAATTTCCTGACGTGGCTGCCGCGGGATCGCGAGGTGGCCGGCTGGGCTCATCGCATCCGGGAGTACGCGCTGTCGTTCTGCGACGCCTCCGCTCTCTGGGCGAACCAGGTGCCCGACGAGCACGGGGGGCACGAGCCGATCGTCGAGTGGCGCTGGCGGAGTTCTTGACGGCGGAGCCCTCAGCGCGCTACTACAATGCGTCGTAGGTGACCCATGGCGCGCCCGCCAGATCTCAAACGCCGCGTGCTCGATGTCCTCTGGCGGGGCGGCGAGTGGTCCGTCCGCGATGTCTTGGGCGCGGTGGATACAACGCTGGCGTACACGACCTTCGCCACGGTGCTCGACCGTCTCCACGACAAGGGAGAGGTTCGGCGGATCAAGGTGGGCGGGGCCTGGCGCTACGCGGCGGCGCAGACGCGTGAGGAGGCGCTGGCCGCTGAGGTAGGGCGGGTCCTCGAGCGCGCCGAGGGCGCCC
The DNA here is from genome assembly GCA_964464515.1 of uncultured Enterobacterales bacterium. Taxonomy (GTDB): domain Bacteria; phylum Myxococcota_A; class UBA796; order UBA796; family UBA2385; genus CAYXGP01. Next base: position 11,902 of record CAYXGP010000021.1, read on the forward strand.
CGGAGCGCCTGCTGGTGGCCTTCCTCGATCGAGTAGAGGAGGCCGATCCGGACGCTCTGGATCGTCTACAGGCGCTCATCCGCGCTCGGCTGGAGCGTTCGTGAGCGTCACAGCCCTGATGCTCGTCGTCGTGGCGCTGGCGCTCGGCGCCGCCTGGATCGCCGCGGCGATGCTCCTGCCCGTCTGGCTGCACGTCATCCGGCGCCTCCCAGGCTTCGCGCGCGCAGCGGTGGGAGTGGCGGCGGTGCCGTGGCTGACCGGCGGGGCAGTGGCGCTGGCTGCGCTCCTGCCTGGCGATCCCCACACGGGTCGGGCGCTTGCCCTGCCACTGCCTGGAGTCCATGCCGTCCTGGCTCCACCTCTGCCCGGTTCACCCGGGCGAAGCGCTCGCGCTCGTCGCTCCGGCGATGATCGTCCTGGCTCTGCTGGTACCGGGGCGCTTGCGGGCGGCGCTGGCGCTGGCTCGAGAGCCGCTGGGCCATGGCGGCGGCGGTGCGCCGCGGGTGATCGCGCTCGGCGCTCGCATCGCGTTGCTGCACGGCTGGCTGCGCCCCACCCTGGTGGTGGATCGCGCGCTGTGGCAGGCGCTCTCCGAGGGCGAGCGAGCGGCGATCCTGGCGCATGAGCGTGGGCATCTGCAGCGGCGGGATCCGCTCGTGTTGATGGGGCTGCGGCTCCTGCTCGTGATCGCGCCGCCGCGCCTGGCGAACGCCGTGGCCCGGGCTTGGCTCGACCGCGCCGAGCGCCTCGCAGACGCCGCGGCGGCCCGAAGCACCGGGGATCCGGTGCAGGTGGCCTCGGCCCTGCTGCGCTGCGCGCGCCTGGGGAACTCTGCCCCTGCGCTGGCGATGGCCTGGACCGGTGGCGAGTTGGAGCACCGTGTGCGGGTCCTGCTCGATCCATCGCTCCATCCCGGGCCGACTCTCCCCGACCTTGGCCTGCTCGACGTGGCCCTTCTGGCGGTCCTTGGTGCGCTCGGCGTCGCCGCGACGCCCTGGGTGCACCACCAGGTCGAGCACCTGCTGAATCTGTCCCTGTAGGAAATGGGCCATGACGCGGTCTGCTGCTCCTCCTCGGTGTTCCCGGTCTACGACAGTGCGTCATGGCCTGGCGATGCTGACGCTCTGGACGTCGGCGGCGCATGCAGAAGCGCCGATCACCGAAACCGAGCTCATCCGGCAGGCGCTGGACGGCCCGGTGCTGCGTGCTGAGTTCGCCGCGAACCGGGCCCTCGGTCAGGCCCGCAGCGCGGCGCCCCCCTTGTGGTCCAACCCGATCCTCGAGGGGCGCCACGAGCGGCCGTCCGGTACCTCGACCCGGGCCATCGGCGCCACGTGGTTCCTCGACCCGGGCCGGTCGGGGCGGGCTGAGCAGCAGGCGGCGACGCTGCGTGGGGCGGCGGGACTGTCCTGGCTGCGCGCCGACGCCGTGACCGCGATCTGCGCGGTCCGATCTGCGGCGCTGGACCTGTGGCTGGCCGACGAGCGGGTCAACGCGGGGACCGTCGCCCACGAGCGCCTCACGACCCTGCGCGATGGCCTCGGCGCGCTGGCAGCCGCGGGGGAGGTCGCAGCCCACGATCGCGATCGCGTGGCGCTCGCTGTGGCGGCTCACGGTTTCGGCTTGGAGGCGTGGGCGGGTGATTCCCTGCGAGCGCGGGGAACCCTGTCGGCGCTGACCGGAGGACCAGTGGCGCGGGTGAAGCTGGCCCCCCAGCCCGTGATCGTGCTCTCCGAGGATGCCAGCACGCGCGCCCTCGCCGAAGACCCGATGCATGAGGCGCTGCTCCGGGAGCGGGCGGCAGCGGAGCGAGCCCTCGTCGCTGCCCGACGCCAGGCCGCGCCCGATCTGGCCATCTCGGCGGGAGGGCGATGGGACGCTGCGGCGGGCGGGGAGCGTGCGCCGGGGTTCGAGGTGGGGGCGGCCCTGGGTGTGCCGCTGTTCGATCGCAATCAGGTTGGGGTGGCGGGTGCGGAGGCGGAGCTCTCAGCTCTCGACGGACAGATCGCGCGCCGCGTAGCCGAGATCCACGCTCGGGTCGATTCTACCTGGCGCCAGGTAGAGCGCCTGGGTCCACTCCCGAGCGTGCCCGAGACCGAGGCCATCTGGGCGGGCGCGCGCGCCCGCTACTCCGGCGGCGAGGCGCCCATCGACGATCTGCTGGAGGTCGCCGAGGACATCGAGTCTCTGGAGATCGCCGTGCGCGAAGGGGCCGCCTTGCGGCGACGCGCGCGGCTCGATCTGGCTTGCGCCCTCGGCGTCTTCCCCGAGCTGGAGATCCAGGCGCTCCTGGAGGAGGGTCTTCGATGAAACCTCGGGTCCTCGCATCTCTGCTGACCGCCCTGGCCTGTACGGGCCAGACTGTCGAGCACGGCCACAGCCACGGCGGCGGTGGGCACGGTGGCGGTGGGCACCCCCACGGTGAGGAGGATGGCGCGTCCATCGCGTTCACCCGCTGGACAGACTCCCATGAGCTGTTCGTGGAGCTGGACGCCCCGGTGGCGGGCGCCGCCATCGGCTACCACGCGCACGTGACTCGCCTCGCAGACAACCACGCGGCGACGTCCGGGGCGCTCACGCTGCGCTTCGAGCAGGACGGTTTCGCGGTGGAGTCCCACACCGACGCGGCCGTGGCGCGGCCGGGGATCTTCTCCGCGCGGGCGCCCGCGCCGCAGCAGCCCGGGCTCCATCGGCTGGTGTTCTCCTACGCGGACGGCGCGGAGCGGGCAGAGTGGGACGCGGGCGAGGTGCAGGTGGGAGACGGCGCTCCGGCGTCGAACCCGGGTGAGGCAGAGGGGGAGATCTCCTTCCTCAAGGAGGCGCAGTGGCAGATCCCCTTCGCGGTGGCGCCGGCTCGCATGCACTCCATGGCGCCAGCGCTGACAGCGGCCGGAGTGGCGCACCCCGCGCCTGACAGCATCGCCGTGGTCGCCGCTCCTGTCGAGGGGCTGGTGGTCTGGGCCGAGCCACCTCCCGTCGTGGGACGCAGGGTGGAGCGCGACACGCACCTCGCCACCCTGATTCCAGCGGGCGCCGCGGGCCACTGGGCGGAGCTCCAAGCTGAGCGGGCGACGGCCCGCATCGATCGGGATCTGGCCCGGGCTGATCTCGGGCGGTTGGAGGGGCTGGAGTCCGACGCGCTGGTCTCGGCCCGTCGTCTGGACGAGGCCCGCGCGGCCCTGGCCCGAGCCGCGGCGCGGGTGCAGGCGGCCGAGCGGCGCTTCTCATCGCTGACCAGCGGGGAAGCGGGCGCCTTGCCGATCCGAGCACCTGCGGACGGCGTGGTGGTCTCTAGAGCAGCGCACGGTGAGGCCGTCGCTGCGGGGGCTCCGCTGGTCGGCGTGAGCGCGGGCCTGGCGCTGCTCGTCGAGGCGCGGGTGCATGCGCGGCAGCCGCGCGCGCTGGCGCCTGTGGTCAGCCTGTCGGTGCAGCGCGGCGACTGGAGCGCGCCCCGTGATCTCCTGGCCGTGGGGGCGGAGGTCCTGACCGATCGGTTGGTCTACGATCCGCGCACGCTGTCGGCGCCAGTGTCGGTGCGGATCCCAGGCGACGTCGGGCTGGCCGCGGGAGATCTGGTGGAGCTGTCGATCGGCATCGGTGTCGCCGAGCCCCACCTGGCCGTGCCGCGGAGCGCGGTGATCGAGATCAACAGCCAGGAGGTGGTGTTCGTGCAGGTGTCCGGGGAGTCGTTCTCCCGCCGTCGCGTGGAACTGGGGACGGCGGACGCAGCACACGTCGCGGTCACGAGCGGACTCTCCCCTGGCGAGATGGTGGTCACTCGGGGGGGCTTCGATCTGCACGTCGCGTCTCTGACGGGCGCCCTCGAGTCCCACCGGCACTAACGGCCTGGGGAGCATCGGCATGTGGAACGCGCTCATCCGCTGGTCGCTGCAGAACCGCGCGATCGTGCTGGGACTGGCGGCCCTCCTGCTGGCCTGGGGGACCTGGACGGCGACCCGCCTGCCGGTGGATGTGCTGCCGGATGTCAACGCGCCGACGGTCACCGTGCTCACCGAGGCCCACGGCATGGCCCCCGACGAGGTGGAGACCCTGGTCACCCTCCCCATCGAGACGGCGCTGAACGGGGCCCCGGGCCTGCGGCGCCTGCGCTCGTCGTCCGGCATCGGCATCAGCGTGGTGTGGGCGGAGTTCGCCTGGGACACCGATCCCTACCGCGCGCGGCAGGTGATCACCGAGCGCCTCCAGGTCGCCCGCGGCGGCCTGCCGCCGGATCTCCCGGCCCCCGTGCTCGCCCCGATGTCGAGCATCATGGGAGAGATCCTCTTCCTGGGCCTGTCCGGTGAAGGTCTGTCTGGCGAAGGCGACACCGATCTGATGGACGTGCGCGCCTTCGCAGAGTGGGAGCTGAGGCGGCGTCTGTTGGGGGTGCCCGGCGTGGCTCAGGTCACGCCCATCGGCGGCGCGCTGCGGCAGCTCCAGGTGGTGCTCGACCCCGCGGCGATGGAGGCTACAGGCATCGGCCATCGCCAGATCCTCGGCGCGCTGGAGGGCGCCGGCGAGAACGCCCCGGGCGGCTTCATCGCGAGCGGTCACAGCGAGTACCTCGTGCGCGGCATCGGGCGGCCGCGCAGCGCAGGTGATCTGGGGAAGGTCGTGGTCGGGCGGGTGGGCGGCGTGCCGGTGCGGCTGGAGCAGATCGCCCACGTTCGGTTGGGCGCTGCCCTGACGCGGGGGACGGCGGCGGTGGACGGTCGGCCGGCGGTGGTGCTGTCGGTGCAGAAGCAGCCCGAGGCCAACACGCTGGCGCTGACCGATCGCATCGATCGCGCCCTGGATGACGTGGTGGGAGCGCTGCCCGCGGGCATGACCCTGCACCGGGACGGCTTTCGCCAGGCGCGGTTCATCGAGACGGCCATCGGCAACGTGCGGCGACACCTGCTGGAGAGCGCCGTGCTCGTGGTGTTGCTGCTGACGGTCTTCCTCGCCAACTGGCGCACCACGCTCATCTCGCTGCTGGCGCTGCCGCTCTCCTTACTGGCGGGCGTGCTCACGCTGGCAGCGCTGGGGGCGGGCTTCAACACGATGACCCTCGGCGGCCTGGCCATCGCCATCGGCGCGCTGGTCGACGACGCCATCATCGACGTCGAGAACGTCTACCGCCGCCTCCGCCTGCGGGCGGGGCTGCCCCCCGACGCGCGCCCGCCCCTGCTGGAGACCGTCTACGCCGCGTCGGTGGAGATCCGCGGCTCCATCGTCTACGCCACCGCGATCATCGTGGTGGTGTTCCTGCCCCTGTTCTTCTTCTCGGGGCTGGAGGGACGGCTGCTCGCACCGCTGGGCACGGCGTACGTCGCCAGCCTGGTGGCGTCGCTGGTGGTGGCCGTGACGGTCACGCCGGCGCTGTGCAGTCTGCTGCTCTCCCGCGTGCCTCCGCCCGACGTCGCGCGGGACGCGTGGGCGGCGCGAACGCTCAAGGCGGCCTACCGACCCGCGCTGCGGCTGGCGCTCGGGTGGCCGCGGCTGTTGCTGCTGGTCGCGCTGGTCGGCGCGCTGATCGCGGGCGGGGGGTTGGCGTCCTTCGGGCGCTCCTTCCTGCCCGCCTTCAACGAGGGCGCCTTCACCCTGGCCGCGGCTACCGCGCCGGGCACGCCCCTGGCCGAGTCGGACGCGATGGTCCGCCGGCTGGAGTCTGCCGTGGTGGACCTGCCGATGGTCGAGGCGGTGGTGCGGCGCACCGGTCGGGCCGAGCGGGACGAGCACGCACAGGACGCGCAGTTCAGCGAGCTGGAGGTGACGATCCGCGACGGTGTGGCGGCTCCCGAGGCGGCCGCGGCCCTGCGCGCGGCGGCGCGCGTGCCGGGGCTGGTCGTGAGCGTGGGGCAGCCCATCGGTCATCGCATCGAGCACATGCTCTCGGGGGTGAAGACCTCTCTCGCCGTCAAGGTCTTCGGTGGAGAGCTGGGCGAGCTGCGCCGGGCCGCCCGGGCGGTCCGTGACGCGATCAGCGGCGTGGAGGGGCTGGTCGATCTCTCCATCGAGCAGCAGACAGAGGTGCCCCAGGTGCTGGTGCGGCCCCGCTACGGACCGCTGGCGATCCTCGGGCTCACTCCCGGGGAGCTCGCGGAGTGGGTCGAGACCGCCCTGCTGGGACACCCGGTCGGTCAGTGGTGGCAGGAGGGCCGCGCCACCGATCTCGTGGTGCGCTATCCCGATCGCTACCGAGCCGACCTGGACGCCCTCGCCTCCGCGCCCATCGACGGCGACGGTCTGCGCTTCACCTCGCTGTCCCAGGTGGCGCGGATCGACCGCACGCTCGGGCCGAACCTCATCCAGCGAGAGAACGCCAAGCGGCGGATCGTGGTCATGGCGAACGTCGCGGGGCGGGACATCCGCGGGGTGGTGAGCGACATCCGCGCCGCCCTGCCCGCGCTCCCGGCCGGGATGCACGTGGAGATCGGCGGCCAGGCCGAGAGCGAGGAGAAGGCCTCCCGCACCATCGCGGTGCTCTCCGCGGTCGCCATCGCGGTGATGTTCGGCCTGCTCTGGTCCGCCCTGCGCTCGGGGCGCGACGCGGCGCTGGTGATGGTCAACCTGCCGCTGGCGCTGATCGGCGGCGTGGTGGTCGTGGCGAGCGGCGGGGGAGTGCTCTCGGTGGCGTCTCTCGTGGGGTTCATCACCCTGTTCGGCATCGCCACGCGCAACGGCATCCTGCTGGTGACGCACTACCACCACCTGATGCGCGACGAGGGCGCGTCCTTGAGCGAGGCCGTGCTGCGCGGCAGCGAGGAGCGCCTCGTCCCGGTGCTGATGACCGCGCTCGGCACCGCCCTCGCCCTCGCCCCCATCGCGCTCGCCGCAGGCGAACCCGGCAACGAGATCCAGGCGCCCATGGCGGGGGTCATCCTCGGCGGCCTCGCCTCATCGACTGTGCTGGTGCTGGTGGTGTTGCCGGTGCTCTACGTCCGCTATGGATCTCCCCCTGCCACCTCGGAGGTCCCATGATTTCGTCCACGCTGATCGCCACCCTGCTCTTCTGCGGCTGCGGGGGGACCGATCACCCGCCCGACCATCCCCACGAGCACGGCGGTGAAGACGGCCACACGCACGGCTCGGCTGCGGCGAGCCCGGATGCCGAGACCGCTGCGGCCAGCGCCTCGATGGAGGTGCCCGCGTTCTCGCTGGGGAGCCTGACCGCGACGCTGGAGCCGAGCGCGGACAGGCTGCGGCTGGCGGCCAGAGATGCTTCGGGGGCAGCGGTCTCCCCCACGGGCGAGGCCCGGATCGTGCTCACCGGGACGGGCGAAGCCGAGCAGCGGGTGGTGCTGACGGCGGGCGACGGGGCGTGGAGCGGGAGCGCGCGCGCGGTCGGCGCGTCTGGCTACGTCGCGGTGGTGAGCCTGCCTGTCGACGGGCACACAGAGACCGCGCGCGTGACCTGGGGCGCGGTGCCGGCCACTCCTCCCACTGGGGATCAAGACGATCATGGTCACCATGGTGATGCTGGTCACGGCCATGACGGCGGGGCCGGGCATGATGGGCACGGCGGGCACGGGCATGATGGCGGCCACACCCACTGACCCGCTGACGTCGGTCAGGACCGCTGTCGGCGCTCCCACGCCCAGGTCATCGCGGCGGGGAGCACCACCAGATCACAGACCAGCGCCAGCACGACGACCCCGGACGTGATCAGCCCGAAGTGGGCGGCGGGCACGAACGACGCCACCAGCAGCGTGCCGAAGCCGCTGGCCAGCACGATCGTGGTGATGATGATGGCCCGCCCGGTGTCCGCCATCGCGCCGGCCAGCGCGTCTGGGACGGTGGCTCCGGCTGTGCGATGGCGGCGAATGCGCACCAGCATGTGGATGGTATCGTCAACGACCAGCCCGAGCGCGACGCACCCCACCATCACCGTTCCGGGGTCGAGGGGGACGCCGACGACCGCCATGCAGGCGATGCCCATCAGCACCGGCGCGAGGTTTGGGATCATCGACCACGCCGCGAGCGCCGGTGAGCGCAGCAGCAGCGCCACCATCGCGAGGATCGCGCAGAACGCGACCAGCAGGCTCTTGATCTGGCTCTCCAGCAGGTAGTTGTCCACGCTGCCGATGAGCACGGCGTAGCCGGTGGCGTGTAGCTGCAGCGCGGCGTCGCTGTGCTCGGTGAGCCGGGCCTCGATCGCGTCGAGGTGCTCCAGCAGGTCGTGGTAGCGACCCATCTCCGCGGCGAGGGTCATGTGGCTCTGGGAGTAGTCGGCGCTCACCAGCCGCGTGAGATCCTCGCTGCCCTCCAGCACCAGGTAGAGCTGCGCGGCCATCGCGCGGCTGTCCGGCAGGCGGGCCCACGCCGGATCCCCGTCGTGCAGGACCCGGTTGGTCTCCTCCAGCACACCCGTGACCGACATCGATCGGGAGATGCCGGGGACCTCCAGCAGCCAGTCCTCGATCTGCGCCAGGCGCGCCAGCACCGCGGGGTCCTTGAGGCCCTCGTCGGGCGCCGTGATGACGATCTCGAAGCCCGAGGTGCCGCCCATCTCGGCCTCGAGGGCCTCGGTCTGGACGCGGATGGGCACGTCCGCCCGGAAATAGCGCAGGGGATCGGCGCCGACGTCGAGGCGGGGGATCGCGAACGCCGTGCCGATCAGCGCGATCACGAAGACGCTCAGCACGCCGCGTCGCCAGCCCCGGCCGGGGCGCGCCATGCGCTCGAGCAGACGCCCCAGCGGTCCCGTCCGTTGCCTCTCCAGCAGCGCTGGATCAGGCGCGGGCGCCCAGCGCAGCAGGGCCGGCAGCACGGTGTACGTCAACAAGAACGCGGAGACGACCCCCACCGCGCAGCCCACGCCGAACTCCCGGATGGGAACCACCTGGCTCACCAGCAGCGACAGGAAGCCCACGACCGTCGTCAGCGTGGTGAACAGGCAGGGCGCGAGCAGCTCAGCGAGGGCCGCCTCGATCGCGGCGCTGCGCGGCAGGCCGGCCGCCATCCACTTCCGGGTCTCGCTCAGCACGTGTACGGTGTCGGCCACCCCGACCGACAGCACCACCATCGACATGCCGCCGGCGAGCGCGCTGATCTTCCAACCCACCAGCCCGATGAAGCCGAAGGTCCACGCGGTCGCCAGGCCGACGACGACCAGCGGGACGAGCGCGGCCGAGAGCCGCCGGAACACCGCGAAGCACACGGCGACGACCACCAGCGAGGACAGCGGAGCCAGCAGCGTCATGTCGCGCAGGTTGGCCTCCGCGAACGCCGCGTCGACCGCCGGGGTGCCGGTCAGCCGCAGCTCCAGCCCCGTGTCTGCGCGCTCTCGCTCCAGGACCTCCGCGATGGCCGTGACCATCTCGGTCTTCTGGCTGAAGTCGTTGGCGTGGGGATCGAGCTCGACGGTCACCACGGTGGTGCGTCCGTCCGGTGAGACGAGCGCGTCGCGCACCAGCGGCATGGCGTCCACGCGTCGGCGCAGGGTCTCGGCCTCAACGTCGGTCTGCGGCAGCTCCTCGGCGAGCGGCCCCACCCGGATCATCCCGTCTGTGCTCTCGATGACGTCCAGCGCTGCCAGCGAGCGCACCTGGCCGGCGTGGGGGGCCTGCTCCAGAGCCTGCCCGATCCGATCCACCGTCGCGAGGTGCGCGGGGGTCCAGATCCCCCGGGGGTCGCCCGCCGGCGCGGTCACTCCCACCACGACGAGCTCGTCTACACCGAAACGATCGACGAATTCCCGGTAGACGACGAGCGCTGGATCGTCCTCGAGGAACCAGACGGTGATCGAGGTGTCCAGCTCCAGCCGAGCGGCGGCTGCGCCTGCCAGCAACGTCACGAGCCCGACCAGCAGGAGCAGCGGCCCGCGCCGCCGCATCAGGGCCGACACGAAGCGTTGGGCGAGCGGATGGGGTGCCGACATGTCGCTCCGAGCGGGTCTGTCGAGTCTACTCGACGCCCCGATCAGACCGGTGTCGCGGCGGCCGACTCAGCAGCGGCGGTGATCCCCCACAGGGATCGACTGCCGCACCGCGGCCACCCGCTCCAGGTCGATGGTCGCCAACGCCAGCCCCTCGCCGTGCCCCTTGTCGGCCACCACGGTGCCCCACGGGTCGATGATCACGCTGTGGCCATAGGAGCGCCGCTTGCCCTTCTTGTCGTGGGTTCCCCACTGACCGGGCGCGAGCACCCAGCACTGGGCCTCGATGGCGCGGGCCCGCAGCAGCACGTGCCAGTGGTCTTTTCCGGTGGTGGCGGTGAACGCCGAGGGCACTGCCAGGATCTGCGCGCCCTGGTCGCGCAGGATGCGGTACAGCTCGGGAAAGCGCAGGTCGTAGCAGATGGTCAGGCCGATGTTGCCCAGCGCGGTGGGCACCACCACCGCCCGCTCTCCGGGGGCGATGGTGTCTGACTCGCGGATGGTGAGCCCACCTGGGATGTCGACGTCGAACAGGTGCATCTTGCGGTAGAAGCCCAGCCGCGCGCCATCGGGTCCGAACAGGAGCGATGTGTTGTGGCACCGATGTTGATCGATGTCACCGCTCGGCAGGCGTCGCTGCTCGGCCAGCGAGCCGACAAGCAGGTGGATCTTCAGCTCGGCGGCGAGATCCCGGAGCCGCGTAGCGATGGGGCCGTCCAGGGGCTCGGCCTGCTCGATCTTGTGGAATTGCGGCCCGAGGAAGGCGGTGTTCTCGGGGGTGACCACCAGCGACGCGCCGTGCGCGGCGGCGCGACGGATCCACCCCTCGGCGGTGTCGAGGTTTCGTTCGGTGTCGGTCGTACAGCGGAGCTGGACACAGGCTGCGAGGAACATGCGCTACATCTCGCCGCAGGAGGCGTCGATCGACAGGTCGGTCAGCTCGGTCTGCGGCATCTGCTCTTCCTCCTCGTCGTTGATGATCGCCCACCAGCCGCTGGTGATGCCCATCTCGCCGAAGTAGATGGCGGTCATCAGCTCCGAGGGCGGCCGGAGGTAGGCCAGGGTGACCACGCTGTCGTCGTGGCAGATGTACGACACCAGCTCGTCGCCGCCGGACAGACCCTGCGAGGCGTCGACGTCGGCGTAGACCAGCGGCACCTCCCAGGCCATGGTCATCCCGTTCTCCGAGAAGAAGTGGTCGTCGGGCGGCGGCTCTTCGAGGTGGATCTCCCAGTCGTCACCCTCCCACGGCATCTCGTGTACGAGGTACGGATCGGCGATCACTGCGCCCTCCCAGACCTGGCTGGCAAGCACCGCCAGACCCATTTCGGCGTCCTCGGGCTCCTCGGCGTCGAAGTCGCCCGAGATGAACACCTCAACGTTCGGCCACAGGTTCACGGAGATGGGCACCGCGTCGATATCGAAGATCTCAGGCAGATCTTCTTCGTCGTCAAAGCGCCAGGCGTTCCAGCCGATCTCCCAGCCCAGGCCGTCCAGCTCGGGCGGCAGCGCGCCGTCAATGAAGACGATCACCACCTCGCCCAAGCCCACATAGCCGTCGTCGTCGTTCAGTTCGCCGTCTTCGGCGTCGTCGGTGTGTACGCCGGCCCAGAAGATGGCGAACCACGCCTCGGGCATGTTCCGGGGATCGAACTGGAACAGCTGATCGGCGCCGGGCTCGGGGATCTCCAGTGTGGCGACGCCGTCCTCCACCGCGCCGCCGGCCACGGCGTCGGCGATCTCGGCTTCATCACCGTCGATGAGCCAGGGGCAGACCGACACCGCGAGCGCGGCGCCTTCGGCTGCACCCAGATCGCTCACGTCGAACGTGACGGTGCCGGTCTCGACCGGGCCGGTGGTCGTGGTCTCCGTCGTCTTGGTGGTCTCGGTGGTTCCCGTGGTCGTGACGGAGGTGATCGTCGAGGTCACCCCGCCGCTGGTGGTCGCGGTCGTGGTGCCCACGCCGGTGGTCAGCGTGGTGCTCGTCGCGCCGTCCACCTGCGGGCGGCAGGCCAGGATCAGCATGAGAATCGACATGGGCGCACCTCCTGAGCGGAACATACCGCCTACGTCGGGCTCCAGCGCCCCATCTCGACATACGCGCGATCCTTCATGATCACGAACGGGCGTGCCTCGACCTCGATCGTCCCTGCGCCGTCGTGGGTGATGATGTGGACGACTCCCATGCCGTACCCCATGGGTCCGCGGCTGTAGTAATGGGCCCGCAGCCGGTAGGGCGCCGCGGCGGGCTGGCCGGAGATGGTGAAGCACTCCGGGCCGAAGCCGTTGGTGATGTCGGCGTACAGCTCTCCGCCCGACGGGAGCACCTTGCTGCTGTAGTACGCGTGGCCGCCGCGGGCGTCGTGGACGTGGATGTCGACGTCGTTGGCGTCGGTCTCCCACGACAGCAGGAAGCGCACGGTCGGGGTGTCCTGCGGGGCCCCCCCGGCTGCCTTCAGGGCGGCGTCGATCTCCGCAGCCGTCTTCGCAGCGCTGTCCGCAGCAGTCCCCGCAGCGTCGAATTCCGCTGCGTCCGTCTCTGGGGTGTCACCGCCAGCGGCCT
>CAYXGP010000021.1:24333-55283 GCA_964464515.1 uncultured Enterobacterales bacterium
ATCACCCGCTTCACCTTGGAGAAGCGCCCCGAGGGGTAGGAGCGGCCGAGGCCCTCCGCGAGCACCGCGAAGGCCTCGGCATGCTCGCCGCGCTGGTGGAGCGCCCAGGCCAGCATGCGATGGCTGTTGGGGTGATCGGGTCGCTGCTCGCGCGCCGCTCGGTAGGTGTCGGCGGCCAGATCCAGGACGCCCAGCGCCTCCAGCCGCTGACCGGCCCAGCGTCGCAGATCGGCGCGGGAGGCGAACAGGTCGATGATTGAGCCGTAGGCCCGCGCCGCGCCCGCGCGGTCACCCAGGGCGGCGAGCGCCTCGCCCAGCGCGACCAGCGCCAGCACGTCTCCCGGAGCGCGGTCACGCCACGCGCGGGCTCTCGCCAGCGCCTCCTGGGGGAGGCCGTCGGCCAGCAGTTTCTTGATCTCGGCAAGCTCACCCGTCCACGGGCCCGGCGCCTCGGGCACCTTCGGTGTGGGCGGGTTCGGGGTGGGTGCGTTCGGGGTGTTCGAAGCAGGAGTGCTCGGTGGGCGCTGATCGACCGGGGCATCGTGGCGTGGGTTGCTGTCCAGCCGGCGGTTGCGGACCCGCGGCCTCTGGGGGCGCGGCTCGGGTGCGGGCTCGGGTGCGGGCTCAGCGACGGGCTCGGGCGCCTCGTCATCGGCGAGCAGGTCGCTGATCGCCTCTCCCGCGCGGCTGAGCAGGCGGCCGGCGGCGCCGAGGATGCTGGACGAAGAAGAGCGCGCGGCGGCGGGGGCCGAGCGCGGGGCTGCCTCGGACATCATCGGCTGCGGCATCGGCGCTGACATCACCGGTCGGGTCATCGGGGACGGCGGAGGTGCCGCCCGAGGGCCAGCGGACGGCGGGGGCATCGCCGGACAGCCCGCCGATGGGCGGTCGGCTGATGGGGGCCGCGTTGATGGAGGGGGCGCCGCCATCTCCCGGGCCGGCGCGGGCTGCGTGGAGTGTTCGACGAACCCATCCATCTCGGGTGGTGCCGCGCCGACGGCCCCGCCCATCGCTCCGGTGTCGGGCTCGTCTCCGGCCTCGAGGCAAAGATCGACCTCGGCGTCGTCGTCATCGAGGGTTGCTGCGAAGTCGAGATCGGGCTCGGACCGGAGATCCACCTCCTCGGCGACGCGCTCGGCTGTGCGGCCCGCGGGGGCCTGGCGGCGAGAGACCTTCGCCTTCCTGAGGCCCTTCTTCGCGTCGGGGCGCTTCGTCTGCTTCTGCGGCTGCGGGACCACGAACGCGTCGCGACCCTGCGCGGCCAGACCTTCCGGGGTCACCACCAGGATGTCCGCAAGCGCCTCGCGGGAGATGCCGTGGCGCGCGTAGTCGGCCTCGGTCTCCAGCACGAGCAGCGCGGTGTGATCCGACAGCACCCTGAAGCGGACGGAGCGCTCCACGATCGCGGCCACCGCTGCAGCCCGCGCCTCACCGGTCTTCGCGGCCGAGGCCATCTGCGCCAGCCGCGCGATGTCGGCTCCAGCAGCAGCGCGCTCCAGCAGCGGCCTCGGCACCCGGGCCGTAGCGATGGTCTCATCCACCTGGGCGCTGGCCACCACCACCCGGAACTCCGCGTCGGGCTCCAGTCCCGCGAAGACCAGCACCTCGTCACCGGACTGCACCCCGTCCAGGGACTGCGGCCAGCACCAGTCGGCGCCCGGAACGTCGATCGTCACCGCGCCGGTGGCGCAGCCCAGCTTCTCGGCGATCTCGGCGGGGGTGACCTCCATCACCAGGCCGTCGGTCTGCGCGTGGCCCTGCACCAGCCCCATCAGCAGGTCCCCGTCGCGGATCCCGCCGCAGACCACCGCGTCCACCCGCTCCAGGTCCAGCGCCTCCAGCGTCGCGCCCAGCTTCGCGGTGGTGCGGGAGCCGGCCGTGAAGATGCCGTCGGTGATCAGCAGCACGCGCGCGCCGCTGGTGTCCTGCAGGGTCGCCAGCGCGCCCTCGAGGTCGGAGGCGCCCAGCGCCCCCCGCTCGGCGATGGCGGCGATCTGCGTCGCGCCGAATTCACCCGCCGGTCCGTCCCAGGCCGGGTGCACCTCCTGGTCGAAGCACAGCAGGCGTAGCCGCGCCTGCGGCGGTAGCGCGGCGGCGAGCGCGCGGAGATCGGCCAGGGCGTCTGAAAAACCCAGGGCGCGGGAGGCGCTGGTGTCCAGCAGCGCGATGAGATCGGTGACCGGCTGCGGGGGGGCGTCCAGGTGCAGCCGCGTGCGGGCCAGCGCGAGGTCATCTGCGCGGAGACCCACGGCGCCCTGGAGTCCGGGGAAGGCGATCTCCAGATCGGCGGTGGGCTGGAAGTCCTCCCGCTCCACAGAGAACACCTCGCGCTCCTCGTCCCCCGCGCCAGGGCTCCCCGCTCCAGAGCCCCATGTGTCTACCTGCACGTGCGCGGCGAACGCCTCCATGCGCGGCAGCCCCTGCAGCGCCACCCGGTAGGGGTCGCCGGCCTGCCGCAGCGCGTGAGAGTAGCTGAGGATCAGCGCCTTACGCTCTCCGGCCTCGATGGGAAAGACCCGCGCTCTGAAGGCGTTTCCGGGCTGCTTCTCCAGCAGCGCGGGGTCCTGCGCCTTGTGCAGGAAGTCCTCGTAGACGCGCCGGGCCCGCTGCTTCTCCAGCACCTCGCCCTCCTGCCAGCGACCACCGATGCGCATGGCGAAGCGGCTGATGGCCGCGCCGTCGGGCAGGGTGATCTCGAAGCGTCCCTCCAAGCGGCGGGGCCGCGGATTCTCGAAGACCAGGTGCAGCTCGGTGAAGGCCAGGGGGTCCTGCACCACGGCATGCACCGTGAGGGAGACGAGCCGCAGCCCGGTGCCGTCGGAGGCGGTCAGCGAGATGGGGGCAGCTTGTGGCCCCGCGTCTTCGCGCCAGCCGAGCTGTGGGACCAGGAGGGGGCGGCCGAGGACGGAGCGGGCGGTGTCGTTCAGGTTCATGGGGGTCCTCCGGGTGTGTGCGCGGGCGATACCGCTGTCAGGTGTTGCACCTGCCCGTCGGGCGTGTCACCGTGGCTCGATAGCGCTCGCGGAATCCGTATCACTCATGAACCCCTCTGGTACAGCGCCCTCATGGAGGGACTACCTCTCCTTCCGCGATCTGGCCGGCTATCCGCGGGCCAACCTCGGGCGCGATCTCATCTCCGCCCTCTCAGTTGCCTTCCTGGCCGTGCCGCAGGGCGTCGCTTACGCGATGATCGCGGGGCTGCCTCCCAGGATGGGGCTGTACGCGGCGACCTTCCCCACGGTGATCGGCTCGCTGTTTCGCAGCTCCCGGCATGTGGTCACCGGCCCCACCAACGCGGTCAGCCTGCTGGTGGGCACGGCCGTGGCGGCCCAGACCGGCGGCGATCCGGTGCAGATCGCGGTGTCGCTGGCGCTGCTGGTGGCGGCGCTGCACCTGGCGGCTGGCCTGCTGCGGCTGGGCGTGGTGGTCGACTACCTCTCCAGCCCGGTGGTGCTCGGCTACATCACCGGCGCGGGGATCCTCATCGCGGTGGGTCAGCTGCCCAACGTCACGGCCACCGTTGGAGATCGGGGGGCGCTGCCACACCGGCTGATGGTCTGGGTCGAGGGGCTGGGCGCGACCGACCCCCTGAGCGTGGCGATGGCCCTGGGCACCGCCGGCTTCATCCTGCTGCTGCGCCGCATCAACCGCCGCCTGCCAGGGGCGACCCTGTCGATGATCGCTGCCATCGCGGTGACGCGGGCGTTCGATCTGGACCAGCGCGGCTTGAAGGTGATCGCTGACCTGTCGCCTATCTCGGCGTCGCTGCCGTCGCTGACGATGCCCGATCTGTCGCTGCTGCCCGGCCTGGTGCCGCTGGCGGTGGCCGTCACGGTGCTCTCTCTGGCCGAGACCACGGCGGTGGCGCGCTCCATCGCCAGCCGCAGCGGGCAGCGCCTCGACCTGTCTGCGGAGTTCGTGGGCGAGGGGCTGTCCAACCTCGTGTCCAGCTTCGTCGGCGGCTACCCCACCACGGGCAGCCTGTCGCGATCGGCGCTCAACGAGCGAGAGGGCGCGACCAGCCGCCTGTCGGGGGTGTTCTCCGGGGTGTTTGTGCTGCTCGCAGTGCTCCTGGCGGGCGACGCCCTCAACGCCACGCCCATCGCCAGCCTCGCGGGGCTGCTGCTCGTGGTGGCGGCGGGGCTGATCGACACGGAACACATCCGGCGGGTGATGCGCAGCCACAGCGGCGATCGCTTCGCCTTCGCCACCACCGTCGCCGGCACGTTCGTGCTCCACCTCGACCAGGCGATCTACCTGGGGGTGCTGGTCAGCCTGGCGATGTACCTGCGGCGCGCCCGGTTGCTGTCGGTGCGCGACCTCGTGATCGACGACCAGGGACGGCTGCGTGAGGTCTCCAGCCGCAGCCGGAAGCTCGGACCGACCGGCTTCGAGAGCCCGGGGGTGCGGTACTGCGCACACATCCATGTGCTGAATGTGACCGGGTCGATGTTCTTCGCCGCCGCGGCCGAGCTGCAGACGGCGCTCGATCAGGTGCTGCGCAACCCCCACCTCAAGGTGCTCATCCTGCGGCTCAAGCACACGCGCAACATCGACGTCACGTCGGTCGATGTGTTGGTGAACTTCGCGCTGCAGATGCGGGCGGAGGGGCGGTCGCTCATGCTGGTCGGTCTGCAGGACAACCACCGGCGGTACCTGGAGCGGATGGGGGCCGTCGAGGCGCTGGGGAAGGACGCGCTGTTTCCACGCGAGCCGAGCTGGTTCGCCGCGCTGGAGTCCGCGCTGCAGCGGGCGTTGGGGTCGCTGAGCGAGGACGAGGCGGAGCGGTGTCCGTTCGCGGGGTGGCTGGCGACGCGGGACAGGCGGGAGCGGTGAGCGCACAGGGCGCCGGATTAGGCCCCCGTCATGCCCTGGTTTCTTCTTCTGCTCATCGCTCCGCTCCACGCTGCGCCCAATGGTGACATCGACTGGGACGCCGCCGGTCACGAGACCGCAGAGCTCCTGGCCGAGTACATCAAGATCGACACCATCAACCCGCCGGGAAACGAGACGGCGGGCGCGCAGTTCCTGGCTGACGCGCTGGCGGCTGATGGCATCTCAGCAGAGCTGGTGGGTGCCGATCCCGATCGTCAGTCGCTGATCGCGCGCCTGCCGGGGAGCGGGCTGCCTGGCAGTGGTGCCGCGCCGCTGTGTCTGCTCTCGCACATCGACGTGGCGACCGCGGAGCCTGGCCGCTGGCCCACAGGTAAGGGACCGCTCTCAGGGGTGATCGACGAGACAGGCCGCATCTGGGGTCGGGGCGCGCTGGACATGAAGGGGATGGGCGCCCTGCAGGTGATGACGCTGCGGCTGATGGCGCGGCGCGGCGTGGTCCCTGATCGCGACATCGTGCTCCTGGCGGTGGCCGACGAGGAGGTGGACAACACAGGTATCCGCGAGGTGATCGACGACCACTGGGATCGCATCGGGTGCAGCCACGTGATCAACGAAGGCGGCATGGGTATCCGCGACATGTTCTTCGAGGGGCAGCACATCATGCCCATCTCGGTCGGCGAGAAGGGCTATCTGTGGGCCCGCCTGGTGGCGAGCGGTCCGCCGGGGCACGGCTCGACCCCGCGGCCGGGTCAGGCCCCCGAGACGCTGCACCTGGCGGTGGCGGCGCTGCGAGAGCGCAGCCCGAAGCCGGAGTTCCACGACTCCCTGCTGGAGCTGATGGCGGCGGTGGGTGCCCACGAGGGCGGGCTGAGCGGGAAGATCCTCGAGAGCCCGGCGATGGTGCGGACGCTGCTGAAAGGAAAATTCATGAGCAACCCGCTGACGGCCGCGGCGGTGACCGACACCATCAACGTCACCGGCTTCTCGGGGGCGTTGGAGCCCAACGTGGTGCCCAGCGAGATCTCGGCGCAGCTCGACTGTCGTCTGCAGCCGGGCACGGAGCCGGCGTCGATGATCGCGGAGATCGAGGAGATCATCGACGATCCCCGGGTCCGCGTGGAGGTGATCTCGGCCACACCGGCGCGGGTGAGCCCCTGGCAGGGCGATCCGATCTACGACGCGCTGGTGAAGCACTCCGCGCCGGGCCGCGGGGACGTGGTGGCCGGTCCGGTGATCTCGGTGGGGTTCACCGACTCGATCCACCTGCGGGCCATCGGCGTCCGCGCGTACGGGTGGGTGCCGTTCCTGGTGAGCAGCGAGGAGATCGCCACCATGCACGGCGACGGCGAGTCGGTGACGATCGACGTGGTGACCGACGGGCTCAGGGCCATGGTCGGGGCTGTTGAGGAGATCACCGGAGCCAGGTGACGGAATTCGACGGGCTGCGACCTGCCAGGGAGAGGAGTGTGGAATTAGAGGCTCTGCCTCCCAACCCCTCTCCCAACCCTCCCCGGAGACCCCCCGATGGTGACCATCGCCGAATACATCTGGGTGGACGGTACCCGACCGACCGCCCTCGTCCGTTCCAAGACGAAGATCTTCAAGCGGGAGATCGCCGACATCTCCCTGGACAGCTTTCCCATCTGGGCCTTCGACGGCTCCAGCACGGCCCAGGCTGAAGGCAGCGACTCGGACTGCATCCTCAGGCCGGTGTCCTTCATCCCCGACCCGGTGCGTGGCGAGGGGGCGTGGCTGGTGATCTGCGAGGTCTTCGCGCCGGACGGCAGCGTGCATCCCTCCAACCGCCGCGCGGCGCTTCGCGTGCTGATGGAGGCCGCCGCGGCCCACGAGCCCTGGGTCGCCTTCGAGCAGGAGTACACGTTCTTTGACGGCTCCAAGCCGCTGGGCTTCCCCGCAGAACGTCGGTACCCCGCGCCGCAGGGTCCGTACTACTGCGGCGTCGGCGCCGACGAGGTTTACGGCCGCGAGGTCGTCGAGGAGCACATGAAGGCGTGCCTGGCGGCCGGCATCGCGCTCACCGGCATCAACGCCGAGGTCATGCCCGGTCAGTGGGAGTTCCAGTGCGGCGGCCCCGGCGTCGATCCGCTCACGGCCTCCGACCACCTGTGGCTGGCCCGCTGGTTGCTGTACCGCGTCGGAGAGGACTACGGCATCGCCGCCACCCTCGACCCCAAGCCGGTCCCCGGCGACTGGAACGGCGCGGGCATGCACACGAACTTCTCCACGAACGCCATGCGCGGCGAAGGCGGCAAGGCGGTCATCATCGCGGCGTGCGAGGCCATCGGTGAGCGGCGCGAGGAGCACCTGGCGGTGTACGGCGCGGGCAACGAGGCGCGCCTCACCGGCGCCCACGAGACCTGCTCCTACAAGGAGTTTCGCTTCGGTATCGCCGATCGCACCGCGTCGATTCGGATCCCCCGGCTCGTGGAGACCGAGGGGCGCGGGTACCTCGAAGATCGCCGGCCGGCGGCCAACGCCGATCCGTACGCGGTCTGTGAGGTGCTGCTGAAGACGACGCTCGGCCTCTGGTAGCCTGCACGCGGATCGAGGAACCGCGAGAGCGCAGATCACGGCTCCCACAGCTGCCACGATCTCGCCGATCCGCGGAGCCTCGATCTCGCGTGACCACGATCCCGCGATCCGCGGTTGCACGATACCCTCGACCCACGATCCGCGAGGGATGATTGCCCGCTCCTCGGCATTGACGAGGACCACCGCCGTGGGCAATCTCCCCCGACCATGGAGAAGACGATGCCCAAGCTGAACCAGATCATCGCCATCGAGAAGGGGGTCAAGAGCCGCAGCTACTCCAAGCTGACCCGTCTCCACAAGGACTCCCAGAAGACCGAGCCCTTCAACGGGTTCACCAAGACCTTCCGTCGCCGCGACGAGGACGGCGTCGACTTCCCGCCCGAGAACCGCAAGGTCCGTCTCATCGCCTCGCAGGTGCTGGCGCGGGTGGCCGACATCCAGACCGAGCTGTTCGACGTGACGGCCACCAAGGACTGGGCCAACGGCGCGGCTCGGGCCGACGTCACGGTCGACGGCCGGGTGCTCATCGCCGACGCGCCGGTGACCTACCTGTTGTTCCTCGAGAAGCAGCTCTCCGACCTGCGTACGTTCGTCGACAAGCTCCCGGTGCTCGATGAGAACGAGGACTGGTCAGCCGATCCCAACAGCCACCTGTTCCGCACCCCGCGGCTCACCACCCACAAGACCCGCAAGGTGCAGCGGCCCATCGTTCTGTACGACGCCACCGAGCACCATCCGGCCCAGACGCAGCTCGTCTCCGAGGACGTGATCGTCGGCTGGTGGGACACCGTCAAGCTGTCTGGGGCCATCCCGGTCCCCCGCAAGGAGGAGGTGCTGGGGCGGCTCGATCGGCTCCTGCGCGCGGTGAAGTTCGCCCGCGAGGAGGCCAACGACGCCGAGGCGGAGCGCCGGGAGGTCGGCGCGGCTGTGTTCGGGTACCTGTTTTCCTGAGCTGTTCACTCACAACACCTTGATCTCCGGACGGTCGCACAGCGGCCGTTCCGGTTGGAGGCAAGCTGACACTCAAGTTGAATTTGAATTCTCCGACGTGCTGGTTCGAATCCAGCCCCCGTTGTTTTTTGACAGGGCGTTCTTCGACAGGGCGTTCTTCGACAGGGCGTTCTTCGACAGGGCCGATAGGACGGGGTGGCGGAATTGGTAGACGCAGGGGACACCCCCGGTCGGAATCAACCTCAAGTTCTTCCTCCGAGACTCAGCATTTTCGTGGTCGGGGTCTCAAACGCGCGATCCACCTTGCGCCAGATGCGGGTTCACTTCCCGCCTTGCCCGCCATCTTGAGGGCGAGTGGTCCAAGTAAGACGGGCGCACTCAGATTTCCGGATCGGGCTTAAACGCCGTCCCCGACACCAATTCGCGAAGCCCCGGCCCGGGGGGAGAGGCAACTCCCCTCGGGTCACCGGCCGTGATCTGCTCTCCCATCGGTGTGATGGCGGCGCCGGGGTCAGGTCGATAGGGGGCCGCGCCCGGCGGGCACACCACATCGAGATCAGGGATGGCGCGATGAGCTGGATCTTCCGCTTCTACACCTCCAACATCGGGCTGAAGGTCGTCATGGCCCTCACCGGTCTGGGGATGTTCGGGTTCCTGGTGGCGCACCTCCTCGGCAACCTCCAGGTGTTCTGGGATCCGGAGATCATCAACGCCTACGGTAAGGCGCTGCACGACCATCCCACCGTGCTCTGGCCGCTGCGCTTTGGCATGATCGGCATGGTCCTCGCGCACATCCACGCAGCCATCACCCTCACCTCCCGCTCGATGGCGGCGCGGCCGGTGGGCTACCGCAAGCTGCAGCGCACCAGGCGCGCCGAGATGGGAATGCGGCTGTCCGGCGTGGTGGTGCTCGGGTTCATCATCTACCACCTGCTCCACATGACGTTCGGCAGCGTGCACAGCGACTTCATCGCGGGTGTTGTCCACCACAACCTGACCGTCGCCTTCAAGAGCCCGATCGTCGCCGTCGTCTACATGGTCTGCAACCTGCTGCTCGGCCTGCACCTGTTTCACGGGCTGTGGAGCATGTTTCGCACGCTCGGGGTGGCCGGTCCCCGCTACGACCAGCTCGCCCGGTACGCGGCCACCGCGCTCACGGCCTTCATCGTCGGCGGCAACGTCTTCATCCCGCTCGCCATCCTCGTCGGCCTCGTCTGATCGGAGTGACCTCGATGACCCTGAAATCCAATGTTCCCACCGGCGACATCGAGACCGCCTGGGATCGTCACCGCTTCGACATCAAGGTCGTAAACCCGGCCAACAAGCGGAAGTACACCATCATCGTCGTCGGCACCGGGCTGGCTGGGGCTGCCGCCGCCGCCACCCTGGGGGAGCTGGGGTACAACATCCTCAACTTCTGCTTCCAGGACAGCCCACGGCGCGCGCACTCCATCGCGGCCCAGGGCGGGATCAACGCCGCCAAGAACTACCAGAACGACGGCGACAGCGTCTACCGGTTGTTCTACGACACGGTGAAGGGCGGCGACTTCCGCTCCCGCGAGGAGAACGTCTACCGGCTGGCGCAGGTCTCGGTGAACATCATCGACCAGGCCGCCGCGCAGGGCGTTCCGTTCGCGCGGGAGTACGGCGGGCTGCTCGCCAACCGTAGCTTCGGCGGCGCGCTGGTCTCGCGCACGTTCTATGCCAAGGGGCAGACGGGTCAGCAGCTCTTGCTGGGCGCCTATCAGGCCCACGCCCGCATGGTCGCAGCCGGCAAGATCAAGATGTTCCCGCGCACCGAGATGCTCGATCTGGTGGTCGAGGACGGTCAGGCCCGTGGCATCGTGATCCGCGATCTGACGACGGGCAGGCTGGAGCTCTACGCCGCCGACGCCGTGGTGCTGGCGACCGGCGGGTACGGAAACGTCTTCTTTTTGTCGACCAACGCGATGGGCTGCAACGTCACCGCGGCCTGGCGGGCGGCGAAGCGCGGTGCGTTCTTCTCAAACCCCTGCTACACGCAGATCCACCCGACATGCATCCCCGTGAGCGGCGACTACCAGTCCAAGCTCACGCTGATGAGCGAGTCGCTGCGCAACGACGGCCGGGTGTGGGTGCCGAAGGACGCCAGGGACTGTTGGGACCAGGGCAGCGGCAAGGTGGGCCGGGCCCCCAACCAGATCCCCGACAGCGAGCGCGACTACTACCTGGAGCGTCGCTACCCCACCTTCGGCAACCTCGTGCCCCGCGACGTGGCCTCCCGCGCCGCCAAGAAGGCCTGCGACGAGGGTCGCGGCGTGGCCCACAACGGCCGCGGCGTCTACCTCGACTTCCGCGACGCCATCAAGCGCCTGGGTCGCGACGGGGTGGAGGCTCGCTACGGCAACCTGTTCGAGATGTACGATCGCATCACCGGGGAGTCTCCCTACGAGACCCCGATGCGCATCTACCCGGCCAGCCACTACACGATGGGCGGGCTGTGGGTCGACTACAACCTGATGAGCAACGTGCCGGGTCTGTTCGTCATCGGCGAGGCCAACTTCTCCGATCACGGCGCCAACCGTCTGGGCGCCAGCGCGCTGATGCAGGGACTCGCCGACGGCTACTTCGTGCTGCCCTACACCATCGGGCACTTCCTGGCGCGGGTGGGTCCGCAGGATCACGGCACCGACTCGGCGGCTTTCCGCGGCGCCGAGGAGTCGGTCGCTGGCCGACTCGACAAGCTGCTCGGCGTGGGGGGCAAGCGCTCCGCTGACAGCTTCCACCGCGAGCTGGGACTGCTCATCTGGGATCACTGCGGCATGGCCCGCGATCGCGCGGGGCTGCAGGAGGCTCGCCGCAAGCTGCCGGAGATCCGCGAGGAGTTCTGGAACAACGTCAGCGTGCCTGGGACCCGCACCGAGCTGAGCCAGTCGCTGGAGAAGGCCGGCCGCGTGGCGGACTTCCTGGAGTTCGCCGACGTGATGTTGCTCGACGCCCTGGACCGCGAGGAGTCCTGCGGCGGTCATTTCCGCACCGAGCACCAGACCGAGGAGGGAGAGGCCAGGCGCAACGACGCCGACTTCTCCTACGTGGCCGCCTGGGAATTCCAGGGGGTCGGGACGGATCCTGCGCTCCACAAGGAGCCGCTGGAGTTCCGTTACGTCAAGCCCAGCCAGCGCAGCTACAAGTAGGAGCCACCGATGAACCTCAAACTGCACGTCTGGCGCCAGTCCAGCCAGTCGGATTCCGGTCGGTTCGAGACCTACGCCGCCACCGACGTCAACGAGCACATGTCGTTTCTGGAGATGCTCGACGTCGTCAACGAGAAGCTGGAGAGCGAGGGCAAGACCCCCATCACCTTCGAGCACGACTGCCGCGAGGGCATCTGCGGCGCCTGCGGCTTCGTGATCAACGGCGAGCCCCACGGCCACCGGCCCCGCACCACCGTCTGCCAGCTCCACATGCGGGAGTTCAAGGACGGCGACGAGCTGGTGCTGGAGCCCTTCCGCGCGAAGGGCTTCCCGGTGCTGCGCGACCTCATGATCGACCGCTCGGCGTTCGATCGCATCATCCAATCAGGCGGCTACATCTCGGTGCGCACCGGCTCCGCCACCGACGCCAACGCCACCCCGGTGTCCAAGGCCGACGCCGATCGCGCGATGGACGCGGCCACCTGCATCGGCTGCGGTGCCTGCGTGGCGGCCTGCCCGAACGCCGCGGCCATGCTGTTCACCGGCGCCAAGATCACCCACCTGGGCAGCGTGCCCCAGGGGCAGACCGAGCGCCACACCCGCGTGGTCGCCATGACCGAGCAGATGGACAGCGAGGGCTTCGGATCCTGCACCAACACCGGCGAGTGCTCGCGGGTGTGCCCCAAGGGCATCAGCCTCGATGTGATCTCGCAGATGAATCGCGATCTGGTCGTCGCGCAGTTCAAGATCCGCAAGGACTGACCCGGGGAGGTTGATATCGCCCCCGGACTGTCGCGGGAGACGGCGCGCCTGCTGCGCTCGGCGCTCGACGCGCGCGGCGATGGTCGGCTGGGGGAGGCCCGGGTGCTGTGCGACCTGGCGCTGGCGCAGAGCCCCGACGCTCCCGACGCGCTGTTCGTCGCCGGGGTGATCGCCCGCGAGTCCGGCGACGCCGCCGCGGCGGTGGAGCGGCTGGAGCGCGCCGTGGCCCTGCGTCCGGACGACGCCGCAACCCTCGACGCCCTGGGCTCGGCGCTTCGTCTGGCCGATCGACCCGAGCACGCGCGGAGCTGCTTCTCACGGGCCCTCGTTCTCGAACCCGGCTTCGACACCGCGCGCTTCAACCGCGCGGTGACGGCGCTGGCTGTCGGTGATGTCCCGGCGGCGCTGAGCGATCTGCTGGTGCTCATCCGGCGGCGGCCGACGGACGCGGAGGTCTTCGACGCCCTGGGACGGGCGCTGGCGGCGCAGGAACGCCTCACCGAGGCCGCTGCGGCGTTCGCTCAGGCCTCGAAGCTCGCGCCGAACCGCGCCGGGATCTGGACGGGGCTGGCCGGCGTGCAGCAGCGCCTGGGTGACGCCGCGGGGGCGCGTCGCTCGCTGGACGCGGCGCTGCGATTGGCTCCCGAGGACGCGAGCGCCCACGTTCGCAGCGGGTGGCTGTGCAGCTTCATGGGCGACGTGGCTGGCGCGGAGGCGGCGTTTCGAGCGGCCCTCGAGCGCGCCCCCGATCTGCCGGCGGCCGCCGCAGGGCTGGCCCATCTGGAGGAGCGTCGGGGAGCCGTCGCGTCTGCGGCGGAGCGACTTCGACCGCTGCTGGACAGCGCTGATCCGCGGGTCGCGCTGACCTGGGCCGAGGTCTGTCGTCAGCAGGGTCGCCCGGCAGACGCCGTGGAGGTGGTCGAGCGCGCGCTGCCCGCTGCGGGGGCCGACGCCGGTCGCCTGTGGTTCGCGCTGGGGCACCTGCGCGATGAGACGGGGGACACCGACGCTGCGTTCGCTGCGTTCACCAGCGGCAACCGGGCGCATGGCCTATCCTTCGACGCCGGGGCGCACAGCCAAGCCATCGATCGCCTCATCGCCGCCACGGCAGATCTCCGCGACTGGCCCCGCTCGTCGGCGCGCTCTGAGCGGCCGGTGTTCATCATCGGGATGCCTCGCTCGGGCACCAGCCTGGTGGAGCAGATCCTCGCCAGCCATCGCGACGTACACGGCGCGGGGGAGCTGGACACCGTGATGCGCGTCGCGGCGACGATGGCTCCAGGAGGGGACTGGCCGCAGGTGCTCCGTGGGATCGCCGCGCAGCGCCGCGATGCGTTCGCCCGCGCCTACCTCGAGCAACTGGCGACGCTGCACCCGAGCGCGGCCCGGATCACCGACAAGATGCCCCTCAACTACCTGTACATGGGGATGATCACCTGCCTGTGGCCGGGCGCGAAGATCATCCACTGCGTACGAGACGCCCTCGACACCTGCCTGTCGTGCTTCTTGCAGCCGTTCATGGGCCCCCACTATGCGTTCTCGAACGATCTGAGCGGTCTGGGGCGCTACTGGCGCGACTACCATCGCTTGATGGAGCATCAGGCGCGCCACGTCGAGATGCTGACGGTCCCGTATGGTGAGCTGGTGACCGATCCAGAGCGCTGGTCGCGCGCGCTGGTGGAGCTC
Organism: uncultured Enterobacterales bacterium; assembly: GCA_964464515.1. Lineage (GTDB taxonomy): Bacteria > Myxococcota_A > UBA796 > UBA796 > UBA2385 > CAYXGP01. The sequence continues at coordinate 38,295 of CAYXGP010000021.1, forward strand.
GTCGGCCTGCCCTGGGACCCGGCCTGCCTGTCCCCCCACACGCACTCCCGGACGGTCGAGACGGCGTCGTATGCGCAGGTGCGGCGCCCGATCTACCGCTCCAGCGTGGGGCGCGCGCAGCGATACGCAGCGCACCTGGAGCCGCTGCGAGCTGCCCTGCGAGACAGCAATCTGTAGATACTCCGGGCCCGCGACCTGTTGAGAGCGGGCAGCGGCTACCCGACGAGCATGCCCTTGGGGCTCTCGACGCCGCGACGGATGGCTGCGGCGCCGGTCGAGATCGTCGCGCCGCGGACGCCGGCCATGGGCCGGACCTCCACCTCGGGGGTGGTCAGCACAGGCAGGTGGAAGTGGAACCGCGCCCCCCCCATGCTGCCGCGATCGACGCGGATGTCTCCGCCGGCGTCGGTGATGAACCGCTTGCACAAGAAGAGGCCCAGGCCGGTGCCACCGCCGTCTTCGCGACGAGTGACGAAGGCGTCGAACAGGGTGTCGCCGATCTCCGGAGGGATCCCCGGGCCGTCGTCTTCGACCACGATCTCGACGCCCGTGGGGGAGGTCCACGCGTGCAGGTGGATGCGCTCGGCGACCTGCTCAGCGTTGATCAGCAGGTTGAGCAACACCTGAATGAGCCGCTGCTCGGCGATGGAGACGATGGGGAGGGGGCGATCGCCCAGATCGACCTCGCAGTAGCGGGCGCAGTCGGGGCCAACGAGGCGCAGCGCGGTACGGATGGCGCGGGCCGGATCGGCGTCGGCGGCCTCGGTGCCCGTGCCGTCGCGCGAGAACCCCGTCAGGTCGGTCGCCAGCTCGCGGAGCTGGGCGATGCAGATGTCCATGTCTTCGAGGAGATCGGGCTCGACGGTGAGATCGCCCTGCCGGATCAGCTCGATCATGATGCCCAGGCTCGCCAGCGGGCCGCGCATGTCGTGGGCAACGCCCGCCGTCATGGTGCCGACCATCGCCAGCCGCTCGCTGTGGGCGGCGGCGCACTGCATCGCCTCGCGCTCCCGGGCCAGCGCCGTGCGCTGTCGCTGCGCCGAGGCGTGGAGCGCCAGGGCGATGCCGCCGAACCCGAAGAAGGCCGCGAACATGCCGCTGATGGCGACGAGGAGGTTCCACAGGGCGTTGCTGGTGCCTGCCAGCGCGACGCTCTCCGGCGAGGAGATGGCGAGCGCCCAGCCCTCGGGAGCGTCGGGGATGGGGGCGAACGAAGCGACGCGTTGCTCGGTGTCGCCGGTGGTGGGGTCGATCCAGGTGAACGTGGTGCTGCCGGGTACTCCAGCACGCATCAGCGTGATCATCTCCAGCAGACGTGGATCGGCGGCCTGGGGATCGAGCGGCAGGGGGGCGTACTCTCCCGTGGCGGCGATAGCGGTGAGCAGGCGGTCAGGACCGAGCACCCAGGTCTCGTCTGCCGGCAGGGTCGCGGCGAGCTCTGCCACCGGGTAGCGCTCAGCGGTCTGCGCTCGTCGCTCGTCCGCGGAGCCGCTCAGCGACTGCTCCTCCAGACCGGGTAGGACGCGGCCCGCCTCTTTGGCGAGCCCTTCGACCCGCGCGAGCTGCTGCTGGCGGTAGGTGGCGGAATTGGCCTCCCGCATGTCGAAGTAGGTGGCGACCAGGAGGCCGAGGATGCAGCCGAACAGCGCGATGCTGGCGATGCCCGCCCAGCCCAGCGGACCCAGCATGGAGTCGACGCCGCGCGCGGATTCGGTCGGCAGAACCGGCTGGTGACGTAGATCACCGCCTGTGGTTCTGGTTCTGCCCATCTGAACTACACCCTTTCGGCCAGGATCAAGCGAGGTTTAGCAGGGAATCCCATAAAAATCGAGCCCTGGTGAAGAAACGCTCTCTGTGGTACGGCTGCGGGCCACCGGAAGAAGAGGTCTCCGAGGCCGCTTGGATCTTCAGAGGTCTGCTTCAACTTACCGCAGACCCGAGCGATCGACAGGACGCGGGAGAAATCGCTGATTCAACCTTTCAGCACGCGATCTTCGATGGGGGGGAGCGGCCCGGCTGATGCTGCGTGGAGTGACGCGTGCTGCCGGCTGAGCGCTTTCAGGAGCCGCTGCCCTGCGGGCGTGGGCTCTGCGAGGTCGTGCAGCACCGACAGCCCCCGCGCGTTGGAGGACAGCACTTGCGCCTGACGGCACATGAAATGTGCGGAGCTGCTGCTCGGGTGCGCTCGGCGCGCCAGCTCGGCGTGGAGGGCAGCCACCGGCACGAAAGCATGGACGGCCAGCAGGACGCCCATCAGCGGTCGCAGATCCGGTCGCACGGGAGAAGCGGTCCACGTGGTCTGACCGTTGCGGAGGACGGGGTCCAGCGAGGCCAGCACGTTCAGCTTGCTGTGCTGCGTCTCGTGGATGATCGCCTCGGCGAGGGTCAGCGGATCGGGGTGGAGGGTCAGGTAGCAGAGCCCTGGGGCCTCTCGGTATGAGGCCGACAGGTGGCGCTCCGGCTCGAACCCCACCGGCACGATCCGCCGGAGGGCCGCTGGCAGCTCCGCGGCCCACGCCGGCAGCGCGACGTCGATGAGATCCAGCGCCTCCCGGAGCGCCTGGACCCACTCCTCCGCGGGCCTGCCGCCGAGGCTCAGCGCGTTCCCGTCTTTGTCCGGGTGATCTTCGATGTCTGCCAGTGGGTTGCTGTCGATGAGCCCCAGCGCGAGGCCTGGGCGGATCGGCACCCCGGTCGGCGCTCCGCCGTCGCGCGCCAGCTCGCGCAGCGCGCCATCCGAGCTGCGGATCTCGGCCCCGACGGGGGTGATCAGGAGGCCCTGCGCCGCGGGCTGAAACGACCACCGACGGTCCGTGACCACGTCGATCAGCTCTGAGAGGCTCCCCGCTCGGGGCTGTCCCCACAGCAGGGTCTCGGTGAGAGCTCCCCGTCGACTCAGCGCCAGCGCGACGCGCTGAGAGGCCGCGGTGAGGAGGGGGGCGGGTGGGCGCAGGCCGGCCTCGGCGACGAGCAGCAGCGGGAAGATGTCGGGGTGCGCCAGCAGCGAGAGGAGCTGATCGCGATCCTTGCGCGCCGCGGCGGTGATCGCCGCCGCCAGTCGGGCGGGACCCCGGGCCTCGCTCCAGCGCAGGAGCCCCCCAAGCGCGCGGATCTGGAGCTTGCGGGCCAGCCGGCGAAACCGATGGTCACCGTCACGCGGCAGCACCAGGAAGGCGTCGTCCATGGAATCGGCTAAGACGTCCGGTGCATGGCGACCGCTCCACAGCCTCCCACGGTCGAGCCCACCTGTGAGGAGGGTCACCGCACCAAGGGGCTGCTCCGACTGACGATGGCCTGCAACGAGCGGTGCCCCTTCTGCAACGTGCCGGTCGAGGACTACCCGCGCCCCACCCCGCCTCCTGAGGAGATCGAGTCGGAGCTGGACGCCTTCGTAACCAGCGGTGCGCGCACGCTGACCATCTCGGGCGGAGAGCCCACGCTGCTGCGTCGGCGGCTGATCGCCCTCATCTCGCGAGCACGGGCCCGGGGCCTGGCGTTCGTGGAGCTGCAGACCAACGCGGTGCTGATCGACGCCGGCTACGCGCGCGCGCTGCGGGAGGCGGGGCTGACGAGCGCCTTCGTCTCGCTGCTGTCCCACCAGGAGAGCCACCACGATCACCTTGCGGGACTGGCGGGCGCCTTCGGGCGCTGCCTGCGGGGGATCGACGCGCTGCTCGCGGAGGGGGTCCGGGTCACCCTCAACCCGGTCATCGCCCGGCGCACCGACGCGAGCGCGGCCGACTTCGTGGAATTCGTCGCGGAGCGCCTGCCCGGCGTGCGGGAGATCTCCCTGTCGGCGGTCCAGCCCCACGGTCGGGCCGGGCCCGACGCCGACGCGCTGCTTCCCCGCTACGACGTGCTGGCATCAGTGATTCCCCGCGCGCGGGAGCGGGCCGCGGCGCACGACATCACCCTGCTCAACCCCTACTGCGGGCTGCCGCTCTGTGTGGGGTGGGCGGACGATCCAGAGCGGAGCGTGGAGGCCATCGAGGCCTCGGACGGCGGCTGGCGGCGGACCCCGGGTCTGGACAACCGGGGCGACAAGATCCAGGGTGCGCCGTGCGGGGACTGCGCGCTGCGGACCCGCTGCGGCGGGGCCTGGCGCGCTTACTGGACCATCCGCGGCGGTCGGGGGATCGCGCCGCCGCTGCGATCGGCGCTGCCGTGGCAGTCTGGCGCCGCAGAGGTCTCGGGACAGACGGTGGTCTCGGCCCCCGGGGGGCCAGGCCCGGCCCACTTCGCGGCGCTGGGCGCCGCCGCCACCCCAACGGTGTGGCTGTGGACGGATCGGCTCACAGCGGCCTGCGCGGTGCGTCTGCGGCGGGCGGGCTGCACCGATCTGGCCCTCGAGGTGGATCCGACCGGCCTGGGGAGCTCCGGACCCGCGCGGCGGGCCATCCAGGAGCGCGGACTTGAGGCGGCCTATCGGCTGGGGCGCGCCATGGCGACGCTGGAGCCGGCGCGTCAGCTCCGCGTCCGCTTCGGGGTGCTCGCGGCAGGGACCGCCGACGATCAGGCGGCCATGGTCGCGGTGGCGTCTCGGCTGCCCTGGGGACCGGTGAACCTGCTGACTGCTGATCAGCGGCTGCGCTGATCGCGCAGCGCAGCACGGTCTACCCCCAGGGCTTCGAAGATCCGTCGCTCCTGCCAGGAGTCGAACACCCGGAAGTGCCGATCGACCGCATACCTGCCGGTGGTGAGGTAGACGAAGGCCCGCAGCGGGGTAGCCGCCGCTCCGCGCGGGACGCGCTGCCTCGCCTGCCAGAACAGGCCGTCCACCGAGCGGTTGTTGCCGTACCAGTACCGGGCGAGCCCCAGGTAGGCGCGGTACTCCTGCCGCACGCGCTCAGCCCACGCGGCCAGCAGCGCGGAGCGCTCGGCCTCGGGACGCCCGCGTCCGCGCAGCAGGGCCAGCCCCAGGCCGCAGCCGCCGCGGACCGCCGCGTCCACGCCGCCCGACAGGATCGGGTCGACGAAGCACGCGGCGTCGCCGACCAGCGCCCAGCCCGGTCCGATCATCTGTCGCTGGGAGTACGACCAGTCGCGGACGTAGCGCAGCTCGGAGACCTGCTCGGCGCCCTCGAGGGGGAGCCCGGCCTGCTGGAGCGCGCTGGCGAAGGCGTCTGCGCCGAGGCGCTGGCGGGCCCGCGTGACGACTCCGATCGACGTCATGTCAGTGCTGATGGGGATGAACCACACCCAGCCCTCGTCCAGCGAGATCACCTGCTGCACATGCCGGCCCAGCGGACCGGACCTGCCACCCGCGCCCCGGAAGTACGCGTAGGCAGCGGTGGAGCGGAGATCGGTCGTCGGGCGCAGCAGACCGCGGGAGCGGCTGATCAGGCAGCGCTGGCCCGTCGCGTCGATCACGAAGTCCGCCCGGAGCGAGCCGCCGTCTTCGAGGTGGACCCCGATCGCCCGGTCGTCGTCCCACCACACCGAGCGTACCGGGGTCTCCTGGCGGACCTCCGCGCCGCTCTCGATGGCGAGATCGAGCAACATGGCGTCGAAGGACGCCCGATCCACCTGCCAGGCATGCTCGTAGTCGCCAGCGATCAGCGCCGCTTCGTCGAGGCCAGGCAGATCGGCCTCCAGGCGCGCGTCGAACAGCACCGACCAGGGCTCGCGCGTCTCTCCCCACACGTAGATCGCCCCGTACTTGCGGGCCCAGCCCTTCGCGGCCACTCGTGGCCCCAGGCTGAAGTGGCGATCGAGCAGCGCGAACGTGGCCGGCTGCAGAGACTCGCCCACATGCGGGCGGGGAAAGCGCGCTCGCTCCAGCACGGTGACCTGTGCTCCGCCGCGGGCCAGGAAGGCCGCCGCGCAGGCGCCGGCCGGGCCGCCGCCGATCACCAGGACGTGGGGCGCGCTCACGTCCGTTCCAGCGCGTCCAGCGTGCGGGTGATGAGCTCCCGCACGTCCGCCTCCAGGCTGGGCCGCTTCCCCGGGTGCTCCAGGAAGCCCACCAGGTTCATCAGATCCAGTAGCCGAGCCTGCGTTCGCCAGCCGCTCGGAAGCGGACGATGGGCGGTGTACCCGGCCGCCACCCCGCCCGCGAAGTCTGGCGGGGCCTGGTGCGCCCAGCGCAGGAGCTGTCCCAGGTCGAACAGCGGCGGCCCGGCCCAGGAGAATTCCCAGTCGAGCACGCCGCTCACCCGGTCGCCGCAGACCAGCAGGTTGGTTGGTTTGTAGTCGGCGTGGAGCAGGCTGTACGACCCCTCATCGAGGCGGGTCGTGCCGCGCGTGATGACGCGCTCCAGCCGTGCGCGCAGCGCGCCGTCCAGGCGGGTGACCACCAGCGGGTCTGCCAGCAGGCGCGTCAGGTAGCGCGTCCACACCCCCCGGATCCCAGACCAGGGCTCGCTCACCTCCAGGCCTGGCCCGAAGAAGCCCGGGGCCGGCTCGGTGAACGCATGGAGCCGCGCCAGCGTCGCCCCTGCGGAGCGCCCCAGCGCTGCGCCGCTGGCGGCTTGGCTGGCGCGGTGGAGCCGCTCGACCATGCGCTCGCCGGGCAGGAGGGTCTGTACGCAGAACGCGTGGCCGCCCGGTCCGTCGGTCTGCACGAAGACGATCTCGGGGACCGGCACTGCGCCAGCCACCCGCCGCAGCAGCGCCGCCTCCTTCTCGCAGACGGCCGCGCCCCGCGCGTATACACGCAGCACCAGATCGCGGCCATCCACCCGGTGGTTGTCGTTGACGAGGCCGCCGGACAGACGCGTGAAGGTCGCACCCGACGCGGGACCGATCGCGCGCTCCAGCATCTCCCGCAGCAGCGACTCGGGGAGCTCTGGGGTGGGAGTGCGGCGCTCCCAGCGCTGCTCGGGCCAGGTCTGATCAGAGGGGGTCATGTCGAACGATCTGGCTGTGTGATTTGACTCACCGATCCGGGTCATCCGGGTGCCCGACGGGGAGCTCGCAGATCCCGTAAGGGAGCACGGCCGGCACCACCCGATCCCACTGCCAGAGCACGTTCATTCCAGACCACCAGCCCAGGCTGCGGCCGAGCGTCTGGCTGGTGTCGCTGCCCAGGTTGAGCACCCCGCCATCGATCTGGAGATCGAACCGCCAGAGCGTCGCGGTGATGGCCAGTCCGGCGCGCCAGGCGCCGCCGACCGTGGCCTCCCATGTGACCGCCTCTTCGAGGATCTCCTCGATGTCCTGCTGCGAGAGCTCGACGGTGTCGTCGGTGCTGTCGTCGGACATGTACTCGTAGGCGTCGATGTGGGTGTCGAAGTCGAAGCTGGTGGACCACTCGGCGTTGGGGGTGACTACCAGCCAGGGTTTCGGCGCCCACGACACCCCCACGCCGAGGTTGAGCGGCACCGAGAGGTGGTTGCGCTCGCCGTTGAGCAGCACGTTCGGCGCGAGCGAGAGCGAGGGGGCGACAGCGACGATGGGCAGGCCGTTGTCGTAGCGCCGCGTGAGCGGCTGGTTGAACATCGTCGTGGCGTTGGCCCCGCCGCCGTAGAGCCCGTTCTGCCACGAGTCGACCTTGAGCTGGAGGAAGTGCACGCCGAATTGCGATGAGAGCTTGCCCTGCGTGTTGCTGAAGTCAGTCAGGTAGGACCACGAGCTGAGCGTCGCGGACGGCATCACAGCCGTGTGGGCGGCGACGCCGAGGGTGGACGCGCGGGTGTCCCAGGTGGCCACCACCGGGGCGTGGGTGCCGGGCAGGGCGTGGGCGTCGAGCAGGATCAGGAGTGTGAGCATCCGAGCCTCCGTGACTCCTGGGAGAGACCACGCAAGGTTCGGGCCAGGGTGCCGTCGGTGAGGCCAGAGGGCGGCGGTCTCCGACCCGCGGTAGAGGGGCCCATGCCTCACCTCTGGATGCTTCAAGGCCCCTGTTCTGACCCCTGTTTCTGACCCCTGTTCTGAATAGGGGTGGGTGTTCTGAATAGGGGTGGGTGATGAGCGACGCAGAGCGTGGGCGCCCCTGGCCCGAGAACGGGACGGTTGTTCTGGACGGACCCCCTGTCCGGCAGCGACCGGGTCCATCCAGACCGGGCCTACCCGCATCTTCGGCGCTTGACGAGCCCCGGGGGCCGCCCTCAGGCCTCCACCCAGGGGTGGGGCCGCCCTCAGGCCCTGACCGCTCGCGTGGCCCGTTGAAACAAGCCGGTTTCACCCTGCAGAATCGGTGAGTTTGCCGGACCGGTGACCGGGGCCGTCGGTCAAAATCAGAGATGTGGGGCTACAGACACTCCTCCCTCATTTACACTCCCTTCCGCGCACGATAGGGCCATTTCCCCTCGCGATTCCACTTATGAACACAGAACAGCGGAAATTTCTGGATGGCTATCTGGCTCTGACGGCGGAGCCTGTAGTTGTTGGTGCGACCAGTGGCGGCGATGATCGTTCGCAGCGGGCGTTTCTGGACGGCTTCTTGGCTCTGGCAGGCGTTGATCAGCCAGAGGAGCCTGCCAACGAGGAGTTTCGACGTGTCGTCATCGATCGTTGGCAGTTCATCCGTTGGCGTATCGAGGGGGCGGTGTCGGCGGGGTTCGCTGGCCTTGATCTCGACCAGCACCGGGCACTGCGTTTGTTGGAGGATACGCCGTCGCTACTTCACCCGTTGGGTCGGGAGCGTGATGAGCTGACCCACTCGGCGCTCTTGGCCTGGTCCCTGGAGCGTACGGGTGAGTTGGGTGAGAGTCTCCGCGCGGCCTTCCTTGATGCCTTGGGCCTCGAGTATCCGACCGCCGGCTGGCAGGTGCGAACGGAGAGTGTACTCGGGCCGCGTTGCCGGGTGGACGTGGACATCACCGTGCCTGGTATCTGGCGCTGCCTGGTCGAGGTGAAGGTCGATGCGGGGGAGCGGGATCACCAACTCGACGACTACCGACAGAATCTCGATCACCACTGCTCCATGACGGAGACCGACGGCACGCTGGTCTTCCTGACGACCGATGGCCGACCGGGCATCTCCGAGGCGCGCCACAAGTCGCTCTCGTTTCGAGAGTTGCTTCGGCGGTGGTTGTTGTTGACGGACCGCCCCGAGCCCGAAGCTCGCTACCTTCGGCAGTGGCTGCGTACCCTCGCCAGGGAGTTTTACGAGCTGGTGGTGGTCGGGCCTGCGCCGACGTGGGCCTTCTCGACGCGGGTGCGCGCCCTCGATTTCCTCCAGTCCCTCGGAGAATCCAATGAGTCGTGAAGTGAGCGCTGTGATGGCCTTCGTCCTCAGACACGGTGAGGTCGCACGTGAGGTGCTGTTCCGCGATGTGCAGGAGGAGGGTGAGCTGCCGGGGGTTACCGCCGCGGAGAGGGCCGCTGTCGAGCGTGTTGAGCCTCATCTTCGAGAGGAATGGGTCGCCATCCTGAGCGCTTGCCGTGAAGGGCTGTGGCGGCAGGTGGCCGGGCACCCTGCGGCTTCTAATTTGCGGAAATCCAGGACTCGCGCAAGCACGATGTGGCGGCACGACCGTGTGGAGATGCCTCTGCTCGCTGGGTGGAAGGCAACCTGTGGCGTAACGCTGCGGCCTTGGGGAGCAGCCACCCACAAACTCTATTTGTGGGTCTGGACCCAGAAAGGACTGCAATCGATCGCGGCGTCCGCGGTAGAGGGGAAGATCGAGGGTCTGTGGCGTTCCTCGAGTGGTTCGTTCTTCCTCACCCTGGAGCCTCCACAGGAGGGAGAGTCTTTCAACGCCATCGGCGAGCGGGTTGGTGTGGCGTTGTGGTCACTTGCACGGCCGATCCATGAGCTGCTTTCGGTGCAGCGCTCAGGGTGACGGAGGCGCTGCACGTCCCCAGCATCAGTTCGGGCACCGTGAACCGCTGATCGCGGTAGATGCCCTCATGCCGCCTCCCATCCCGCGCCTGGTCGTGGCGCGCCGCGCTCGTCAGCCGGGGCTGCTGGACTGGCCTGCCTCCGACGGAGCGCCGGGAGAGCCCGCTCTCAGGGAGACCTGGCCCACTCCTGGAGAGATCTGCGCGATGGCGGATGGGGAGCCGGTCTGGCTCGGCGGGGGGGAGCCCACCCTGCGGGCGGATCTGCCGGAGGTGATCGCGGCGCTGTCGCACCCGGGCCTGGAGACAGACGGTCTGGCGCTGACCAGCGAGCGCGCGATCGCCGCGCTCCAGCGCGTCGGACTGGCTCGGGTCCGAGTGGGCTTTCACTGCGCGGTGCCGGCGGCCCACGACTGGCTGGTGGGTCGGCCGGGAGCGGCGCGCCGCACCCTCCGCGCGATCGATGCGCTTCGGGGCTGCGGCCTGCCGGTCGAGGCGGCGATCACCGTGACCCGTCCCACCGCCGATCACCTGGAGGAGACGGTGGCGCTGCTCGTGCGCCTGGGAGTGCGGGCGATCGTGCTGCGTCGGCTGCGGCGACGGGGCCCAGCGGCGGAGAGGTTTCTCATGCTCTCGGCGCGGTTGGGGCTGCTGGAGCCCGCGCTGGAGGCCGCGGTGCAGCGCGCCCGGGACGCAGGTCTGGCGGTACGGCTCGATGGGTTTCCGCCCTGCGCTGCTCCGGATGTGCCCACCCGGCTGATGCCGCTAGCGGGTCCCTGGCTCCTGCCTGCGTCGGTGGTGGATCTGGCGCCCCTGCTCATCGAGCCACCGGCGGTGCCCGGGTGTGACGTGTGCTTCGGTCCGCCGACCTGCGCAGGGGCGCCCGCCGACTATGTGGCGTGCTTCGGCCGCGCGGAGATCGACAGCGAGGGCTTGACCCCCACACCAGTCCGACCGGCCTCTGCACCCGAGCGTCCACCCCCTCGGCAGGGCCGGCACCCTGCCACACGCAACCGGGAGATCGCGGCGCAGCTCGCTCGCCCGACGCTCCAGGGTGATCCGCTGCTCGGCGTGGGGATCGACCCGCCGCGGTTCCCGATCACGCTCTCGCTGCACGGCACCAGCCGGGAGATCCGCCGGGAGATGATTCAGGCCGCACAGCAGGGCAGCCCGGTGCTGCGCATCGACGGCGGGCTCGATCACCCCGAGGCGCTGGATCTGTTGCGGGACGCCACCCGCCTGTCGGCGTCGCGGGTGGAGATCTGCGGCCACCTCGATCACCTCTCTCCCAGCGACCGCGAGCTGGTGGGTCTGCGGGGGGTCGCCCGGTTCGGGGCGCGCCTGATGGCGCCGACCGCTGCGGCGCACGACGCGGTCGTGGGTCGGCCGGGCGCGTTTGAGCGGAGCTTGATGCTGCTGGAGCGGATCGGTGTCCACACCTCGGCCGAGGTCGGCGTAGCGGCGGAGGGGGATCCCGACGCTCCAGGCTGGGCGGAGCTGCCTTGGCCGATGTGGTCGGTCGTGCCCGGTCGGCTGGGATAGGTCTCGCGCATGGTGAGCATCGACGACAAGCTCTCGCGCGAGGAGATCGCCAACAAACCCAAGCACTGGGTCCGTGTGGTGACGGCCTGCAACAGCGCGTGCCTGTTCTGCCTCGACGCCGACACTCCCCGCGACGTCTACCTGCCCGAAGCCGAGATCAAGGCCGAGCTGCGCCGCGGTCGCGAGGCGCTGGGCGCTGAGAGGGTGATCCTCTCGGGCGGCGAGTCCACCCTGCATCCGCTGTTTCCGGAGTTCGTTCGCTACGCCAGAGAGGTCGGCTACGACCGCGTGCAGACCGTCACCAACGGCTACCGGTTCGCTGAGCGCGCGTTCTACCGGGAGTGCATGGCCGCCGGCCTGGGCGAGATCACCTTCAGTCTGCACGGCCACACCGCCCAGCTCCACGACCACCTGACGCAGACGCCGGGCGGGTTCCGTCGGCTGATGAAGGGGATGATCCGCGCGCGGCGCGACCCCCGCGGGCCCATCGTCAACGTCGACGTCGTGATCAACAAACAGAACGTGGCGGTGATCGACAAGATCATCGAGCTGGCGGCGTCGGTGGGGATCCACGAGTTCGATCTGCTGCACGTCATCCCGCAGGCCAACGCCTTCGACAACCGCGATGCGATGTTCTACGACGTGCGCGAGCATCTGCCCAGGCTGCAGAAGGTCTTTCGGCTCAACCGGCACCCGCGCTTCGTCATCTGGACCAACCGCTTCCCGGTGTCCTACCTGGAGGGGCTGGAAGACCTCATCCAGGACCCACACAAGATGCTGGACGAGGTGAACGGCCGCCGGTTCATGGTGCAGGCCTACCTCGACACCGGCCGCGAGCTGGACTGCCGACAGCCCGAGCGCTGCGTGCACTGCTTCATCGAGCCTTTCTGCACGACGATGGATCGCACCATGGCCGATCAGAAGGCCGCGCGGTTCGAGGTCTGGCAGGGAGACTCCGCCCCCACCCCTCTGCCGTTCGGCTGCGCGAAGATCGGCCTCTCGCTGCAGCGCTTGGATGATCTCGATCCCGCCGCGCTGCCGGATGGAGTGGGCGTGGAGCTGAACGTTGCGGAGCCGGGGCCCATTCCGGGTGATCTCCCCCGGCCGGCCCGCCTGATCGCCACCACCCCGGCGCATCTCGACGCGTGGCTGAGAGCGCCCCGACCTGACGACGTGTCCCTGCCCGACGGCGTGGAGATCTTCATCGATCTCAACCGGAGCACTGCTCCCTGGATGCTGGAACATCGCGATCGTGTATCAGCGCTCGCCGATCGTCTCTGCATCGAGCAGCGCTCGTTTGAGCACCTCTCGGGCGCCGCCGCGCATGACGTGTCGGATCCGGCGGGGTTCTTCCGGGCGCTGAATGTGCGCGTGGCTACCCGCGGGCTGGCTCCGTGCCTGGCCCCGGGTATGATTCTGCAGGAGCCTGTGCGTCGAATCGGCGCAGATCTGTTCAACGAAGAGACCGGGCGTGTCACTCTGCGGGAGCTGGCGCGCCGACACATCGCGCAGCACTACCACGCGAAGTCGGTGCGCTGCGCGGACTGCCGGGTGACCGAGCGCTGCGAAGGGATCCACATCAACATGATCCGCGATCAGGGGCTGGCTCGCGCGGCGCCGCTCACGGACGACCCCTGGGCCGACGACGCCGCGGCGCAGCTCGAAGCCCGGTGGCCCACGCCGCCGCAGCGAGTCCGCGATGGCCGGCCGCTGGAGACCCCCGCGCCCAGCCTGCCCGGGTTTGCGATGCCCACATCGGCGCCGCGGGATCCGCTGGCGCTGATCGAGGAGGCCCGGCGACGGCGTCGTGCCGAGAGGGCGGCTCGGGCAGCGCGTTCTCGCAGCCCCGCCGGGTGAACCATGGCAAACCTGGGATACCTCCAGCTGACGCGCAACTGCTACCAGCGCTGTAGATTCTGCAGCAACCCCCCCACCGGAATCGATCTGACCGAACCCCAGATGCGGGTCCTGGTCGATGACCTGGTGGATCTCGGCTACGACGGAGTGATCCTCACCGGTGGCGAGCCCACCCTGTCGCCGTTGCTGCTCCCCGCCCTGGCCTACGCGGCGGAGCGCGGCCTGTACAGCCGGATGATCACCAACGGGCAGATCCTGGCGGATAGAGCGTTCTTTCAGCGATGCGTCGACGCGGGGTTGTCGCACATCCACCTGTCTCTGCACAGCTACCGGCCCGAGGTCCACGACTACATCACGAAGTACCCGGGGGCCTGGCAGGCGCTGGTGGACTGCCTGTCGCATGTGCCCGAGATGGGCATCACCTGTGACATCAACACGGTGATCAACACCTACAACAGCGATCACCTGCACGAGACGGTGATGTGGCTGTGCGATCGCTTCCCGTTCATTCGACACTTCGTGTGGAACAACATGGATCCCGACGGCAACCGCGCCGAAGACAACCCCGACTGCATCCCGCGTCACCACGAGTTCCAGATCAGCCTGGAGCTGGCGATGGAGTACCTCCACGGCACCGGCCGGACGTTCCGCGCCGAGCGGGTGCCGCTCTGCTACATGCGGCGGTTCGCGTGGGCCTCCACCGAGACGCGCAAGATCGTCAAGGAGGAGGAGCGCTGCATCCGCTTCCTGGACCGCAAGGGCTTCGTTCACCAGCTCGAATTCCTGCACGGCAAGGGGGCGGCCTGCGACGTCTGCCGGTGGGACCCGATCTGCGCCGGCATGTACTCGATGGCGCGGACGTTCGACGAGCGGGAGCTGTCACCGGTTTTCACCGATCCTCTCCCGGTGCTGCGGGCAGTGCTGGGCCATGAGCCGGATCCGGCGCTCGTGGAGCGCATCCGGGCGCGTCGCGGGCGGCGCTCCATGAGCGAGCAGCCGTCCCCGGAGCAGCGCGCGATGATGGCAGCTCGTCCGCCTTTCACCCGATCAGAAGCCCTCACCTGATTAGAGGACCGGCCACAGGAGGGACGCCCATGACCGATGGCACACAGGCGACGGAAGCGACGTCATCCGGGGAGCTGAGCAGCCCCCTCGAGGAGTTGACCTGGGCCACTGACGGCCGCCGCGTCAGCTTCACGCTCAGCGAAGAGATCTACCCCCGACAGGCCATCTATGGCGCGGCGTATCTGTTCCTCGATCGCTGCTTCGTGTTCCTGACGCGTCCGGGCGACAAGCAGGTCGAGGTGCGGCTCAAGAGCAAGGAGCCCACAGACCGCGCGACGCTCGAGGCCCTGGCAGGGGAGTTCGGCAACGCGCTGCTCGACCAGGTGGTGCGGTTCCACGTCGCCGAGTCCACCGGGCGCATTCGCGAGTACACCATGGCGCGGGCCTTCGTCGCCGCGCCTGCACAGTCCAGCATCGATCAGCTCCTGGCCGAGCTGGACGCCGAGGAGCTGGAGGAGGACGACCTGGAGATCTCGGTGCCGTGGGAGACCCCATGATTCGGGAGATCTCCATGATTCGGGAAGCCCCGTGTTTTTGGGAGACCCCGTGTTTTTTGGGGGCGCTGTGTTCCTGGGAGATGCTGTGACCGTACTGCGCTTCTCGCACTCGCTGTACTCCGCCGAGGCCGTGGCGACCGCCGCTGAGGCCTTCGCGGCCATCGCAACCCTCGCGCTCCACGACGACGGCGACTCTACCCTGGTCGAGGTGAGCTGGACCGATCCGGAGGTGGTCGATCTGCTCGATCACTTCTGTAACCACGTGCTCCACGCGACGGTGGTGGCGGAGCGGCGGTCATGAGCACGCAGACCCCAATCACGCAGGCCCCAACCACGCAGGCCCCAACCACGCAGGCCCCCATCACGCGACACCGCCTCACGCTGCCGCGCCGCGAGGTCCGTCCCGAGGCCCTGGGTTACTTCCGCTGGGGTCGGCTGGACACCGGCGTCCTGCTGACCAACGACGCCGGTGAGTGGAAGCTCCTGGCCGAGCCCGACTGGCAGCGCTTCCTGAACGGGGAGATCGGGGAGGCGGATCCGCTGTATGGCGATCTCACCGCCAAGGGCTTCCTGCGCGCCGATCTCGACCTGGAGGCCCTGGCGCAGCGGGTCCGGCGCAAGCGGGCCTACCTGGGCGCCGGTCCCCACCTGGCGGTGGTGATCACCACGCTGCGCTGCAACCAGAGCTGCCAGTACTGCCACGCCTCGCGAACCGACATGGATCGCGTCGACACCGACATGAGCCTGGAGATGGCCAAGAAGGTCGCCGATCACGCCATGCAGACCCCCTCGCCGTATCTGTGCTTCGAGTACCAGGGCGGTGAGCCCACCGTGAACTTCGACGTGCTGAAATTCATGGTCACCTACACGCGCGAGAAGAACCGCTACGAGGGCAAGACACTCGATCACTCCGTCGTCACCAACATGACGTACATGACCGAGGAGAAGGCCGATTGGCTCATCGAAAACGGGGTATTGGTCTGCACCAGCCTGGATGGTCCAAAAGAGCTCCACGACCGCGCCCGTCCCTGGACCGGTAGAAGCTCAGGCGCCTTCGACACAGTGCTGCACTGGATGCAGTACATCAACCAGCGCTACATCGACGCGGGTCGCGATCCATCCCTGTGGCACGTCGACGCGCTGACCACCGCCACCCGGCGCTCGTTCGATCAGTGGAAGGAGATCGTCGATCTCTACGTCGGTCTGGGGCTGCGCAACATCCACATCCGCCCGCTCAACCCGTTCGGATTCGCCGCGAACACCTGGCGGGCCATCGGCTACCCGATGGCGGACTTCCTGGACTACTACGAGCGGGTGCTCGACTACATCATCACGCTCAACAAGCAGGGCGTGGAGATCATGGAGGGTACGGCGTCGACCTTCCTCAAGAAGATGCTCACCCCCACCGACCCCAATTTCGTCGACATCCGCACGCCCGTAGGCTCGGGCACCGGCCAGATCGCCTACAACTACGACGGCGCCATCTACCCGTCGGACGAGGGGCGCATGGTCTCGGCCATGGGCGACGACATCTTCCGGATCGGCACCGTGGGAGAGACCACCTTCGCCGAGGCCACCGGCCACCCGACGGTCCGCGCGCTGGCCGGCGCCAGCCTGCTCGACACCCTGCCGATGTGTGAGAGCTGCTGGAACGCCCCGTACTGCGGTGTGCGCCCGCTGCACAACTACCTGATGAGCGGCGATCTGTTCGGTCCGCGGCCGTCTACGCCCAAGTGTCAGCAGCACATGGGCATCGCGCAGCTTCTGTTCGAGCGCCTCACCGCCGACACCACCGGGGAGATCGAGAAGATCTTCCGACGGTGGACGATCGATCGGCCGCGGCAGCCGCTGGAGAGCGATCCGGTCTCCGGCTCCTGATCATCGCTCCGCGCCTGTTGCGTCGGCAGCGCGAGGAGAATTACCGGTTGACTGGGACGATGACCGAGGCTCGGTTTAGGATAGGTTTGCGAAGAGAGGGATGGCATGGCCAACGACAAGAAGACGAATCCGAACACTCCCGCGAGCACCGACGGCCCCGCGAGCACCGATGGTGCCGCCTCCGGACGGGCGGCCGGCCGCAAGGTCACGGCCTCCGCGAAGCTCCCCGTGCTCACCAGGCAGCCGATGGACTTCCTGCAGGCCAGCGAGGCTGCGCAGTGTCAGCCCACCGACCTGTCGCAGGAGGTGGCGCTGAAGGCCGATCAGCTCCTCGCCGATCCCAGCAACGCCGGCGTCGTCACCGTCAGCCACTGCTCTCATGGCTCTCACGGGTCTCATGGCTCTCATGGGTCTCACGGGTCAC
>CAYXGP010000022.1:0-27355 GCA_964464515.1 uncultured Enterobacterales bacterium
CGCTGCCACCGGAAGTGACGGTGGTCGTGGTGGTCGCGGTGGTCGTGGTGGTCGAACCGGCGGTGTCACCGTCTTTGTCGGTGCAGGCGAACAGGATCGCGACAAGGGCCAGTGTGGTGTGTTTCATGTTTCTGTCTCCTCCAATGCGTGATGGGAATCATCACGGGAGGTAGTCTACCCGAGCGGCTGAATCTCTGCTCAGTCAGCGCCACTGCACCTGCTGAACGCGGGTGTTGGATCGGGCGCTGGTGGGCATGGTCTGCGTTTTGGGCAGATCCGACCGCGCCGGTGGGGTGGTTCGGCGCAGGGGGCGGGTTGATGACCCTCAGTCCTCGCGCTCGTCCATGATCCCATCGCCGTCGATGTCGCGGCCGGTCTTGACGACGGCGCCGGAGTCGTCGAGGTACTCCCAGAAGTCGACCTGGGCGTTGCCGTCGGTGTCGCGTTCCTTGCGCTTGACCTTGCCGCCCTCGTAGATCTTCCACAGATCGGCGCGGCCGTCGTAGTCGGTGTCGACCTCGCTGAGCACCCGCTTGCCGCCCTGGTAGTGATCGACCCAGTCCATGTTGCCGTCGAAGTCGCCGTCCATCGACTCCTTCTCCATCTCACCCGAGGCCGTGAAGTAGCTCTGAACGTCGACGCGTCCGTCCCAGTTGAGATCGACCTCTTTGCGGACCAGGGCGCGCGGGCCCTCGGAGCGCTCGCGGTAATAATTGAAGACGTCGCCCCTGCCGTCGCCGTTGAGATCGATCTCCTGACGGATGAGGCCGTCCTCAGCGGGCTGCTCGGTGAGCATCTTGGCCTCGCGCTGGGACGGCATGACCTCTTCGGTCTCGGACGCGGCCTTCTTGTTCTTGGGGACGCAGCCGAGGCCGATCACCAGGGGACTGATCACCAGGATGAGGAGAGGGGTGATGCGGGGCGTCATTCCTGGGCTCCTGGTCGGGCTCACGCCCCGGGATGCCGGGCTCACGGCGAACCCGTACCCCTGCGTTCTAATCCATCGCGCCGGCCCGAAGCAAGCTCGGCGGGGTCCGGTCGCGTGGGTCTGGTTCCCGCCGGATCGTTTGACGACGGCGGGGGGATGGACTAAACCCGGCCGTCACGTTGGGAGTCTCAGGCCACAGAGCTGGCGCTCCCGCCCACCCCATCCCCCCAAACGGGGACCAGGAGGATGGCGATGGTTCGCCTCCGTCTCACTCGCAAGGGCCGCAAGAAGCGGGCCTTCTATCGTATCGTAGCTGCCGATCAGCGCTCGCCGCGCGATGGCTCCTACATCGAGCGGCTCGGGCACTACAACCCGCTCGTCGATCCCTACGAGCTGCGCATCGATCTCGAGCGCGTAGATCACTGGCTGTCGCATGGCGCGCAGCCCTCAGACACCGTTGCCAGGTTGATCGCCCGTGCCCGCACCACAGTCTCAGAATAACAACAGCGCGGGAGCGAACGGTCGCTCGGCAGGCGATGGCGGCGGGTCTGACTCCGCGGCCTCGCTGGTCCGGTACCTGGTCTCACCGCTGCTCGACAATCCCGATGAGCTCTCCGTCAACGCGGTTGTTGGTGACGCTTCGCTCCTGCTGGAGCTGAACGTGCACGACGACGATCGCGGCAATGTTCGGGGGGAGGGCGGCCGCACGCTCCGCGCGATCCAGCAGGTTCTGGCGATCGCAGGCGGCTCGCGGAAGCCGGTCCTCGACCTGATCGACGCTGCACCTGCCGCTGCGGAGGAAGACGCCTCTATCGAAGATGCGCCAACCGAGGAGGCATCTGCCGAAGACGCACCCGCCGAGGATGCATCTGCTGACGAAGCCGCAGACACCGAGCCCGACGCCGACGATGGGACGCCGTCGGGGGAGTGACCGCGTCGGCCCCGACGAGCTCTGTCTGGGGTACGTCAGCGGCGTCTTTGGTCGCAACGGTGAGACGCGCGTCTTCCTGTTCAACCCCGGGTCGGACCTGTTCGACGCGCCGCGCGCCGTCGTGCTCGCGGGGCCTGAGGGCGAGCGGCGAGAGACCACCTTGCGGATCCGGCCTGGCGCCGGTCGACGCCTGCTAGGACGACTGGCGGGCGTGAACACACCGGACGGGGCACGCTCCTTGATCGGCTGGGAGCTGATCATCCCGAAGGCGTCGCTGCCTGATCCGGGCGAAGACACGTGGTATCACCACGAGCTGCTCGGGCTGCCGGTGCAGACGGAGAGCGGTCAGGAGCTGGGCCGACTGGTGCAGATCCACGACAGCGGCACCGTCGATTGCTGGGTGGTGCGGTCTCCACAAGGCGAGGTGACCCTCCCCGCGCTGCGTGAGCTGATCTGTCGGGTCGAGCGGGGAGTGGGCATCACCGTCACCGACGACGCGGTGGACCCCCTGCCGCAGCCGTAGGAGTGGCCCCAGCCATGAGAGTGGCCGCAGCCACGAGAAGGGCCGCAGCATGAGGGGAGGGAGTCGGAGTGACCCCCATTCGAATCGATGTCCTCTCCCTCTTCCCGGAGATGTTCGACGGCCCCCTCGGCGCGAGCATCATGGGCAGGGCGCGGAGCACGGGGCAGGTCGAAGTAGCTGTGCATGATCTGCGGGAGCACGGTGAGGGACGCCACCGGGTGGTGGACGCTCCGCCGTTCGGCGGCGGCGGCGGCATGGTCATCCGCGTCGACGTGGTCGATCGCGCGCTCACGGCGCTGCGGCGGCCCGACTCGCGGGTGGTGCTCATGGACCCCGTCGGCGCGCGGTTCGATCAGGGGCACGCCCGACGCCTGGCGTCTCTGCCACACCTGGTGCTGCTGTGCGGTCACTACGAGGGGATCGACGCGCGGGTGCGCGAGCACCTCATCGACGAGTCCATCTCCATCGGAGACTACGTGCTCACCGGCGGAGAGCTGCCGGCGATGGTGGTGATCGACGCGGTGACGCGGCTGCAGCCCGGCGTGCTGGGCAACCCCGCGAGCCTGGAGGGGGAGTCGTTCTCGGGCCGCGGCCTGGGCCTGCCCTGCTTCACCCGCCCCCGCGAGTTTCACGGCTGGGCGGTCCCGGAGGTGCTGCTGAGCGGCCACCATGCGCGGATCGATGCGTGGCGACGGGAGGAGGCGGCGGCCCTGACCCGGCGGGTGCGTCCCGATCTCCTTCCAGCCGATCCCATCTCCGCTGCGCCGATCCAGGCGGAGCCGGTGCGGTCCGAGCCCATCCGGGTGGCGCCCATCAAGGCATCCACGATCTCCCTCGATCGCGCCACTTCCGCGACCGGAGCAGGCGATGGGGTTGACAGCGACGAGCCGGATCGATAGGCGTGGACGGCATTTCGTCCGGTGATCCGCCGCCACGACACACGGCACCCCGGCGACCCCATCATCTTCGCCCACCGGCTCCCCTTCGCAGACGTACGAGGTACCCCATGGCCAACATCGCCGAACTCGAGAACGACCTCTACGCCATCAAGCGCGACGTGATCCCGCGCATCGGCGACACCGTGCGCGTCCACGTGCGCATCACCGAGGGTGAGCGCTCCCGTATCCAGGTGTTCGAGGGCACGGTGATCCGCATGCGGCAGGGCGGCCCGCGCACCACCTTCACGGTGCGCAAGGTCTCCTTCCACGTGGGCGTGGAGCGCATCTTCCCGCTGTACAGCCCGGTGGTCGAGAAGATCGACATCAAGCGAAGCCACAAGGTGCGGCGCGCGAAGCTGTACTACCTGCGGGAGCGCCGTGGAAAGTCCGCGCGGCTCAAGGCCATCCGTCGCTGAACGCGCGGAGCGGGGCCGCGCCGCCGAGGCGCGAGTCGCCGCGCTGTTGTCGGCCCGAGGCTGGCAGATAGTGGCCCGCAATTGGCGGGGCGGGGGAGGGGAGATCGACCTCATCGCCCGCCTCGGGGGACGGCTGCGGCTGGTCGAGGTGAAGGCCCGCCCGACACTCGCGCGGGGTATCGAGGCCATCGACGGCGTCAAGCGCCGCCGGCTACGACGCGCGGCGGAGGCGTTCCTGGCGACCTGGCGCGGGCCGCTCGACGAGGTGTGCTTCGCGCTGGCTGTGGTGCACCCCGGGGGCGTGAGCTGGATCGACGACCCCTTCGACGCCTGCTGATGACCGCCGCGCTGATCTGGCTCATCATCGGCCTGGCGAGGGCGGAAGACCCGGCCGTCGTCGAGCGGCAGATCGTGCACCTGGGCCAGACGGTTCGCGTGGTGACGGTCGATCTCGACCGCGCGCAGGTGGAGCTGGTGGGGCAGTCCCCGTCCGTCCGCACGATCGCTGCGGCGCGCGCGCGGGTCGAGCGCGACGGGCGATCTGCGCTGGCGATAACCAACGGGGGCATCTTCCATGCGGATCACACGCCGGTGGGTCTACACATCGAGCGCGGCGAGCAGACCCACCCGCTGGAGCGCGGCGCGGGTGAGGGGAACTTCTACCTGCTCCCGAACGGGGTGTTCTCGATCGGGCCTGCGGGGGCGGCGGTGTCGAACACGGAGCGGTTCGAGCCCTCCGGCGCGCGGCTGGCGACGCAGTCGGGTCCGCAGCTGCTGGACGGCGGCGTGGTGCATCCGGCGTTTCGCGCGGACTCCCGGAGCCGGCGCGTGCGCAGCGGTGTGTGCGCACAGACCCCGCGGCGGATGCACCTGGCGATCTCGCTCGAGCCGGTGCGGTTTCACGACTTCGCGACGATGTTCCGAGACGCCCTGGGCTGCGCGGAGGCGCTCTACCTGGACGGGGTGATCTCGGCGCTGTGGACCCCGGACGGTGTGACGGGCCTGGAGAACCACCGGTTCGCGAGTCTCCTCGTAGTGAGCGCGCAGTGACCCAGGAGACGGCGACGCTGCAGTATGCCATCGCGGCCTATCAGCGCGGCGATCTCGACACCGCCGCGTCGGCGTGTCGCGCGCTCACCATGCCGGGCGCGCAGGTGATCCTGGCGCGGATCTCGCTCGATCGAGGAGACACCGTCGGCGCGCGCGAGATCCTGCGTGTGCTCGTGGAGCGCGCTCCCAGCCTGCCCATCGCCTGGCTGTACCTGGGCGCGACGGAGCTGAACCTCGGCTCGCCGAGCGCAGCGGCGAGTGCCCTGCAGCGTCTGGTGACTCTCCAGCCGAGCAGCGCGGAGGCGTGGCGCAACTACGGCGTCGCGCTGCGGGCGGCGCAGCGGGTGGGCGACGCGCGGGCTGCGCTCACCCGGGCGGTGGCGCTGGCGCCCCGAGAGTTCGCGTCGCGTCTGGCGCTGGGGCAGCTCGAATTCGACGCGGGACAGCACGCGGCCGCGGAGGCGCAGGCAGAGGCGGTGCTCCTGCAGAACCCCCGCTCGGTGCTGGCGTGGGTGCTGCGCGGCCTCAGCCGCTCCGCGCGGGGGCACCGGCGAGACGCCATCGCAGATCTCTCTCGCGCCCTGGACCTCGAACCCACGCGGGGGGCGACGGCCCTGCAGCTGGGCTGGCTGGCCCTCGGCGACGCGCAGCTGGGTCTGGCCCGCAAGTGCTTCGAGAGCGCGCTGAAGAACCAGCCCGATCTCGCCGACGCCCGCTCCGGTCTGGCGACGATCGCCGAGCGCGATGGCCGGTACGAAGACGCGCTCGCACACCTCGACGCCGTCCCGCCCGAGCGCCGCGACGAGATGAACCACGTGGTTTGCCGCACCAACGTCGAGCGCCATCTGGGACGGGGCGACGAGGGGCTGCGGCGCCTGCGGGCGCTGCTGGAGCGGCCGGGGACCGCGCACGGGAGGATCCTGGGGGAGCACGCGGTGGGCGCGGCGCTCGAGGCGCGCGGCGATCTGGACGCGGCGTTCGCGGCGCATGCCCGCGCCAACGCCGTCGGGGGCAGCGCCTTCGATCTGGCAGGCCACGTGCGGTACGTCGAGAGGACGATCGCGGCGGCGTCTGCGCCCCACGCGCGCTCCACCCAGACCTCCGCGCGGCCGCTGTTCATCGTGGGAATGCCCCGCTCCGGGACGACCCTCCTCGAGCGCATCCTCTCGCGCCACCCCGAGGTCGCAGCGGGAGGGGAGATGCACCTCGTCGAGGGCATCGCGGTTGTCCTGGCGCAGGAGCGGCAGTGGCGGGAGCGCCTCCCCGACGCCGTCGCGCGGGCGGACACCGCGGCGCTCGATGGGGTGGCCGTCAAGTATCTGGCGGCGCTCGACGGCGTGTCACGCGACGCGCGGCGGGTCACCGACAAGAACCCGCTCAACTTCCAGCACCTGCGGCTGCTGGCGCAGCTCTTCCCCGGCGCGCGGGTGATCCACTGCGCGCGGGACCCGCTGGACACGTGTCTGTCGTGCCTGTTCCAGAACTTCGGGCCGGCCCTCTCATTCACCAACGATCAGCGAGCGCTGGGCGGGTTCTATCGCCAGTACCGGCGCCTGATGGACGACTGGGAGGCCGCGCCGGGGCTGCCGACGATCACGGCGCGGTACGCGGACGTGGTGCGCAGGCCGCGGGAGACCATCGGAGAGCTCCTCGCGTTCTGCGGACTGTCCTGGCATGAGGACTGCCTGACGCCGCAGCGCGCGCGCCTACGCCCACACGGCCTCGTATGCGCAGGTGCGGCGCCCGCTCTACGCGACGTCGATCGGGAGGGCGCAGCGGTTCATCTCCCACCTGGAGCCGCTCGTCGAGGCGCTGGGTCCGGATCTGCGCGGGCCATCGCGTGAGGGCATCGGATAGTCCTTCTGCGACGGGCTAGGAGTGAAGTGATGGTGACAGCGGGTCTGGCGACGGTTCTGGCGGCGGCGCTCACGGCCTCCGATGCCCACGCGGACTGCGTCGAGAACGCCGAGGAGGTCGTGATGGCGCTGGAGAGCGCCGAGCGGGCCTTCGAGGAGCGCGACAAGGCGGCCGTGCGGGAGGCGGGCGCGGAGGCGCGTCAGGCGCTGCCCTGTGTGCGCGAGACGATCACGCCGGGGTTGGCCGCCCGCTACCACCGGGTGGAAGGGCTGGTGGGGTTCCTGGACAAGGACGACACCCGCGCGGGGGCAGCGTTCGGCGCCGCGCGGCTCACCGAGCCGGGGTTCGTGCTGCCGTCCACCTGGGCGCCGCAGGGACACCCGCTGCAGGGGGTGTACACCCTGTTCGACCTCGAGGCCGCGAGCCACACGCCGGTGCCGGTGCCAGGCTCGGGGAGGCTGCACCTCGACGGGCGGCAGGCCAGCGAGCGCTACACCGATCTCCCGGCGGTCCTGCAGGTGTTCGACGACGCCGGAGCGGTCACCGCCACCTCCTGGCTGCCGTCCGGCGCGCCGGTGCCGTATGTGGCCCCCGCGCCGATCGCCGCGTCGAGCACCCTCCCTGGGCCGGAGGTCAGCGCGAGCCCCCGGAGTGGTCCCAACCGGACGCTCCTCGGCAGCGCGCTCGCAGGCGTGCTGATCTCAGGCGCCCTGTACGGCGGCGCGGCGGTGGTGGGCAACAGCTACGATGCGCTGGAGCAGACCCCGGAGAACGCCGAGCAATTCGAGACACTGTACACCCGCAATCACCGCCTGGTGATCAGCGCGGGGGTCACGGCGGGCGTCTCAGCAGGCCTCGGAGCGGGAGCGTTCATGATCGGGCGCAAGTGATGGGCTCCTGCGCTGATATACTGAAGAGGCCCCTCACCCCGTCATCGAGACGTCATTGGCTCGAAACGCGAAGGGCACTATGCTTTGTGTGTCACCCAACGGCCCTTGGCGGTCTGAAACCCTTCCCCCGGGCGAGCAAGCCCCAGCGGAGCGCACCATGAACCTCATCCACCGTCTGATCGATGACGAATCCGGCGCCACCGCCATCGAGTATGGCCTCATCGCAGGCCTCGTGGCCGTCGCCATCATCGCTGCCCTGATGACCCTCGGCGATGCGCTGGAGGAGCTGTTCAACTCCGTGTCCGACACCATCATGGACGCTACGGGCTCCGGTTCCTGATCGGGACCGACTGAGCGGCGCCGCACCGTGCCTCTACCAGCTCTTCTTCTTTGCGGGCTGGTGGTCGGTGCGGCGCTTTTTGATCTGGCCCAGCGCCGGATCCCCAATCGCCTCATCGCGCTCGGGTTGGCGTGTGGGGTGCTGAGCGCAGGCCTGACCGGCGATCTCGCGGCGATCGGCGGCGCGTTGCTGGGGATGGCGGTCGCCCTGGGCATGCTGATCGTCCCGTTCGCCCGCGGCTGGATGGGCGGCGGAGACGTCAAACTGCTCATGGTGTGTGGTGCCTTCACTGGCTGGATGGGCACTCTGGAGATCTTGCTGATCGGCACCGCCGTCCACGGAGTGATCAGCATGGGCTGGCTGATGGCGCGCAGGGCTGGGAAAGATCTGCGCGGGGTACCGTTCGCGGTGGCGATCGCTGTTGCGACGATCGCGGTGGTCAGCGATGCCCTCCCGCTCCCCTGGCGTTAGAGCTACCCTGGTGGCATCCGTCACCGCCCCTTGAACCGTAGGCGAAGGCATGGCCTCGACCCGATCGGGAATCCCAGGAGACAATCGAAGAGACGCGGCGGTCAGCGGACGCGTCAAGGGCGGTGGCCTCGGCAAGGGGCTGCTGTTCATGGGCGGCGCCACGCTGGTGGCGCTCATCACCACGCTGATGATCTACCGCCTGATGAGCGGCATGGAGAAGAGCGTGATGGAGACGGCAGCCTCCCAGAAGCCGATCTCCATCGCGGCGGCCAGCAACGATCTGCCGATGGGCGTGGTCATCGAAGAAGACGACATAGAGATGATCAACGTCTTCCCCGCGTCGACCAACCGCGATCTGGTGTTCTTGACCACCGAGGGGCTGATCGGGCGCACGCCGCGTGAGCGCATCCTCGCGGGGGAGGCGATCCGCGCGGAGCGGCTGGCCCACCCCGACGCCGGCCTGGGTCTCAACGCGATCATCACCTCCGGCAAGCGGGCGATGACGATCGAGACCAACGGCGAGGCGGGGGTCGGCGGGTTCCTGAAGCCCGACAACTACGTCGACGTGATCGTCACCATTCGTCCGGACGACGCCTCGATGAAGGCCAAGTGGGTGACGGAGACGATCCTGCAGGGGGTGCGCATCCTCGCCATCGGCGATCGGCTGACCGGTTCGAAGAAGGCCGAAGACGACGACAAGCGCTCCCGATCGCGCTTCAAGCGCACGCTGGTCACCCTGGAGGTCTTGCCCGATCAGGCCGAGAAGCTGGCCCTCAGCTCCTCGCAGGGGCAGATCCATCTGGTGCTGCGCAGCGACGTCGACATCGAGCGCCGCGACACCACGGGTCCGCTCGTCACGCGCTCGCTCCTCGGCGGCGTCCCTGAGGCCCCGCGCAGCACGAGGAGCAGCCGCAAGTCCGGCTCCACCGCCGTGATCATCGAGGGTGGGAACACCCAGGTCGAGCGCTTCGACGGCAGCGGCGCGAAGGTGAGCCAGCCCGCGCGGCGGAAACGGAGGTAGATTTTGACCTTGAGTCTGGCCGGACACCGGTCCCACCCCGCCCGACCCGGGGCCCGACACTGGAGGCCCCTCTTGCGCCATATGGCGCTCATCCTGGGCATCGGCGGGGTCTTCAGCGGAGCCCTCTTTGGGGGGCTGATCACGCCCGTCGCCCACGCCGGTGAGGTGGTCCACGGGGCGATGATCGAGATCGATGTGGGTCAGTCGCACATCTACCAGGCCGATCGCGGCATCTCTCGCATCCTCGTGAGCGATGATCAGGTGGTGGAGATCAAGCTGCTCGACAAGGGGCAGATCCAGCTCCGAGGCCTGTCGGTCGGCAGCACCGACCTGTGGGTGTGGTTCACGGAGTACCCCGACTCGCCGGTCAAGCACACGCTGTCCATCCACCGCGACTACTCCGATCTGGAGCGGCTGGTGGCGTCGGTCGTAGGCTCCCGCGGCTCGGTGCAGGTCGCGGGTGTAGAGGGCAGCCTGATGCTCAAGGGGGTCGTGCCCGATCTGGAGACGCTCGAGCAGGTCGCCAGCCTGGCGCACGTCTACGACTCCGAGTTCGTCAACCTGATGGCGGTCGCAGGCGATCATCAGGTGCAGCTGGAGGTGACATTCGCGGAGATCAACCGCTCGGCGCTGCGCGAGCTGGGGCTGTCGGGCCTGTGGGACGACGGCGCGCTCATCGGTGCGTCAGATCTCACGCTGCAGACGGATCCCCCGGTGGCGGTCAGCGAGGCGTTCGGCATCAACGCGGTGTACTCGTCCACGTTCGACCTCACCGCAACGCTCTCCGTTCTCACCCAGCACAACCTGTCAAAGGTGCTGGCCCAGCCCACCCTGGTGGCGCTGTCGGGTCAGCAGGCGGAGTTCCTGGCTGGCGGCGAGCTGCCCATCCCGGTGGCGCAGTTCGGAGATCGCGTGACGATCGAGTTCAAGGAGTACGGCGTCCAGGTGACGTTCGTGCCCACGGTGCTCTCCGGGCAGGTCATCGACATGCGGGTCTACGTCGAGGTCAGCGACGTAGACACGGCCAACGGGGTCACCCTCACCGACGTCGCCATCCCCGGCTTCAAGTCGCGCAAGACGCAGTCACATCTGCGCCTCAAGAGCGGCATGACCTTCGCCATGGCCGGCATGCTGTCTGACAATGTCTCGGCGATGGAGGCCAAGGTGCCCATTCTGGGCGACATCCCGCTGGTGGGCTCCCTGTTCCGCTATGTGCGACACGAGCGCGACGAGAAGGAGCTGATGATCTTCGTCCGGCCGCGCCTGGTGCGCCCGATGAACACCGACGAGGTCCCCACGGCACCAGGGGCCGATCAGACCTACGATCCCAGCGATCTGAGGCTCTTCCTCGGCGGGTTCGGTTCCGGCATCGTGCCGCGTGGCGTGCGTCCGTACGGTCCGTTTGGAGTCGAGAAATGAGCGATGTCGTGGTGGTGGTGATCGGGATCCCCGACGACGCGATGGGGTTCGTCCGGCGCCACTTCCAGTCCGAAGCCTCTCTCCCCCCGCGCGCGGTACCGTTCTCCAGCGCCATCGGAGAGGTGCGCACCCACCGTCCCGGCATCGTCGTGGTGGGCATCGACGACAACTTCGCGGCAGCCATCCGCATCATCCCGGTCCTGCGCTCGCTGGTGCCGGAGGCGCGGTTCACCATCGCCAGCCGCTCGCCCGAAGACCCGCGGGTGCGCAAGGCCATCCGGGCCGGCCGCGCCAGCGCGCTCTGGATCCCTCGCGCGAGGGGCGACGCCGAGCACACCACGGCGGCCCGCCAGCGACGCGCTCCGGCGGCGCAGACCCCACCGGTGGCGCGCCAGTCGCTCCCCAAGCTGCCGCCCCCCGCGAAACGGAGCAGCCCGAGGCTGCCGCCGGTGGTGGCGAAGCGCGCAGTCCCCACGCTGCCGCCTGCGCGGACGCGGACCCCGCGCTCGACCGCCGCCCCCACCCTGCCGCCGGCGGTGCCCTCCACCGCGCCGGCGCGCCCGCCGCCCACGCTGCCGCCGCGGACGCCCTCGGTGGTGCGCGAGGCTCCGTCGCTTCCGGTCGCCCCCGTGCGTTCGATGGCCCCTGCGCCCGCGGCACCGCGGCCCGCGCAGGTCTCCCGGCCCGCGCAGGTCTCCCGGCCGACGCAAGCTCCACCGGCGCAGGTCGTCCGAAAGACGCCTGCTGGCCGATCGGCTCCGGCGGCGCAGGCTCCGGCGGCGCCCGCTCGCGCGGCGCCCCAGCAGTCAACCCAGCAGTCAAACCAGCAGTCGGCTCAGCAGGTCACGCCGTCAGCGCGCCGTCGCCCCGCGCGGCCCGACGCGGCGCCACCAGGCGATGGTCCCACGAGCTTCGTCACCGCGGTGATGGGCGCGAAGGGAGGCTGCGGAGCGTCCTTCCTGGCTGTCAATCTGGCGGCGGAGCTGGCCGGGCGCCTGCCCACATGCCTGCTCGACTTCGACTTCACCTCCGGCGACGTGGTGGCGTCGCTCGATCTGCGTCCCCCGCGCACCGTCCGCGACGCCCTCAGCGAAGCCGAGCGGCTCGACGCGCGGCTGCTGCGCGGGCTGGTCTTCAACCTCGACGGAAAGCTCTGCCTGCTCGGCCAGTCCGACGACCTCACCGCGCACGACGAGGTGAAGGGGGAGTCGGTGCTGTCGCTGGTCTCGGCGGCCCGCGGCGCCTACCCGCGTGTCGTCCTCGACGCGGGCTCTCACCCCGACGAGCTGTGGCTGACCAGCGCCCTGAGCGCGGATCAGGTGCTCCTGGTGTGTACCCCCGACGTGCCGGCGGTGCGGAACGCGCGGCGACGCCTGCACCTCCTCGACAAGCTGGGGGTGTCGCGCGATCAGATCGGGCTGGTGGTGAACCGCTGGCACCGCAAGAGCCGCATCAAGGTGGACGATCTCGAAGCCAACCTGCAGGTGCGGGTGCTGGGGCAGATCAACCTGGACGAGAAGAGCTGCGATCGCGCACAGTATGAGGGGCGGCTGCTGAGCGACGTCGTTCGACGCGCCCCCATCCAGGCGGCCATCACCCGCCTCGCTGGTGTGATCGGTGGACTGGCTGCCGAGCGGCAGGCCAGCGACCTCGCGGCGGCGCGCTCGGGTGATGATCGCCGGATGGCTTGAAGGGAGCGGGCATGAGCTCACGCATGATCGACAAGGTTCGGGCGCTCCAGAACACCCGCTCTGGAGAGGGCCGGACCACCGGCAGCGCGGAGTTTCAGCACATCAAGGAGCGCATGCATGCCGAGCTCGTGGAGTCGCTCGACTTCGAGATGGTGCGCAACACGCCCCGCGACGAGCTGGTGGCGCGCCTGCGCGACTCGCTCACCCGCACGATACGGTCGCGCAACCTGCCGCTCAACCAGGCCGAGCAGGGTCAGCTGGTCGACGAGCTGCTGGACGATCTCCTGGGCCTGGGTCCGCTGGAGCCCCTGTTGCGCGATCCGGACATCTCCGACATCCTGATCAACGGCCACGACAACGTGTACGTCGAGAAGGGCGGGAAGCTCTCCAAGGTCGACGTCAATTTCCACGACAATACGCGGCTGATGCATGTGATCGATCGCATCGTCGGGGCGATCGGCCGGCGCGTCGACGAGTCCAACCCGATGGTGGACGCCCGCCTGCAGGACGGCAGCCGTGTCAACGCCATCATCCCGCCGTTGGCGCTGGACGGGCCGGTGGTTTCGATTCGTCGGTTCGGAAAGAAGCCGGTGGGCGTGCAGGACCTGATTCGACACGGCTCGGTGCCCCGCCCCATCCTGGCGGTCCTCCGGGCGTGCGTTCGCTCCAAGCTGAACATCATCATCAGCGGCGGCACCGGCACCGGAAAGACGACGATGCTCAACGTGCTGTCGTCGTTCATCCCGCAGGGCGAGCGCATCATCACCATCGAGGACGCCGCGGAGCTGCGCCTGCAGCAGCCCCACGTGGTGCGCCTGGAGACCCGCCCGCCCAACCTGGAGGGCACCGGCGAGGTCACGGCGCGCGATCTGGTGAAGAACTCCCTGCGTATGCGCCCCGACCGCATCATCCTCGGCGAGATCCGCGGCGACGAAGCCATCGACATGCTGCAGGCGATGAACACCGGTCACGACGGATCGTTCGGCACCATCCACGCCAACACACCGCGCGACGCGCTGTCTCGTCTGGAGACCATGGTGGGCATGGGGATGCCCAACCTCACGGACCGCACGATCCGCGAGATGATCTCACGCGCCGTCAACGTGGTGGTCCAGCTCAGCCGACTCAACGACGGCTCCCGGCGGCTGATCAAGGTCACCGAGATCACCGGGATGGAAGGATCGGTGATCTGCACCCAGGACGTGTTCGTCTTTGAGCAGACCACGGTCGATAAGGACGGAAAGGTGCGGGGTGTGTTCAGGTCCACCGGTATTCGCCCCAAGTTCGCGGAGGTGTTCGCCAGGTATGGGATCCAGCTCTCCAAGGAGCTGACCTCTTTCTCTGTGCGGATCTGAGGTGCCGTGATGGGTGACTGCCGCGTCGAGTGTTCCGTTGAGCTGTTGGGTCGTCTCCACGAGCTCGCGTGTGAGCCGGTTCCACGGGCGACGCGGACCCACGAAGCCGCGACTTCACGCGACCACGATCCGCGTTTCCGCGTTTCCGCGACTCCCCGATTCCCGATCCCCGTGGTTCGTGGGTCCGCGAGACCGCGCTTCGTGGCTTCGTGGAAACGCGAGATCGTGAAACCGCGTACCCGTGAAGTCGCGGAGCCGGTTTTCCCGCGGAACCATCATCAGCTCCACTACGGCGAGGAAACCGCCCGGATACAACAGGTAAGACCGCTCCAGAAAAGGCCCTATCCACCCTCGACGCGGCTGCGCGTCGCCCCTCCACTCACCACGCTCTCGAAGTATCCAGATACGACTTTGAGCGCCGCAAGCCAGTGGACCCGGGGCCTCGCAGGCCGAGCCTCACGCGGGGCCGCCCTCAGGCCGATCATGGGAGACTTCTTTCCCTGGAGCGGCCTGAGGCCGATCATTGGATATCTCTTTTCCTGGAGCGGCCTGAGAGCCCCCGAGGAGAACGAGAACAAAAAATGTCGCTGATGCTCCTCCTCCTCATCGCCGTCATCGTGTTCACGGGTGTGTTCGCGACGGCAGGGCTCATGTATTGGGGCCTGGAGGCGCGCAAGGCAGAGCGGCAGCGGGCGCTCGCGCGGCGCCTGGGAACGGTCGCGGGAGAGACGACAGAGGAGGCGCTGTTTCGCGCGCGGCAGCGCGACTCGCTGGCCGTTCGGCTCGGCCCGGTGGGCAAGTACATCGAGGACGCGATCTTCCAGGCGGGCACCGAAGAGACCGTCAGCGCGGTGCTGACGCGGGCGGGCCTGTTCGCGCTGGGCGGCGCGGTCGTGACGTCGCTGATCTTCGGCGGACCGCTCGTGGTGACGGGGTTGGCGTTGGGGGCGATCCCGCTCTTCATCCTGCGACGTCAGGCACAGAAGCGGGCCGAGGCGATCGCCGAGCAGCTCCCCGATGCATTGGATCTGATCTCCCGCACCCTGCGCGCGGGCCACGGCCTGAGCGACAGCCTGCGCGTCTGCGCCGATGAGCTGCCCGATCCCATCGCGGTGGAGTTCTCCAAGGTCCACCGCGAACACAACCTGGGCCGCGACATGCGGGTGTGCCTGGAGCTGCTCTCCACGCGCAATCCGCGCAGCTTCGACCTGCGCCTGTTCGTCTCTTCGGTTCTCCTGCAGCGGGAGACCGGCGGCAACCTGGTGGAGATCCTCGAGAACATCGCCGGGACGGTGCGCGAACGGTTCATCCTGCAAGCCAAGGTGAGGGCGCTGACCGCCGAGGTGCGCCTCTCTGCGACCATCCTGGTGGCTATGCCGTTCGTGGTGACGCTGGGCGTGCTCACCCTTCGCCCGGGGTATCTCAACCCGCTGGTCGACGAGCCCCTCGGTCAGAGCATCTTGATGACCGCCATCACCGGCTTCTCTATCGGTTGCCTCGTGATGCGGCGCCTCGCACGGATGCCTACCTGATATGTCTGATCTGTTCTATGGCTTGGGTTGGCTGATGGGCCTCGGCGGGGTGTTCCTGTCGGTGCTCACGCTGTTCTGGGGGCTGCGTCTGGTGGTCAGGGCGCTGTCGGAGCGCATCGAAGAGGCCAACACAGTGGCCCTCCCGCCGTCGCAGTCGCTGTTTCAGGAGGACACCCCCGAGACGTTCATGACCCGGGTGGGCTCGCTGGCGACGCCCCAGGGGCTGGCCGAACAGGGCACGCTGCGGCGCAAGCTCATCCAGGCCGGCTTCCGCGGTCCGAACAACCTGGAGACCTTCGCGGCGGTCCGCGTGCTGATGGCGCTGGCGCTGCCGCTCGGGACGCTCGCGCTCATCGACGCCGAGAGCGCCATCGGCATGTTGTTCGTGGCGCTCCTCTCGGCGACCATCGGGTACTACCTGCCGTCCCTGGTGCTCATGCAGCGCACGAAGTCCCGGCAGGAGGCGCTGATGCGACCGCTGCCGGACGCCCTGGACATGCTGGTCTCCAGCGTGGAGGCGGGGCTGGGCCTCGACGCCGCGCTGCGCCGGGTGGCGCTGGAGATCACCACAGCGGCGCCGGAGCTGTCCCACGAGCTGCTCCTGGTCAACGACGAGATCGACGTGGGGGTTCACCGACTCGACGCGCTGCAGCGGCTCGACGAGCGCAACGGAATCGACGACATCCGCAGCCTGGTGAACGTGCTCACCCAGGCCGAGCGGTACGGAACGTCGGTCGGGCAGGCGCTCCGGGTGCATGCCGATCTGGTTCGGCGAAAGCGGATCCTCGCGGCCGAGGAGCACGCAGCGCAGATCGCCCCCAAGCTCACGGTAGCGATGATCGTGTTCATCCTGCCCACGCTGTTCGCGGTGCTGATAGGACCCACAGCGGTCAACGTCGTCGAGTACCTGCTGCCCACGATGACCTCGAAGGTGGAGTAGCAGATGCGGGCCCCGCTCGTCCTCCTGGGAGTGGCGCTGTCCTGCGCCGGGCGGCGGCTGCCGGAGGTGCGCCTGGAACCCGTGCCGCTGACGGAGCCCGCGCAGGTCAAGGCGGAGCTCGCCCAGACGCTCCTCTCGCGCGGACAGGCAGACGCCGCGCTCAGTCTGGTGGCCCAGCTCCGAGCCGCCGGTCACCGCGGGCCCGAGCTGGACGTGCTGCACGGACGCGCGCTCCACGCAGCCGGTCTGTTCGATGACGCCGAGACGATGCTCCTGAGCGTGGGACGCAGAAACGCGCCGGCCCTCTCCGCGCTGGGGGTGCTCTACCTGGAGCAGGAGCGGCTGGACGAAGCCGTCGCCGTGCTGCAGCGCGCCCACCGCATAAATCGCGCGCTCGCGGCAAACAACCTGGGGTTTGCGCTGCTCTCTGCAGGTCGCTCGGATGAAGCGGTCGAGGTCCTGCGGGGCGCGCTGATGATCGACTCGGCGAATTCGCGGGTGCGCGGCAACCTGGGGTTCGCGCTGGTCGCGTGCGGCCGCACAGACGAGGCCCTGCGAGTGTTCGGCGCCGACGGCTCGCGGGGCGCTGCGCACTTCAACGTCGGCGTCGGGCAGGAGCTGATGGGGCAGATCGACGACGCCAGGGCCTCGTATCAAGCGGCCCTGACGTTCGAGCCAGAGTTTGCACGGGCAGCAGAGGCGCTGGCCCGACTGGAGGAATGATGATGGGACGTTCGTTTTTTGTTGGATCGCTCGCGATGTTCGCGCTGACGAGCTGCGGACCGCGGCCGCACCTCTCGGTCGAGATGACACAGTCGTATCGGCAGACGTTTGACATGCAGGCCGATCTCAAGCGGAACGGCTACGCGGGCACGGCTTATCCGCTGAATGGAGTGGAAGGGCTCGCGCTGCGGCAGGCGGTAGAGGCCCAGGTCTCGGATGAGGAGAGCGGGGAGCCAGTGTATACCGGGGATTGAGCTGGTCTTCTCGGCTCGGGGATATCGCTGCTGTGGGGAGGGCGCCTCCCCGTGGAGCGTTGTCTCGCATGAATCGCGCCCGATGTCAGCCGTTCGCCCGCCGAGTCTGATCAGGGGTAGTAGACCCAGTCCTCGGCGATGTCTGCCCAGGTTCGGTCATCCAACGCGCGCTTGATCAATTCAGGAAGCGAGAGGGCGAAGTCTTCTGCGGATTGGAACCAGATCAGGCAGGCCTCTGAGCCGGTCGCGTCGTGATCGACCAGTGTCTGGAAGGAGCGAAGCCAGACGATGCAGCAGTACTCGGGCAGGTATTCGACCTCCTTGCGACGTTGGCGGTAGTGGTCTCGTACCGACTCTGATACCCGATCTGTGCGAACACGATCGATGGCGGGCTCGATGAGCGTAGTCCGACGCCGAGGTCGGTCCTTGGTGGCCCGTGTCTGACAGGCGCGGAGAATCCAGCGGTTGAAGTGGCGCGTGGGGACACCCTGGATCAAACCGTCGTAGGGGCGCCAGCATTCGAATTCGATGATCTGAAATTCGACAGGCCCGATCTTCATATGGGTGCTCCATCCGTACCGAACGACGACTCTGTAGATCGCAGGTGTAGCGTGATCCGGGGCCTTCCCGCTCGCCGTCTCGCCCGGTTTCCGGATCGGTGACGAGGCCTGAGGGGCTGGCGGGCCCGCCCCGGGTGGGGACCTTGGAGACCGACCGGCCCCGGCCATGATGAAGCCGCCGACCTGGAGCTTCCTGGAATTTCGATGAAACCGGTCTTGACCAGCTGCTGTCTACCCCGTCACCCCCGGTCCGGAGAGCGGAGATCATGTCTGCATCGAACGGCTGTGGGGTCCGGGGTTGCCCCAAACGGGGGGGCCCGATCGCTGGCCCGGTGTCTACGGTGAGTGCGCCGAACAATGGAGGTGACGATGTTGCGTTATTGGTGGTTTGAGCCTCGCGATCCGGAGCCCGAGGAGCTCTCGGCGTTCCCGCGCTGGGAGTGCTACAAGTTCATCGTGCTTCGGGAGGCTGACGGCACAACCCACATCGCCGCGGGCGGAACAGAGCTGGGCGTGCATCGCATGCTCGCCGATCTGGCCGCGCGCTGGCGTCCTGAGCTCGCGGTCGCCGGCGGCGGCCTCGGCGGCGCGGCGTTCCCTGGTAGCTCCCAGGCTCTCGGACCGCTCCCAGATGACGTCCGCGCCGAGCTGATGGGTGGGACTCCGGTTGCGCTGCGTCCGATCCCGGCGTGGGTGCGACAGGCTCTCGCCCCCATCCTGTCCGGGCTGAGCGGGGAGCTGGACGCCGCGTCATTGATTGCGGCAGCGAACGACTATCTCAGCTGGGAGCTGACCATCCAGAGCAACGGAGAAGATGGCGTCGAGATCGTGTGGGACCGCGGCGAAGGACGGCACGAGGCGGAGCTACGTGCGGGTGAGATCGCCAGGGTCCTCGTAGGCTCGAACAGTTCGCCTGGAGCGTGTCCGCGCTGTGGTACGGGCAGCGTCTCAGAACTGCCAGACCAGTCCGAGAAGAACGGCTGACGAGACGCGGAGGCGCCGCACGAGCATGGTCGAAACACGATCGCGAAAAATACCGAAGCTACTGATCTTCCAGAGCCATCGCCGTCTCTGCATAGATCCGCTCCGGATTCGGCACCAGCCCGGTGACCGGCGAGTACCCGATCGACGCCCGGACCGTGATCACATCCAGCGACCCGGACGACGTGATCTCGGCCTCGAGCTCGCAGTCTTCACCAGCCGAGCAGGGAATGCCCATCCCGGTCAGCACCGTGCGCGTGTGCTCGACCGCGGCGTCTTCTGGCCCGGTGGCGGCGTCGCGGGCCACCGTGGCTGCCAGCCGAGCGCCGTCCCCGACCGCCTGAAGCACCTGCGTCTGCTGGGCGAGGAACCAACCGTAGTCAGCGATGGCAGAGACGATGATCAGCAGGATGGGCAGCGTGAGCGCGAACTCGAGCGCCGATGCTCCTCGCCGCGCGTGTCTCATCGCTGAATCTCCATCCGACTGATCGAGTAGGTGGAGAGCTCGGACGGCACCGGGATGAGGCCGACGATCGAGTCATAGGTGAGCGTCGTGGAGCAGGTGATCAGCTCGCTGGGGCTGGAGCCGGAGACGGAGGCGTCGATGTCGCAGCTCCCGTCGTCGGTGACGCAACTGATGCCGAGTTGACCCAGGAGCTGCTCGATGGCGTCTTCGGCGACGTCCTCGCCGTCGTGATCGCTGCTGCCGGAGTCGGGATCTGGCGGCGGGATGACGGCGCCTGCGCGGCAGCCGGCGTGTGTAGACAGCACGAGGTTGGTGCGGACGAACAGCAGCCAGCCGTACTCGATGATGGCGGTCATCAACAGGAGGAACGCAGGGAACGTGAGCGCGAACTCAAGCGCCGTGCCGCCTCTACGTCTACGCCGCACAGCACCGGTCAACTGTCTGGACAGTTGGCCGGCGTGCCTTCCTGGGGGAGAGACAGATTCTCTCCCCCCTGTCCGGCCGTGACACGCGGCCCCGGGGTGGATGGCCTCCCCCCTCTTTTCGCCGTTTGATGAACAAGGGGGCCGCCCACAGGCCCGGGCTGCTTGCAGCCTGGGGGTACCGCCCCGACGATTGCGCCGCGCAGACACTGTCTACTCCACCAGGGCGATGGGGATCGAGCGCCCGATGGTCTCGAGGATGTCCGGGAGATCGCTGGCGTTGGACGTCTCGTAGAACTCGCCGTAGCCGTGCACCAGGCTCTCCATGAAGGCGGCCTGGTCGGCCTCGGAGGTGTAGACCTCGCCGCACTGTGACTCGCCGTCCTCGCCGCTCGTGTCGTAGTACGAGACCGGGAAGATGGAGATGTGCTCATCTCCGCCAGCGTAGTCGGCGTACGAGACGGCCTCGGCGCGAATGGCGCCCGCGCAGCCCGTGAGATCGCAGTTGTCGAGACAGAACGGGACGCCGTCGGTGATCATGATGATCGTCTGGAGCGCGCCGGGGTTGTCGGAGCGGTTGTCGATCAGGGTCTCGATCGCCATGTCGAGCGCGCGGGCGTGGTCGGTGCCGGCCCCGCGACCGCTGGGATCGCTCCAGCAGTCCACCCCCATCCACGAGCCGGTGCAGTTGTCGAGGATCTCCCACTCGGAGCGAATGGTGGAGTAGTCCTGGCTGATCCAACGCAGCGGGGAGTAGACGGCGGCGTCGGCGGTGAACGCGACCAGGCCGACCCGGTCGCGCGGGAAGTTGTTCTCGCCGAGGTAGTCGAGGAGGGTGAGCAGCCCCTCGCGCGCCTCGGTGACCTCGGAGCCGAACGACATGCTGACGTCCTGGACCACCATGATGTCGCGGTAGCGGAAGGCGCCGGTGGAGTTGCAGGTGACGTCCATCTCGCCCATGTCGTCGCGATCGCCGTGCAGCTTTCCGAAGATGTTGACGAGACTGAGCTGGAGCTGTCCGTTCGCGGAGTCGGCGGCCATGCGGATATCGACCGACACCGCGTTGTTGTAGTCCGCGCCGGCGTCGAAGCTGCGGGTGTCGAAGTCCCAGCCGCCGAACGTGACGTCGCCGGGCTCGGCCTCGGCCTCCTCACCGGCCAGGCGGTTGGCGTTCACCACCTCGATGGCGGCGGTGCGCGCGGAGTCCTGGTCGGCGTCCAGCCTGGTCAGCTCCACCAGGGCGGCGTGAGAGCCGGCGTCGGCGGCGTTCTGCCCCTGCACCCGCACGAGGTTGAGGTAGCCGACGTCGATGGTCAGCGCGGCTGCGCCGACAAGAACGACGAACGAGAGCGCCAGCACCACTGGATAGCTTCCGCGCCGGGCGCGGCGAGGGAGGATCGGGTTCATTCGGACTCCTCGGTCGTGTCTGTGATGGGCTCGTCGTCTTCGGTGGTGAGCTCGTGGAGGGGACCACAGAAGGGGGCCTGCTCGTCACCGTCGAGGTTCCAGGCGGGGCAGGTGCCGCACTCCCCGGTGGTGTGATCGCCGAAGTCGATGGCCACCTGGTTGACGCCGCTGGCGATCAGCTGCCCGCCGGAGGGGTACTCGCAGGTGAGGGCGCGGCCGAGGTACACGGCCTCGTCGATCGCCACGTCTGCCAGGCCCCAGCCCTCGAAGCCTACCTCGCCGGACATCTCGTTCAGGCGGTAGTCGCCGTCGTTCCAGTCCAGGTAGTAGCCGACGTCCTGCCAGGCCTCGAAGCTGTCGTCGTTGTCGTGGTAGTCCAGGGCCAGCGCCTGGGTGATCTCCGCGTTGCCGCCCTCGACGCCCACGTGCGTCATGCGGCCGGCGACGGTCCACTGCAGGTCGCCGAGGTTCACGCCGAAGTCCACGAAGTCCACGTGGGTCTCGTCGCCGTCTTCGCGCCGGATGGCCTGACCGAGCCAGGTCCGACCGGCGCCGTCGGTGCAGTCGTTTCCGATGTAGTCGGTGCGGTCGTCGTCTTCCTGGATGTCGGGGCAGCCGCCCTCTGCGTAGGTCTGGAAGTTCTGCGACAGGATGAACATCGAGACGACGTTGTCGGGGCTGGCGGGGAGCCACAGCCGCCGCAGGTCGTCTTCATCGGCGAAGTCGCCGGGCTCCTCGGGGATCGAATCGGGGATCCCGCCGCAGCCCGCCAGCGCCAGCACCATCAAGCCCAGCACCTTCGGGTCGTGGGTGAGGCGTCGCGACATCTGATTCCTCCAAACATGCGTGGAGGCGGGCCGCCATCGGCGACCCGCCCCTCGTTGCGCTCCGATCAACCTACCAGGGGATGTCGATGGGGCACGCGCCGATGTCGGTGCAGGCGCTGGTGTCGTTGCAGGTGGCCTCGAAGGCGGGGATGCTCACCGTCTCCGACCACTCCTCGGTGTAGGTCTGACCCGACAGCGAGTAGGACATCGTCAGCCCGACCGACGAGTCGTTCTTGACGTTGACGCAGACCTGACCGCCGGACTCGGTGCCGGAGGTCGAGCCGTTGTAGGAGACGCCCTGGGCGTTCAGGGTGACACCGGAGATGCCGAGCTGGCTCAGCTCATCGGTGCTGCAGACCACGCAGCCCCAGGTGGACACCGGCTGGTCGCAGTTCCAGCTCGAGAAGTGGGTGGTCTCGAACTGCCACAGCTTGTCGCCCTCGGGGGTCTCGACCACGAGGCCGTCGCCCTCCTCAATCCACTTGTACGTCTGCTTGTCGTAGCTCCAGCCGGGGATGGTCTCGCCGACCTCGGTGGCGGACGGCTGCAGCTTGGTGCCGATGATGGCGGTCTCGCCCTCGGGCAGCTCCACCGGGTTGCCGTCGTCGTCGTACATGTTCACCTGGAACATGCCGAAGCTCTCGAGCACCTGGTCGTCGCCCTCGGAGTCGACGGCCGTGAGGTCACCCGGCGCGGCGTTGCGCTCGGAGCCACCGGAGGCGGCGCTGCGCAGCGAGCTCGGAGACCACGTCACGTCGAAGACCGTGGCCTCGATGTTGACGTCGCCCTGGATGGGGGTGCCGTCGTCGTAGATGTAGTCGCCAGCGGGCATCCGGATGGTGGTGTCGTAGTCGGCGATCGCGACCAGCATTCCGTCGCGGCCGTCGAAGGCGCCGACGTAGTCCACCGGAGCCAGCGTGGTGTTGAGCGCGTGCTCGACGCCGTCCTGGATGACGATGGGCTTCTGGTTCTCGGCGTAGCCCTCGAGGTAGAAGTCGACGGCGATCTGGCCGAGGTCGGTGAACTCGTCGAAGCCCCAGCGGCCGGTGGCGTCGGTGACGGTCTCCATGCCGGTGGTGGTGATGACCGAGACGTCCTCGAGCGGCATCCCGTTGGGGGTGAGCACCTGGCCCCGCAGCGCGGTGGAGGCCTGGGTGGCGGTGGTGTTTCCGCCGGTGGTGGTGTTGTTGCCGCCGGTGGTGGTGTTGCCGCCGGTGGTCACGCCGCTGGTGGTGTCGGTACCACCATCGGTCAGGTTGGGGTCCTCCGCATCCGGAGCACAACCGAGCGCCAGGGCGCCGATGAGAGAGACGGAGAGAGTAAGGAGCGTGCTGGGCCTCATCACGGGGTCACCTGGGTCTTGGAATGTGGGGGTCGGGGTGTCGTTGGGCCGGGTTTGTGGCCCGTTGGTGACTAAAACCTGACATCCCTCGCGCTCAGCTTCAATGACACGTGAGTGACATCGCTCGACAGGTGCGCGATAATATCGATGGAAGGTGGGTGATGCTCGATCCGTGGAGTGCGGTTGCGGGGTGCGGAGTGTCCCTGATGCCATCGGCGCGCGGGACCCTGGGTGGCGCGCTGGTTCTCGCGGGGGCATGCGCCACTGCGCCCCACCCCGCTGAGCACGGCGATGAGCCCACAGGACAGGCCGCGGAGCACGCTGGAGAGCACGCAGGCCACTCTCACTATGTAGAGGCCCCCAGGAGCGCGGCGGGCGCGCCGCCGCCGTCCTGGGGCCAGGCGCGAGAGCGGGTCCTGCCCCACCTGTCGACCGAGGGGCGAGGGGTCTCGGTGGAGCTGATCGTCGCGCTCGATGCCGGCGATCTCCGGGTGGACGCGGCCCTGCTCCGCTCGTGGACGCTCGAGCAAGACGCGGTGATGGCGCAGGCCGTCAGCAACCTCGCGGCGCGCGATCCCGAGCCGTTCTGGCCGCTGGGGTCTGGGCTGTACCGCGCGCGGGTCGCAGACCACCGGGATCTCGCGCGGCTGACCCTCACCGAGCAGATCTCCTCGCTGCCGCTGTCCGGTGCCCCCATAGCGCTGGTGGTTCCTCCCTCTACGCTCCTCCTCCTCGGCGACGCGGATCCGGGCGCAGCGCACGCCGCTGCGGAGCGGCTGTCAGGGCGAAGCGCCCTCGGGCTGATCTGGAGCAATCGCCGCTGGGCCGCCTGGGCGCCGCCAGCCGAGAGTCCGCTGGACGGAGTGGTTTCGGTGCAGTAATCATCCCATGAGAAAGTCATTGACTTCTCTTGACGTGTCAATACCATCATGGGCACACGGTCGATCGATCGACCCCCAAACATCGAGGTCTCTTCTCATGTCGAGGTCCCCCATGACGACGTCCGGCGCTCGCCCCGACTCCAGCCGCCGCGTTCCCAGCCGCCGCGTTCCCGGCAGCTGCGATTCGAAGCACCAGGACACGTTCCTCCCGCACTTCGCGACGCAGGCTGTCCAGCAGACGCTCCTGGGTCTCCAGGTCGACTTCGATATCCTCCAGGGTCGGGCCGGGATGCCGGACCCCGCTCGTCGTCTCCTGCCGTTCGTCTTGAATGATCCCAAGCGGATGCCCTATCGACGACGCATCCGACGGGCGGCCCTCCACTCGCGGGTGGGCGGGAAGGCCCTGGTGTTCTCGGTCGACCTGCGCGGAAGATCGGGGCCGGACACCCTCCTGTTGAGCCTGCCCCCGGGGCCCCGTAGCTGCCCCGTGCGGATGGTCGAGCGCCAGGACGCGGGCGGGCGTTGGTCCTACGAGCTGCTCGACACCGGCCTGTTCGGCAGCTCCATCGGGGTCGTGGACATCTCCTGTACGGGTGTCGGTCTGCGAGTGCCCGCAAGTCAGGTCTCCGTCGAGCCGGAGTCGCTGAAGGGGCGCGCGCTGAAGGGAACGCTGCGCTGTCGCGACGGCAGCGCGCTGTCTGCGGCGCTCACCATCCGTCACGTCCGCCCGGCCGAAGACAGCTTGTACCTCGGGTGCTCGTTCGAGGGGCTGTCGTCCGGCGACACCCTGACGCTGGCCCGACGACTCCACGCCAGGCACGCGCGCTCCCGACCGCGGCCGTAACCAATCCTCGGGTGCTTCGGTCCGCCCTGTTTCGGTTCCCGTGTTTCGGTCCCCGCGTGATCGGGGTCGCGCTGTTCCGGTCTTCTGTGCTGAGTCCGCCGCCATCTCGGGGGGCCCTGTTTCAGGAGAGTGTCGCGCGTGAAGTCGCTTGACGCCGGGGGGAGCACTCGACCGAGCAGCGCCGCACGACCGAGCTATGATCGGCCTGGTGGTTTCCGCGAAGAGGTGGTCATGCGGTTTGTCCAGGCAGGACTTCTGGGTATCCCCGGACTTCTGGGGATCCTGGTTCTTCCAGGGCTCATCAGCGTCGGCTGTGTCGGCTCTGACAAGGCGATCTCCACGGACACGGCGGTGCCCACCGAGGGCCTCGCGATCGACGAGGACGGCGACGGATACACGGTCGAGCAGGACTGCAACGACGCGGACCCGGCCACCTCACCCGCCGCCACCGAGCTGTGTGACGGCATCGACAACGACTGTGACGGAGACATCGACGAGGGCGTGACGACCACCTGGTATGTAGACAGCGACGGCGACGGCTTCGGGTCGATGGTGGAGACGGTCGAGTCCTGCGCGCCCGCGGACGGGCTGGTGTCCACCGGGACCGACTGTGACGACGCAGACGCAGCCGTGTATCCCGCGGCTGCGGAGGCCTGTGATGGCACGGACAACGACTGTGACGGCGCAGTGGATGAGGACGGGACCACCCCCTGGTACACCGACGCCGACGGCGACGGCTTCGGAGATCCGGCCACGGAGCTCCTCGCCTGCGCGCAGCCCGACGGGATGGTGAGCGACAGCGCGGACTGTGACGACACCACAGACGCCGCGTATCCGGGGGGAGTGGAGACCTGTGACGGCGTCGACAACGACTGTGACGGAGAGGCGGACCAGGGGCTGACCACCACGTACTACCGTGACGTCGACGGCGACGGTTACGGCACGCTGGACGACACCCTGCAGGCCTGTGAGCCGCCGAGCGGGTACTCGGATCAGACCGGCGACTGTGACGACACCGACGCGGCATTCAACCCCGGCGCAGACGAGAGCGACTGCACCGATCCCACCGACTACAACTGCGACGGTTCGGTGCAGTGGGCCGACGACGACAGCGACGGTTACGCCGCCTGCGAGGAGTGTGACGACGGCGACCCGGCCATCAACCCCGCGGCCACGGAGGTATGTGACGGCACGGACAACGACTGTGACGGCGACACCGACGACGACGACTCCAACCTCGACGTCGGCTCGGCGAGCACCTTCTACATCGACGCGGACGGCGACGGTTACGGCACGCCCGACACCACCACGCGCGCATGCAGCGCTCCCCCAGGGGCCGTGGGCGACAGCACCGACTGTGACGACGGCGCGGCCGCGGTCAACCCCGGCGCCGCCGAGGTCTGCAACGAGATCGATGACGACTGTGACTGCCCGGGAGACACGAACGGCGACGGGATCGAGTGCGCCTCCGGAGACGACGGCGTCGACGACGACGATCCCTCGCTGGACGTGGCCTCCGCTGCGACCTGGTACGCCGATGACGACGGCGACGGGCACGGCACCCCCTATGACACCCTCGCGACCTGCGACGCCCCCAGCGGGTACGTCTCCGATGACACCGACTGCGACGACACCGACGCCGCGGTGAGCCCCTCCGCCGCGGAGGTCTGTGACGGCGCGATCGATGAGAACTGCGATGGGCTCATCGACGATGACGATCCGGCGCTGGACGTCTCCTCGACCGAGACCTGGTACACCGACGGCGACGGCGACGGCCACGGCGACAGCCAGGGACCGCAGCCCGCGTGTGAGGCGCCCTCGGGCACCGTCGCGCTCGCCGACGACTGCGACGACACCGACGCCGCGGTGAGCCCCTCCGCCGCGGAGGTCTGCGGCGACGTCGATGACGACTGCGATGGCCTGATCGACGAGGACGATCCGGATCTGTCCGACGCCACCACCTGGTTCATCGACTACGACGCCGACGGGTTCGGCAGCTCGACGTACACCGCTGAGAGCTGTGAGATCCCCTCAGGGTACGCGAGCACCGACGACGACTGCGACGACACCGACGCCGACGTGAACCCCGACGCCGAGGAGGTCTGCAACGAGATCGACGACGACTGTGACTGCCCGGGAGACACGAACGGCGACGGGATCGAGTGCGGCTCCGGGGACGACGGCGTCGACGATGCGGACAGCGACTACGTCGGAACGGGCGCGGCGTTGTGGTACCTCGATGCAGACTCCGACGGGGAGGGCGATCCCGCTGTTTCGGTCTCGTCGTGCGCGGCCCCCAGCGGGTACGTGGCCAACGCCGACGCCTGTGCCGCCTCCGACGCCACC
>CAYXGP010000022.1:27365-34446 GCA_964464515.1 uncultured Enterobacterales bacterium
ATGCACGGCGCGCGCGAAGGCCGACCGA
The DNA here is from genome assembly GCA_964464515.1 of uncultured Enterobacterales bacterium. Classification (GTDB taxonomy): domain Bacteria; phylum Myxococcota_A; class UBA796; order UBA796; family UBA2385; genus CAYXGP01. The sequence goes on from CAYXGP010000022.1 coordinate 27,394, forward strand.
CCGCCTTCGCCGGGCGCGCCCCCCCCGGGGGGCGCCCCCCCCGCCGCCGCCTGCGACGACTCCGACGCCACCGACACCGACGGGGACGGCCTCCAGGACTGCGCCGACGACGATCGCGACGGCGACGGGCTCCGCGATGACTGGGACGCTGATCCCGACGACGACGCGGTGGTCCGCGGGCCTACCGGGGGGCTGGGATCGGAGGGTGACGTCACCCTGAGCGGCACCCAGCAGGAGTGGACCCTCCTGAGCGGCGCCGAGAGCGCCGGCGACGCGGAGATCGACGTCGACGACTCGACCCTGTTCGTGGAAGGTGACGAGCTCCTCCTGCTGTCTCAGCAGGGCGTCGAGGCGGGGACGTGGCAGGCGGTCTACGTCTCGCTCATCACCGGCAACCGTCTCTCGATCGAGCCGGTCCTCGAAGCGGACTACAGCGACAGCAGCGTGGTCCTCGTGCAGCGTATCCCCCACTACGACGACGTCGAGATCCCCTCCGGAGCGACGCTCACGGGTGACGACTGGGGCGGCGCCGGGGGCGGCGTGGTGGTGCTCCGGGCCACCGGAAGCGTGCTCATCGACGGCACCCTGAGCGCGGACGGCCTCGGCCTCTCGGGCGGCGATGGGGTCTACGGAAACAGCACCGACTGCACCCAGGGGGACTCGTCCGAGGGCGCCGGCGCCAGCGGTGACACGTCCGCCAACGGCGGCGGCGGCGGCTGCTACCCGGCGCGCGGCGACAACGGCGACTCCGGCGGCGGCGGCGGCTTCGGCACCGAAGGGGAGGGGGGCACCAGCTACGACGGCTCCACCGTGACGACGGGCGGAGAGACGGTCGGCGACGCGGCGCTGTCGGGGTGGTTCCTGGGCGCGGGCGGCGGCGGCGGCTCTCCCGACACCGAGAGCGACGGCAACGGCACCGGAAACTACGCGGGCACGGGCGGCGACGGCGGGGGGCTCGTCGTCATCTGGTCCGCCACGGACATCACCGTGGCGGGGCGCGTCTCCGCCGACGGCGATGACGGCGACGACGGCGCCAGCGACGGCGGCGAGGTGGGCGCTGGCGGCGGCGGCGCGGGCGGGCAGATCTACCTGGTGGCTCCGAGCGTGACCCTGGGCGGAGATATCTCGGCGATCGGCGGCGAGGGGGGCTCGTCGGCCTCTCACGAGGGGCTCCCCTACGGCTCCGCGTTTGGGGGCGGCGGCGGCGACGGGCGGGTCCGCGTAGACGCGGACTCCACCACCGGCAGCAGCGAGCCGGGTGTGGGGTACACCGGCGCCTACACGGACTGAGCACAGCTCTTCAGATCCACATGCCTGCGGGTCCACATGCCTGCGGGGCTGCGGTGTCCACGCGGATCGTGGGACGTGAGACCGTAGGGACGGCTGGTCTCCCATGGACCGATCTGTTCTGTGAGCGGCCCACGACCCGGAGAACCATCCCCAGTACCACCGGTCCCCTGTACCACCGGATTACAGCGCAGGGATGATCCTCCGCGTCGCCCTCCTCCTCGCGCTGCTGGTCTTCCTGTGGGCCCCCGACGTGGTGCTCGGATCTGGCACCTACTGGGTCCACGATCTCCGGCACCACCACACCCCGTGGCGGGTCTGGGCCGCGGGCGAGTGGCTGGAGGGCCGCGTCCCGCTGTGGGCGTCGGGCGTCAGCAATGGGTTCCCGCTGACCGCCGACGGGCAGACCGGCAGCTTCTACCCGCCCTCGATGCTGCTGTTCGCGACGCTCAGCCCTGGTCGCGCCCTGGACTGGAGCATCCTCCTGCACGTGTGGTGGGCCGGCCTCGGCGTCGCTGTGCTGCTGCGCAAGATGGGGCGCAGCCCCGCCGCCATGGCGCTGGGCGCGGCGGCCTTCGCCTTCAGCGGCTTCCTCGCGACGCACACGCTGTACCTGGGCATGCAGAACGCCCTGGCCTGGCTGCCGTGGGCGCTGTGGGCGACGATCTCCGGTCGCTGGCCGCTGGTCTCGTTGGCCGCTGCGATGATGCTCGTGGCCGGACATCCGCAGGCGGCGGCGTTCGGGCTCCTCGTAGTGGGGGCCATCGCGCTGGGGCGCTGGGCCCGTCCCGGCGCCCCTGTCCCCAACCCCGGCGCTGGCTGGCGACCCCTGCTGGCGTTCACGGCGGCCATGCTCCTCGCGGCGGGGATGGCCTCCCCGCAGCTTCTGGCGACCTGGGAGCTGGTGGGCTTCTCGATGCGCGACGGGGGGGTGGCGGGGGCCTTCGCGAACATCGGCAGCCTCCCGCCGCAGGAGCTGATCGGCGCGGTGATCCCGGACTTCTTCGGCTTCGATCGACCCGGTGATGTGACGCAGACCTACTACCACCGCGGCGACGGCTACTGGGGCTCGGGCGAGAACCACTGGGAGATGGCGTTCTACCTGGGCCTGCCGGCGGTGGTGCTCGCGGCGCTGGGGGCCCGACGTCGTCCGGCGTGGACCGCTCTGGGCGGGCTGTCGCTCCTGCTGATGCTGGGCGGAGCCACGCCGGCGTGGCCGCTGATGCGGCTGCTGCCGGGGCTGTCGGGGTTCCGCTTCCCCGTCCGCTTCGCGCTGGTGCTGACCATCGCGGTGGCGGTGCTCGCGGCCCACGGCCTCGATCGGCTCTCCGCTGCGACGGAGATCGAGCGACGACGCTGGTCTCGGCGCGTGCTGGCTCTGGCCGGTCTCGCCCTGGCCGGGCTGCTCGCGCTGGGCGGAGGTCTTCGTTTGGCCGAGGTCCCCCTGCGGGGCGCGCTCACGGCGCGGTACGCCCACCGCCCCCCGCCACCCGCGCCGCCCGATGATCTGCCGCCGCTGCTGCGCGCGAGCCTGCCGGATCCGGAGCCGATCGCGCCAGAGGAGATCCCGGCGCGGGTCGATCGCATCGTGACGTCGCTGCTGGCCTCCACCAGCCCGCTGGGGCTCCGCTTGTGGTGGCCCGTCCTGGGGCTCGCGCTGGTGGGGATGGCGCTGCGGGTGTCGGGCCAGCGAGGGGCGTGGCTGCTCGGAGGGCTGCTGTTCGTGGATCTGTGGCGCTTCGGCGCCGGGTACCAGGTGCGGGTGGATCCCGCGCTGGTCGAGGCGGAGTCCCCGCTGCTGGAGACGATCCGGGCCACCCCGGGTCGCTGGCGCGCCACCGTGGTGGATCGCCGGCAGGACCCCGCCCTGGACACCGCGCTGATGAGCGCCAGCATCGGTCTGATGCACGGCCTGCGCGACGTCATCCTCACCAGCCCGCTGCTGCTGGTGCGCAACGAGGCGCTGCTGGGGGAGCTGGGGCTGGACGTCGGAGATCGCGGCGCCGTGAAGGTGGAGCGGCTGGCGCGTCACCCCAGCCTGGTGGATCTCCTGGGCGTTCGGTGGCTCCTGAGCGTGCACGATCTGACCGGGGCCGGCTACCGGCGGGTCGCGGACACGCAAGACCTCACAGTCGGCCTGTTTGAGAACCCCGACGCGATTGAAGGCGCGCTGATCGTGGACTGCGTGCGGCTGACGGACGACCCGTGGTCGACCCTGCTGGACATCGATCCCCGCCGCGAGGCGGTCGTGGAGACGCCGGTCGATGTCCCGGACTGTGAGGTCCTGCTCACGGAGAGCGCGGTCACCATGGAGAGCGCGGGGCGGGTGGAGATCGTCTCAGAGACGCCGACCTCCCTGACGCTCGCGGTGCAGGCAGATCGGCCGGGCCTCGTGGTGCAGACGGACAGCTGGTACCCCGGGTGGACCGCGTCCCTCGACGGCGCGCGCGTACCGCTGGTGGTCGCGGATCTGGTGTTCCGCGGGGTGGCGGTGCCGGCGGGGAGCCACGAGCTGGTGCTCCGCTACGAGCCCCCGGCCATCACCGCTGCGCTTCGGGCCGCCGTGGGCTGTCTGTTGATCTTGCCGGTGTGGGGACTGGCTCGCGTTTTTGTCGGTTCTGCGGGCCGGACCCGCGCCGCGAAAACGGCCTCCGAGCGTAGCTCAGCAGGCTGAAACGCCAGGGTGAAACGCCCTGGTGGAACCGGAGCCCGCACCCGCAGAGCAGGTCTACTTCGGTCGGTAGCAGACCGTCGTGCCGGTCTCGGCACCCGAGATGCTGAGCATCTTGTCGCCGCGGGTGAGCTCCAGGCGCTCGCTCGTCGACTCATCGCGGTCGTCGGTGACCGTCACTCGCTGCACCGTCTCTCCGGGCCGCAGGAACGTCACCGCGTAGATCTTCTCGTCGTCACCAGCCAGGAGGGCCTGCGGACCGGCGTCTTCGGCGGGGGCGACGTCACGGATGGGCCAGGCGTCCCACAGCATCGACAGGTGGCGTCCGGCGATGTCCACGTTCTCGTCGAGGATCACGGTGCAGCTCGGCTTGCGGTTCGACGCCAGGGTGTCTGTCGTGCGCACGATGGGCTGACCGTCGATGGACGTCCAGCCGATGCCCGCCTTCCGCACCGGCTTGGAGAAGACGTCTCCTGACCAGCCCGCCATGCCATAGATGACCGTGGCGGAGTCGAGCGGGACGTCGTACCTCTCCAGCGCCAGCTCCAGCACCACCGGATCGGGGATGACGTCGATCAGGCCTGGCGCCCAGTCGGACATCGGCGGCGAGGCCAGGGCGCTGGAGATCAAGAACCACATCATCATAGCCATAACATGCGTCCCGAAACCCTCTCTGGCCACCCGCGCGGTCACGCTCTCGCGGGGCACGCCCCTCGGGGGCGGGTCGTTCGTTCATGTGGCTTTCATGCTGTGCAGGTCCTCGGCAAGTCTCTGCGCACCGAGCCCGTGCGAGCGCGGGCCGAGCTTCGCGCGCGCGCGGCTGCGGCGGCTGCGGCGGCTCGCGCGGGCAGCCTGCCCATCGTCGCGCTCGAGGCGACGCTCCGCGGCCAGGGCGCCGCTGGCAGCGCGCTCGTGGCCGGCGATCTCACCGCGCTGGGGGTGCCAGCAGGGCGCATGATCCTCGCTCGGGAGACCTGCTCGACCCGACAGGAGATTCGGGATCTGGCGCGGCTGGTGGAACGGCACAGGTGGCGCCGGGTGCTGCTGATCACCGCGAGCTACCACGTCGCGCGGGCTCGTCGGCAGGCGGAGGAGGCCCTCGGGCCCGAGGGCGTCGCGGTGCACTGCCCCGAGGCCTTCCTCCGCGCCGCTACACCTCAAGAGCGCGCGTGGATCTGCGCGGGCACGCCCGAGCCCGATGTATTGCAGCGCGAGCGCCGGACCGAACGCAAGCTGTCTGCGCTCGCGCTGGTGCTCTCGCCGCTGCCGTTCGCGGTCCGCGAGGTCCTGGAGATCCGCGCGGGCGTCCTCGCCAGGGGACGCTGAGACAGTCTGTTCCGCGCGTGGGTGGCGTCATCGCTCGCTGAGGGGCAAACGAACGACGAACATCGCCCCGCGCCCCTCCGCGCGCTCCACCACCAGCTCTCCGCCGTGCGCCTGCGCGAGTCTCCGGCTGATCGGCAACCCGAGCCCGGTGCCGTCGTCCCGCGTGGTGGTGAACGGCTCGAACAGGCGCGCCTGCGCGTCTGGGGCGATCCCCGGCCCGTCGTCGATCACCGCGATCTCCAGCGCCTGCTCGCCGCCGGTCAGCCGGCCTCTACCTGTCCGCACCGTGATCGTTCCGTCGGGAGGGTTGGCCTGGTGCGCGTTCTGTATCAGATTCAGCAGTATCTGCCTCAGGCGGTCGGCGTCCAGGGGAACGAGCGGGAGGTCGCGATCCAGCTCGGTCGTTACCTCCGGGGCGAGCGTCAGCGTTCGTTCGATCACCGCGTTGGGATCTGCTGGCTCACAGCTCAGCGTCAGCGGCCGCGCGAAGTCCAGGAACTGACTCACCACCCGGTTCAGCCGATCCGCCTCCTCCACGATGACGCCCAGGAACTCGCGCTGCGTGTCGGGCTCTTCGGGCTCTGCCGGATCGTCGAGCACCTGAGCGGCGCCGCGGATCCCCGCCAGCGGGTTGCGGATCTCGTGGGCCAGCGCCGCCGCCATCGTGCCGAGCATCGCCAGCCGCCGCTGCTCCCCCAGCGCCCGCACGCTGCCGATGTTCTCCACCACGATCGCCACGCGGTCGGCGGTCTCCATCAGGCGTCGGATCTCGCGATCGGAGAACCCGTCCGACCACGCCTCGTGTTGGATGTTGATCCAACCCAGAACCCGGCCGGCGCCGCGCAGCGGCAGGCAGACGTCCGCGCTCATCGCGTCGAGCGTCCGTAGAGTCTGGGCGGTCATCTCGTCGCCCCCGTTTCGCGTGAGGGCCGCGCGCACGTGCGGACCGCCCAGCAGCGTTCTCGCGAAGGTCGCGTCGGTGATCGGAGAGACCAGCGCCGCGACCTTCGTACCGCGGCTGAGACGCAGCCGGAAGACGCCGGCGTCCCAGAGGTACAGGCTACACTGCGGCACCCGCCCCGAAGCGTGCAGGCGCTCGAGCAGTGTGTCGTCGAGTGCTGACAGGGAGATGACCCGCGCCAGCTCGCGATCGATCGCCGAGAGGGTCTGCGTGAGGGCGCGTCCGCGTCGATTCAACGCTGCCCCGATCAGCGCGTCCAGGCGTCTCTCCAGCTCCGGGTGTACCCCCAGGAACAGCGCGCTTCCGAGGAACAGGCCGAACGCACCATGGAGCGGATCGGCGCCCGCGCTGAGCGCCGCAGCGGCCGCCACCCACAGCAGCGCGCTCGCCGTGAGCGTCGCGACCCGCGCGAAGATCTCCGTCAGATCGAGCAGCCGGGAGTGAGCTACGATCCTCGACAGCACGTAGATCACGAAGGTCCCCAGCGCCGCCCCCAGCGGGGGGAGGGTGCCCTGCAGCGCGGGACCCCACGGACCGTCGGGGAGGGGGCCCAGCCATCGCAGCGCCTGCTCTGCCGCGTGCGCGCCCACCGCCGTCGCCAACAGCCCCGCCAGATATCGTACGCGCATGCGATCCACCCGGTGCGGGCTCTCCTGGTGGACCCGCCACAGCGCGCGCAGACACAGCGCGAAGCCGGCCAGCGTGAGCAGCGCCAGAAGGCCCCCCGCCGGTCCCGGGCCTCCCTCTGCGGTGAGCGCGTCGATCAACACAAGCGCCGCGATGGCGACGGCCGCGGGGCGCGCCGCGG
>CAYXGP010000022.1:34456-45871 GCA_964464515.1 uncultured Enterobacterales bacterium
GGGGGGGGGGGCTTCAAACAACGGGGCGGTTTGGGCGTGGGCGGGGGGGGGGGCGGGGGCGAGGGCGTCGGGCGCGCCGGTCGCGGGACCCAGGTGCGTCTGGAGGAGGTGCAGGGTGGCCAGGGGCAGGGTCGCGCCGGCTGCCATGTAGAGGAGGCGGAGGTCTGCCATCCCAGGCATCAGATGCAGCGAGAACGCCGCCCAGGTGACGCTGGCGAGCGCAGCGAGCGCGGCGAGGGCGCGGCGACCGGGCTCCCCCGGCGCTGACCGTCGGCTCCGGACTGCGAAGACACCACAAAGGATCGCCGCGAGCAGGTAGATCAGGGCGTTCATGTGACCTCCATCGCCGGGCGCAGCGATAGTATGCGATGCATGGGCTCCCCGTTCGCAGCACTCCCCGCCATCGGTCGTCTGCTGGCCGCTCCGGAGATCGACGCGCTTCCCCGTCCGGTGGCTGTTCGCGCGTGCCGCGCCGCCGTCGCGGACGCCCGGGCGACCATCGCAGCTGGGGGGCGCGCGCCGCTCGATCTCGTGCCAGCGGTGCTCGTCCGCGCCGCGCGGCTGCGTCGCCTCCACATCCGCCCGGTCATCAACGCCACGGGCGTGGTGCTGCACACCGGGCTCGGCCGCGCGCCCCTCGCGCCGGAGGTCGCCGCAGAGGTGGCGGCGGTGGGCGCAGCGTACTCCAGCGCGGAGCTCGACCTGGAGACGGGAGATCGGGGCGAGCGTCTCACAGGGATCACCGCGCAGCTCTCGACGCTGGTGGGGGCCGAGGCGGCGGTGGCGGTCAACAACAACGCCGCGGCGATGCTCCTGGCGATGTCCGCGCTGGCCTCCGGACGCGAGGTGATCATCAGCCGCGGTGAGCTGGTGGAGATCGGCGGCTCCTTTCGGGTTCCCGACGTCATCACCGCGGGCGGCGCGCGCCTCGTGGAGGTCGGCACCACCAACCGCACGCGCGTCGGCGACTACGCGGCGGCCATCACCGAGCGCACCGCGCTCCTCCTCCGGGTGCACCCCAGCAACTTCCGGCAGATCGGCTTCGTGGCGCGTCCGGCGCGCTCCGAGCTGGTGGCCCTGGGCGCCGCGCGTGGGCTCCCCGTCGTCGAAGATCTGGGCTCGGGTCTGCTGGGCACGCTCCCCGGGGTCTGTGACGAGGCCGTCGAACGCTGCCTGGCCGAAGGGGTGGACCTCGCCTGTTTCTCGGGCGACAAGTTACTGGGCGGTCCTCAGGCGGGGCTGGTCGCCGGTCGCGCCACGCTGGTCGCAGCACTGCGCCGGCATCCCCTGTATCGTGCGCTGCGCCTCGACAAGATGGTGCTCGCCGGCCTGGAGGCCACGATGCGCATCTACCTGGAGGGGCGCGCCGATCGCGACATCCCCGCGCGGTGGATGCTGCAGCGCTCCGAGGATGATCTCGCGGCTGCCGCGGAGCAGATCGCCGATGCGCTCCCGGGCGCGTGTGTGCAGCCAGGCGAGAGCGTCTCCGGCGGCGGCGCGCTGCCCGGCCAGCCCATCCCCACGATGGTGGTGGCGCTGCCCGGCCGCGCGGGGCTGGCGGCGAGGCTCCGGACGGGCGAGCCGCCGATCGTCGCGCGCGTCCACCACGACGCCCTGCTGTTCGATCCGCGCACGGTGCGCACGGCAGACATCCCGTCGCTGATCGCCGGCGTTCGTGCGGCTCTGGGAGCGAGCGGCTCGTGACGGGCAGGCAGGGACTGTACGAGGTGCTGGGGGTCCGGTCGGACGCCCCGGTGGGGCAGATCCGCGCGGCCTACCGCACGCTGCGCGCGGAGCTTCGACGGCGGCAGCGGCAGGCGCGTCAGCACGGCGCGGACGTCTTCCTGCTGGAGCTGAAGGAGCTGGAGCTGCGAGAGGCGATGGAGATCCTGGGCGATCCCCAGCGACGTCGGCGCTACGACGCGTTCCGCGGCGCCCTGCGGCAGGGGATGCCCGTCGACGCGGTGGGCCTGTGGGAGCAGTCGCGATCCGCCCTCATCAGCCCCATCGCGCCCGCGGCGGTGGACGCCGTGCGGGCGCTCACCGACATCGCGGTGGGGGACATCCTCCCGCCGGTCGCCCCCACGCCCAGCTCGCCCGGGTTCCCCACGGCCACAGATCCCGACGCGGCTCCGCCGATCACCGCGGTGCCGCACGCTACCGAGCCCTCCTTCGCGGGGCCAGGCTCCCACGCAGGGCCGGGCTCCTATGCAGGTCCTTCCTCCCACGCGGGGTCCTCCTTTGCTGAGCCCTCCGAGCACGCGGCCCGGAGCACGAAGCCCTCGGTGGCCCCAGAGCCGCCACCCCGCGCGCCGCTCGACTCCCGCGACGAGATCACGCGGCTCTCCGATCGCCTCGGCGTCGGCGGTCCGTTCATCCAGGCCGTCCGTGAGCTTCGGGGTGTCGAGCTGAACGAGCTTTCGCGCACGACCCGCATCTCTCGCCGTCTGCTCGCAGCCATCGAGGCCAACCGCTTCGATCGCCTGCCCGCCGCGACGTTCGTGCAGGGGTACATCCGGCAGATCGCCGATGAGCTGGGCATCGCCGAGCGCGGAGTGGTCGAGGGCTACATGGGGCTGTTCCACCAGCATCGCGGGTAGACGCCGGTGGAGGTGCTCACCCTCACGGTCGACGCGTCGGGCCGGCTCGACGCGTGGCTGGCGAAGAACACCGATCAGACGCGCAGTCGGCTGAAGGCGCTGATCCTGGCTGGGAACGTGACGGTGGACGGCGTGGTGCTCCTGCGGCCCGCTCATCGGCTGCGGGGCGGAGAGCGGATCCGGCTGGTGGTCCCCGCGCCTCCTCCGGCGACCCCGCAGCCCCAGGACATCCCCCTGCAGATCCTGCACATCGACGAGCACGTGGTGGTGGTGGTGAAGCCGCCCGGGATGGTGGTGCACCCCTCCCGCGGACACCCCGACGGCACGCTGGTGAACGCGCTGCTGCACCTCATCACCGAGAAGACCGGCGACGATCCCACGCGGCCGGGCATCGTCCACCGGCTCGATCGCGGGACCAGCGGCGTGCTGGTGGTGGCGCGAACCCCGCGCGCCCACGCGCACCTCGCTGCGCAGTTCGCGCAGCGCTCCGTGGAGCGGCGGTACCTGGCCCTCGCCTGGGGTTCAGCAGATCCGGGGGGCACCATCGACGCGCCCCTCGGACGACACCCCCGGGATCGCCTGCGGTTCGCGGTGGTGGAGGGCGGAAAGCGGGCGGTGACGCACTGGCGGCGGCTGGGACGCGCGGATCTCGGCGCCCACTCGATCAGCCTGATCACCTGCCGGTTGGAGACCGGACGGACCCATCAGATCCGCGTCCACATGCGGCACGCGGGGTATCCGCTGCTCGGAGATCCTCTCTACGGCGCGCGGCGCAAGCGGGTGCCCGACGGGGTGAGCGCGCCCACCGACCCGCTGCTCCACGCCTGGACGCTGGGCTTCGAGCATCCCGCGCTGGCACAGACGCTGCGGTTCTCGGTGGGGCTGGAGGGGCTCCGGGGGGACTTTCAGGCCGTGCTGGCTGCAGCAGGCCTGGCGGATCCCACCCGCCGAGATCATCGCTGAGTCAGTCGCAGAGACCCGCGTCGGTGTTCACGCACTCGCTGTCGGCGCACTGCGGGTGGCACAGCGCCTCCGCGACGCACTCCAGCGGGTCCACGGTCTTCTGATCGCCGCTCATCTGGTCGGCGAGGATCGCGACGCAGTAGGGCGCGCCGTCAGACGAGCACTCCTCGCAGGCCACGCCGAAGGAGACCAGCAACGAGCAGACCTCGTCGGGATCATCCGTGCCCAGCAGCGGCTTCATCGCCGGTCCCAGGTCGCGGGCGTCGAGGGCCGCGGCCATCACGCCGCCCCCGTAGGAGCCGCCGTCTGCTGCGAACGTGCCGGCGACGTACAGATCGCTCAGCGTCACGTTGAGGCCGGCGATGCCCAGTGTGAGGGAGTCGCTGGTCACCGCGAAGAAGGGGGCCTCGGAGAACTCCGCGTCGCCCAGGGCGATCGAGGGCTCGCAGAAGTCCTGGCCGCCGGTCTCACCCGCCACGGCCCCTTCCATCGCCAGCACATCGCCGTTGACCGCGTCGATCCCGAACAGGATCTCGTTCTGCATGGCGCCGAGCAGCAGATCGGCGATGCCCGCGGGGTACACGAAGCGCGCGTTGGCGAGATCGAGGCCGTACACGCGGTCGGTGAGGTCGGTCGTGCCGAGGTCGGTGCCCAGGTCGCTCGTGGTGAAGGAGATGGAGTCGCCGCACGACAGCGTCGCGGTGTAGGCGCTGTTCGGCGTGAGGGCTGCGTCGGGCTGGAAGAGGAGACCGTAGCCGTCGGGGCTGGTGCTCATGGTGCCGGGGACGTCTGTGCCCGCGCTGTCCGCGAGGCTGATCGTCTCGGTCCGGTCGGGCTCGTTCAGCCAGAACTCGACGGCCCCGCGGTAGTAGCCGTCGCTGGAGCCGTTCTCGGGGATGGTCTGCTCGATCTCGAACGCCGAGCATTCGCCGGTGCTGGTGGTGGTGGCGGATGTGCCGCTGTCTGCAGAGTCCTTGTCTCCGGTACAGCCGAGCAGGAGCAGTGTCGTCAAGAGCGTGCGCGTCATCAGGTGCATGGGGTTCCTCCATCAGTGAACGGGCCGCACCATAGCTGAGAACGAGCGAACCCGCTGCGACCTGGGTCACAGCGGGTCTGAGGTGGGAGTTCGGGTTCGAGATCGAGCTCCCTCGGGGGGCGAATCTACTCGCAGATACCAGCGGTGGGATCGCCGCAGGTGTTCTCGCCGCACTCGGGGTGACAGTACGCCTCGTCGATGCAGACCATCGGATCCACCGCCACCTGGGCGCCGTTCATCTGGTCGGCCAGCACCGCCACGCAGTAGGGTGCGCCGTCAGAGGAGCACTCTTCGCAGCTCACGGAGAAGCTGATCAGCAGGGTGCAGATCTCGTCGGGGTCGTCGGTGCCGAGGGTGGACTTGAGGGCCGCGCCGAGGTCGCGGGCGTCCAGCTCTGCGCCCAGCTCGCCGCCGCCGAAGTAGCTGCCGTCGGCCGCGAAGGTGCCGGAGACGTGGAAGTCGTTCAGCGAGATGGAGATACCGGACACCTCGAGGTTCATCTGCGGGGTGCTGACCTCGAAGAACGGCTGCTCGGTGAAGTCGGCGTTGTCCAGCGGGATCGAGGGCTGGCAGTAGTCCTGCCCGCCGCCGCTATCGGCGATGCCGCCGATCATCGAGATCGAGGTGTCGTCCATCGACTCGACGCCGAACAGGATCTCCTCTTCCAGGGAGCCCAGCAGCAGGTCTGCGACGCCCGCGGGGTAGATGAAGCGCGCGCCGGCGAGGTCGAGGCTGTAGACGCTGTCGGTGAGGTCGCCGGAGAGCTCCGCGCCCAGGTCGCTCGTGGTGAAGCTGATGCTCGGGTTGTTGGCGCCGCTGCAGTACGACAGCGAAGCGGTGTAGCTGCTGCTGGAGTCCAGCGGGGCGTCGGGCGTGAAGAAGACGGTCTCGCCGTCTTCGCTGGTGGTCTGGGTGCCGCTCACGGCCGCGCCGGAGCTGTCGGCCAGGCTGGCGACTGCGGTGGAGTCTGCGCCGGACAGCTGGAACTCGACGGAGCCCCGGTAGTAGGCGTCGGTGGCGCCGTCGGAGGGCACGGTGTCATCGACCGTGAAGCAGCCGCTTCCGGTGGTGGTGCCGCCGGTGGTGGTGCCGCCAGAGGTGCCACCAGAGGTACCACCAGAGGTGCCGGTGGTTCCGGCCGCGCCGGAGTCGTCGTCCTTGCCGTTGCAGCCGAACAGGGCCAGGGCCGCCAGAATACACGCGTAGCGAGTCATGGGTCTTCCTCCATCTCGTGATCTCGGACGACGGCGGCCGGTGCTTCGGGCAGTCGTCGCTGTTGTAGTCGTGACCAATGAACACAGAAGTCCTGGGGGACCCCTGGACGGCGGCAACGTACCCGAGCGGATCCGGGGTGTCAACGGCCCTTCGGCCGCTCGCGGTCCGTGACGAGCGGAGGCGGCGGCGGCGCCGCGCGGCTCGGTTCTCGGTTCAGTTCTCGCTGAGGCGCTCGTACTTGGACGACAGCTCGTCGATCAAGGCGTCCAGCAGGCGCGACTCGTCTCCATCCAGGTTGCCCGTGGTCTTCGCCTTGAGCGTGCGGAGGAGGTTGAGTGTGTGACAGGCCAGCGGGAGATTCTGCCGGGTCCTGCCAACGGAGGGGTCGGGCATCTCACCGAGATGCACCATCGCGGAGCTGCCCAGACTCACCAGGAATTGGGCGAAATTACAGGGCAGGCCTTCAGCGGTCTGGCGGGCGGGGGAGACAGGGGAAGCGGCCTCGGACATGGGTTCCTCCAGAAGGAAGCGATTGGTGGTGCGGCGTTTGCGCCGGCGGTGGGATCAACAGACCCCGGATCGGAGAGCGTTCAGCTCAGAGAGCTGTCGGCTCAGGAGCGTTCAGATCGAAAAAAGGAAGCTCAAGAAGAGGACAGGGCGAAAAAGAGGCAAGTCGTGAGAGACGATCAAACCGAAGAGCGAGCAGATCGGGAAACTACCCATCAGATCGGGAAACTACCCATCAGATCGGGAAACTATCTGTGCCGAGGTGGTCGCCCCGACGGATGGTGATGACGGCGGACGGTCGGTGGCCGCTCTTCGCCTGGCGGATCGCCGCCTCGAGATGGTCCGGTGAGTCGACGAAGCGCCCGTTGAACGAGACGATGAGATCGCCGGGTCGCACCCCCCGCTGCGCGAGCGCGCCGTCGGGCCTCGTGGCGGCGACGCGCACGCCGCGATGGCGACGGCCGGACGGGACCGGGGCGATGGAGACGCCGAGCGTGCCCTCCAGGGCGCCTTGCACCACGGCGTCGGGGAGGCGGGCGGCGCTCACGGAGATCGCCAGCCGGCGATCGCGTCGGAGCACCCCCAGGCGCACGGGACGATCGCTGTCTGTGCCCGCGAGGTAGGCGTTGAGATCTGCGCGACCCTGCACCGGGCGGTCGTCCACCGAGACGATCACGTCGCCCGGCAGGAGGCCCGCGCTCTGCGCCTCGTCGCCGTGGACTCGCTCTACCACCGCCGCTGTGGAGATGCCGGTCTGCGGACTGCGCACCCGCACGTCGGTGAGATCGACCCCCAGCCAGGGGAGCTGCACGCTGCCGTAGTCCACGAGATCGCGGGCCACCTTCATCGCGCGGTCGACGGGGATGGCGAAGCCGATGTTCTCGGCGTCTGGCCGGATGGCGGTGTTGATGCCGATGAGCTGCCCCTCGATGTTGAGCAGCGGGCCACCGGAATTGCCGGGGTTGATGCCGGCGTCGGTCTGGATGAAGTCCTGGTAGACGCGCTCATCGGTCTCGAGCGCGCGTCGGGTGGTGGAGACCACCCCGGTGGTGACGGTGTGGCCGAGGCCGAAGGGGTTGCCGATGGCGATCACCGGCTCGCCGAGCAGCAGATCTCCGCTGGTACCGATGGGCGCGGCCTTCAGGCCTTCAGCCCCGCGGAGCCTGAGCACGGCGAGATCGAGGTCGGGCGAGATGCCCATGATGTGCGCCTCGTACGCGGCGCCGTCCGCGAAGGACGCGGTGATCCGGCTGGCGCCCTGAACCACGTGGGCGTTGGTGAGCACGATGCCCTCTGCGGCGATCACCACCCCGGAGCCCTCGGAGGACTCCAGGCGGGCGGGGCTCATCCAGCCGAAGGGGTTCTGCGCGGGGATCGCGGTGGTGATCGAGACCACCGCGGGCGCGACGCGCTCCACCGCGCGCACCACGGGGCTGCGACGCAGCGCGCTGATCTCCTCGGCGGGCTGTGGCTCCGGCAGCTCGATGGCGGACGGCGCGGGAGGGGTGTGCGAGGCGCTCGCGCCCAGGCCGGCGCTGATGATGACACCCGTGACCAGGCCCAGAGCGCCCGCCAGGGCGATGATCGGGAGGGCGCGTGGAGTTGGTGGTCCGAGTCGCACGCCCTTGTCTAAGCGCCGCAGGCAGACCCGCAAGGCGTCCCCCTCGCGACGCCCTGTATCGACACCCGCCGACGTCTCCAGCGGGCGTCACGCGCGAACCGGTCCCTGGTTGAAGCGTCGGGGTGCGATAGGGGGGCCCCTCGACCCACAGGAGCAAGGATGTTCCGACCGCTCGTCCGCCGCGTGCTCATCGCCTGCGGGCTGCTCGCGATGCTGACGCACCCGGCCGACGCGGCGCGCAAGAAGCTGACCGTCGCCGATCAGTACGCGCTGGGGCTGCGCTACATGAAGCGCGGCTACTACGTGAAGGCGCTGGAGCAGTTCAACCGCATCCGCAATTACCACCGCGACGATCCCCACGCGGTGAAGGCGGAGCTGGCGATCGCGGACGTCTACTACCACAAGCGCGAGTGGGATCAGGCCCGACTGGCCTACGAGGACTTCGGACGGATGCATCCGAGGCACGAAGACCTCGACTACGTGGTCTACCGGATCGGCATGTCGATCTACCAGAAGGCCCCGGTCATCGCGGGCCGCGATCAGACCTGGACCCGCCAGGCCCTCACCGCGTGGTCCGGCTACGAGAGCCGCTTCGCAGAGAGCGATCATCGACCGGAGGTCTCCGAGCACCTCGACAAGTGCAGAGAGCGTCTGGCCCGCAAGGAGCTGGGCATCGCGGAGTTCTATCGCCGACGCAAGGCGCCGCGCGCGGTGGCCGGCCGGGCCGAGGGGCTCATCACGCGGTTCCCAAAGAGTCAGCATGTTCCCGACGCGCTGGCATTGCTGGCCTGGGCGCGAACTGCCCAGGGCGATGAGTCGGGGCGAGAGGCCGCGATGACTCGGCTGAGAGAGCTCGATCCGGCGCTGGCGCGGCGGACCGGCTGGAAGATCGCGCGGCAGAAGGTGATCGAGGAGGAGTGAACAGGTGTCGGTCACGACGCTGCGGCGCGTGCTCTGGAGCGCGCTTGCTGCACTCGCGGTCCTGGCTCTCACCATCCCGGGCTGCGCGACCCCTCCGGCGCCTGTCCGGCCCGACATCCTGGTCATCGACATCGACAGCATGCGGGCCGACCGCCTGGGGCTGGTCCGCGGCGGCGAGTCGGTCACCCCCACCCTCGATGGGTTGGCCGCCGAGGGGACGCGCTTCTCCCAGGCGATCACCCAGGGGGGCTGGACCAACCCCGCGCTGGCGGCGCTGCTCAGCGGGAGGCACCCCGACGGGGGAGGGATGCAGGAGGCGGTCTGGCTCTCCTCGGAATACCGCTCCCTGGCCGAGATCCTCTCTCTGTACGACTACCGGACGGCGGTGTTCTGGGGCAACACGATGGGGGCGGCCTTCAACGAGTTCAATCGGGGCTTCTCGGATGTCTATAGCTGGACGTCCGAGGAGCGGATGCCCGACCACACGGGCGATTTTTTCAGTTGGATCGACAAGTGGAGAGACGCGGAGGAGAGGGAGCCGTTCTTCGCGTTCGTACACACCCTCGATCTGCATTCGCCGCTGCCGGCGCTCAGCCCTGAGCAGGCCCATCGCTTCGCCCGGCAGACGCCGAGGTGCAGCCGTGAGCTGGTATGGAGCGATCGACGGGATGAGCTGGTCGATCAGCTCGCCCCAGCGGCGCTGGTTCCCCACCTGATCGCCCACTACGACGCCGCGCTCTACTCCTACGACCGCGAACTGGAGCGAATCTTCCAGCGCCTGAAGGACGAGGACCTGTGGGGGAACACGGTCGTGGTGTTGATCTCCGATCACGGAGAGGAATTCGACGAGCACAGCTTCATGGAACACGGCCTGCTCTACGACACGGTCCTGCGCATCCCCCTGGTCATCCGGGTGCCCGGCGGAGCCCCCCGCGCGGTCTCCGGGCCGGTCCAGACCATCGACCTGGCACCGACCCTGCTGGAGCTGGCGGGGGTGCCGATCGACGCGAAGATGGAGGGGCGCTCCCTGGTGCCGCTGATGGCGGGACAGACCCGCCCCGAGGAGCCGGTCCTCAGCCTCACCCGCCCCGGCTTGCTGTCGGTGAGGACGTCCACCGACAAGTTCATACGGTGTCGGGCGAACACGTGCGGAGGCGGCCCGCGCTCGTCCCGCGCCCACCTGTCTTTCGAGCTCTACGATCTGGTCACCGATCCCGGCGAGAGGATCAATATCTTCGCTGCAGAGTCGGAGCGCGCGGAGCCCCTGATGCAGGTCATGAGAGACCACCACAGAGCCCGGATGGCAGATCCGACCCGGCAATTCAGCGCTGAGCAGCGCCGCGAGCTGAAGGAACGTGGATACTGGAATATCGTCGGGGGGAATGAGTCCGCTCCCCCGGTCTCTGCGCCGAAGCGCCCGAAGGGGGAGGATGGCCGGAGAAGAGCGCCGAGATAGGGCGATCACCACGCCAACACCCAATCCGCCGAGGCTCCATGCTCGCCCCGATCTTCACCGCCTTCGCCCTCATCCTCCCCGGCCACGCCTTCAAGGCCAAGAAGGCCTCAGACGCGGAGCTGGTGAGCTGTCTCGCCGACCAGCCCGACGAGATCAAGGTCGACTGCATGAGCTGGATCGCAAAGCGGGGGGTGTCCGAAGCCGGAGAGCCGCTGGCGAAGATGGCGATCGAGGACCCGTCGGGGTCCCTCCGCGGCCGCGCCATCGGCGCGCTGGAGCGGCTCGAGGCTCCTCAGGTGACGGACGTTGCGATCCGGATGGCGCGCGAAGACGCCGAGCCCAAGAACCGCTCGAAGGCCCTGGTGATCATCCAGAAGCTGGTGGACGAGACCCACGGCGCGCCGGTGGTGCTGGAGCGGATGGCCGCCGATCCCGATCCGATGGTCCGGCGGAAGGCCCTGACCGTGGCGAAGAAGGTGTCGTGGGCGGGCATGGAGCAGGGGATGATCGACCACGGGCTCACCGACGAGGACTCGATGGTTCGGCGCGACGCGATCTATGGCCTGCTGGCGATCGAGAGCCGGGCCGCGCGGCCGGCGATCTACGCGGTCACCCGCGGGCTGCCCGCCAAGGAGCGCACCAGCGCCCTGCGGGTCTGGGGCAAGAACCCGCTGCCCGAAGACAAGGACTTCTTGATCGAGATGCTCGACGCCGACGTCGAGGATGTCGCGATCTACGCCGCGCGGGCGCTGGCGGCCCTGGGGGACGCCACGGTGGCCCCGCTCCTCAGGGACAAGAGCAGGAGCGCCAGCGGCAAGCCCGCGGTGGAGTTTGAGAGAGCTGCACAGACGCTGGAGGGGGGAGGCTGAGCGGGGACTGACCGTCGACACGCGGGTGGCGGTCACGCGTTCTCGTGGAGACGAGGTCTCGTGGGTCCGCGGCTCCGTGCTTCCGCGGCTCCGTGCTTCCGCGGCAACGCGGTCCCACGGTCAATCGGCAGCACGGCTTCACGGTCAAGCGGAGCCGTGGTCCCGCGGGTCGCTTCGCTCATGACTCCACGGACCGCGGTCCCGCGGTCCACGACAGGGGGACCGTC
>CAYXGP010000022.1:45881-52415 GCA_964464515.1 uncultured Enterobacterales bacterium
CCCCGCGCGCGCCCGGGCCGGGGGGCGGGGGGCGCCGGGCCCCCCCCCCCCCCCCCCCCCCCCCCCCCCCCCCCCCCCCCCCACGACAGGGGGACCGTCGCCATCCCCTCCATTCACCGACGAGCGTGCCGCATGACCCACTGATCTGGCGTTTTCCAAACGCCGACTCAAAAGACGGTCTGCACCACCCACATCCCGACCGCAGCCGCCAATGGAATCGACAGGTTGTCATCGACACGACGACTCAGCAGCTCGGCGATCCCGCCGAACAGACCGGCCGCGAACGCACACAGCAGCAGGCTGGGGATCGTCGGATGAAACACCATCAGCGCGGCGGCCGCCGAGAGCGTCCCCGCCAGGATGAACGCAGAGGTGCCCTCGACCGTGCGCCCGTTGATGATCGTCCGTCGCCCGAACCGCCGACCGATCACGGCAGCGAACGGATCCGCCACGGCCAGCACGGTGATGGCGACGCAAGCCAGCGCCTTGTCCTGGAGCAGAGCGAGTCCGAACAGGGCCGTGGTGTACCACGTCGCAGAATTGACGCGCCAGGCCTCGTGGGGGTGGGCGAAGGGGGAGAACATCCACAGCAGGAGCCGGTTGATGCGCGGGCTGTAGCGCCGGGAGATCTCCATGGTCCAGGCCGTAGCCGCGAAGGCGCCGCCGACGACGAGCATGGTGTTGAGATCGAGCAACCACTCCACGAGGAGGAGCGTGAACAGCCCGCTGCCCAGGTGGTAGACGTTGCGGGCGTAGTTGGTGGGGCGCAGAGACGGGACGTGGATGTCGAATCGGTGCAGGCCGGCGGCGAGCTGCTCGTAGCTGGGCAGAACCTCCAGCCGGAAGGCGTTCCACGCGGCGCGGGGATCGGGCAGCGAGCGCGCCGGGAGCTGGTATTCCAGGCGGAGGGCGACCTCGGTCAGGCGCTCGCGCAGGGAGGCCAGCGCGGGATCCGAGCGGCCCGGATCCGTGCCGTCGAGGAGCCGGGCGAGCCGGTCGCGGAGGTCCTCGAGGCGGCGACGCGCCGTGACCTCGGCCTCATCGCGCCAGCGGGCGGGATCGATCGATCGGAGGATGCGATGCAGCTCCAGGGCGATGAGCTGACTCTCCAGCGCGAGCGCGTGGGCCATGGCGTCCTCGGCGTTTGGGCTCCCGGTCCTTTAGCGGAACGGGGGACGTTCGCCCAGCGGTGTGCGCGCGCGGGCAGATCGAGAACGGTCTCCCACAGCTGTTTTCCGACAGCGGTCTCCAACCAGGGGGGCGCCTCGGGTAAGGTGTCTCGGATGAAGAGGTCGATGATGGCGCGTGCAGTCTCCCCCTCCCTCGTGCTGCTGTTGGCGGCCTGTGCCCCTCCGGGGTCCGACACCGGTCCGGCGGAGACGCCCGACGGGGTCAAGAATCGCGCGGTGAGCCCGCTCCAGCAGCGGGGCCTTCATCTGCGCGCGTCGCCCGGCGGTTTCACGACCCTGGCGCCGGCGAGGCAGCTCAGCGCGCGGTACTCGAGCGACGGTGTGGAGATCCTGGGGGCCTCCGGGAGCGCGGCGCTGCAGCTGCGGTTCGCGCGCTGGGGGCGCGACGGCGGCCTGCGAGACGTGCCGACGCCCGCGCCGTCTCTGGGGCCCTGTCTGCCGGGGCTGGGTCTGCCGAGCCTGGGTATGACCGCTCCGGGCGGCTGCGATCAGCGGGTCGACTTCGACACCGCAGGCGCTCTGGAGTGGTGGCGAGCGCATGGCGAGGGGCTGCAGCAGGGCTGGGAGCTGTCGCGCCGTCCGGAGGGCGTCGGCGAGCTGGTCCTGGAGATCGCGGTGGAGGGCGCCGTCGCCGAGCGCGACGGTGACGCCATCTGGCTGTCGACGCCGAGCGGCGATCTGCTGCAATATACCGATCTGTTGGCTTGGGACAGCACCGGCCGCATGCTGCCGGCGCGTCTCGACGCAGACTCGGATACCATCGTCGTCCGTGTCGATGATAGCACGGCGCAGTGGCCTGTTTCCATCGATCCAAATCTCAGCTCCGCGGCCTGGACGTTCGCTGGCGGGAGCAACGGCGTTCAGCTGGGCTGGTCCGTCGATTCAGCGGGAGACGTCGACGGCGACGGAACCCCCGACATCATCGTCGGCGCTCCGTACTACGAGGACGGAGAGGCGGCAGAGGGCGCGGCGTTCATCTTCTACGGCGGCAGCGGCGGCCTGGCGACGACTCCGGACGTGCACCTCCAGACCGACAACACCGGCCACGTCTTCGGCTTCTCCGTGGCTGGCGCGGGAGACGTCAACGGCGACGGCTACGACGACGTGATCGTCGGCGCGCCGTACTACATCAACGGCGAGGATCAGGAGGGCGCGGCGTACGTCTTCCTGGGATCCTCCACCGGCCTGTCTTCATCTCCCGCCTGGGTCATGGAGAACGACGACGACTTCGCTCAGTTCGGCTATGTCGTCGCGGGGGCCGGAGACGTCGACGGCGACGGCTACGACGAAGTGTTGGTGGGCGCACCCTACGATGATTCGCCCGATTCATCGACGAACGACTATGGCGCTGCGTTCCTGTACATGGGCTCCGCGTCGGGTCCGAGCACCACCGCCGATTGGTCTGTCGCAGGCACCGACACCAACGACTACTGGGGCTTCGGGGTCGCTGGTGTCGGCGACGTGGACGGCGACGGCTACGATGACGTCGCGATCGGAGCGCCGAACGACGAGAGCTCGGGGCGCGTCGGCGAGGGGATCGTGTCGATCTACCACGGCTCATCGACCGGTCTCGACACGACGCCGGTGACCCAGGTGACCGCGGAGAACGTCCAGGCCTTCATGGGATGGTCCATCGACGGCGCGGGTGACATGAACGAGGATGGGTACGACGACGTCGTGATCGGCGCTCCCGGGTATACCGGCAGCGAGAGCGACTCGGGCGCGGCCTATCTGTACTACGGATCGTCCGTCGGGATGTCCTCCTCGGCGGCGTGGTTCCTCGAAGGCGAGCAGGCCTCGGCGGGGCTGGGCACATCTGTGGCCGGCGTCGGCGATGTGGACGACGACGGCCTGCTCGATGTGGTCATCGGCGCGCCCAACATGAACGACGGAGAGGCGCTGGAGGGCGTGGCCTACCTGTACCTGGGCACCACGAGCGGGCTCGCGACCACGTCGACCTCCGACGGGCAGATCGATCAGACCAGCGCCTATTTCGGGTTCTCGGTCGCGGGCGTCGGGGACGTCGACGTTGACGGCTACAACGACATCCTCATCGGCGTCCCGGGCTACGCGGATCCCGACGCGGCCGAGGGCGCGGCGTTCCTCATCGCGGGCACCGACAAGGACGCTGACGGTGACGGCTACGGCGCCAGCACCGACTGCGACGACACCGACCCCACCATCCACCCCGGCGCCGATGAGTACTGCGACGGGGCCGACAACGACTGCGACGGCCTGACGGACGGGAGCCTGTCGGTCGATGCAGCTACCTACTATCTCGACGGCGACGGCGACGGCTACGGCATCGACACGGACACCGAGACGGCCTGCGACGCTCCGTCCGGGTATGCTGAATCATCCGGGGATTGCGACGACGACGACGCGGACGTGAGTCCGGCGGCGGACGAGGTCTGCGGTGACGCTGTCGATAACGACTGCGACGGCGGGGTCGATGACGCTGCTGCCATCGACGCGGTCACCTACTACGCGGACGTCGACGAGGACACCTACGGCGATGAGCTCTCCGCGACGACGAGCTGCACGGAGCTGTCGGGCATGGTCACCGAAGGTGGCGACTGCGACGACGCCGAGGGTGGGGTAAACCCCTCGGCCGAAGAGATCTGCGATAACATCGACAACGACTGCAACGGTGAGATCGACGACGACGCCACCGATGGCAGCACCTACTACGTCGACAGCGACGGCGACGGCTACGGAGACCCGGACCTCTCCGAGACCGCCTGCTCGGCGCTGGGCGGGTACGTCGACAACGACGAAGACTGCAACGACAACCTGGGCTCGATCAACCCCGACGGCGAGGAGGTCTGTGACGGCGAGGACAATGACTGCGACGGCGACACCGACGAGGACGACGCCACGGACGTGGTCACCTGGTACCTCGACGCGGACAACGACGGGTACGGCGTCTCGACTGACACCGACATCGACTGCTTCCAGCCCGACGGGTACACCGACAACGCAGACGACTGCGATGACACGGAGGCGACGACCAGCCCGGGC
Source organism: uncultured Enterobacterales bacterium (assembly GCA_964464515.1). Classification (GTDB taxonomy): domain Bacteria; phylum Myxococcota_A; class UBA796; order UBA796; family UBA2385; genus CAYXGP01. The sequence continues at coordinate 50,093 of CAYXGP010000022.1, forward strand.
GAGCCGGAGCAGTGCTCGGATGGTGTCGACAACGACTGCGATGGAACGACGGATGAGACCAGCGCGTCGGATCTGACGACGTGGTACCTCGACTCCGACGGCGACGGGTTCGGAGACGCTGCTTCTACCACCGACGACTGCGCGCAGCCGAGCGGGTATGTGTCGAGCGACACCGACTGCGACGACGACGACGCTGACGTGAACCCCGACGGCGAGGAGGTCTGTGACGGCGTCGATAACGACTGTGACGGCGACACCGACGATTCGACTGCCAGCGACGCCACGGAGTACTACGAGGACAACGACAACGACGGGTACGGGCTCGAGAGCGTGTCCGAGCTGGCCTGCGACGCCCCCACCGGGTACACCTCGGTGCCGGGGGATTGCGATGACACGGAGGCCACCGTCAGTCCGGGCGAAGACGAGGTGTGCGACACCATCGACAACGACTGCGACGGAGACGTCGACGAGAGCGACGCGACCGACGCCGGCACCTGGTTCATCGACGACGACAACGACGGCTACGGCGACGCCGCTACCACTGACACCTCCTGTGAGACCCCTGATGGTTACACGGACAACGCGGATGATTGTGACGACACTGACGACTCGGTGAACCCCGACGCGGATGAGGTGTGCAGCGACAGCACCGACAACGACTCGGAGGCGTCGTTCCGTCCGGGGGATGAGTTGGCCTGCTACACCACCTACAACGACTGTGACGGCTCTACCGATGAAGACGACGCCCTGGACGCCGGCACCTGGTACACCGACGCCGACAGCGACGGGTACGGTGACACCGACAGCGCCAGCACGGCATGCGCCGCGCCGTCCGGGACGATCGCGGTGGGCGACGACTGCGACGACGACGACGCTGACGTGAACCCCGACGGGGTCGAGGTCTGTGACGACGCCGACAACGACTGTGACGGCACCGTCGACGGCGAGGACGCCACCGACGCGAGCACGTACTACATCGACATCGACGACGACGGGTTCGGGGACCCCGATCAGACCACCACCGACTGCTCGGCGCCCTCCGGGTACGTCAGCGACAGCACAGACTGTGACGACTCCGAGGCGAGCGTCAACCCCGACGCGCCTGAGATCTGCGACGGACTCGACAACGACTGTGAGGGCACCACGGACGGCAGCGATGTCACCGATCCGGCCACCTGGTACGCCGATGATGACGGCGACGGATACGGGGACTCCTCCGACAGCGCTGAAGCCTGCTCCGCGCCGACCGGGTATGTCGAGAGCTCCGAAGATTGTGACGACGCCGACGCGGACGTGAGTCCGTCAGCAGACGAGGTCTGTGACTCGATCGACAACAACTGCGATGGTGAGACCGACGACTCGACCTCCATCGACGCAGACACGTGGCTCCCGGACCTCGACGGTGACGGATTCGGCGACGACGACGCCAGCGTCGATTCATGCACCGCGCCCAGCGGGTACATCGAAGTCACCGGCGACTGCGACGACTCCGACGCGGCGATCAACCCCGACGCCACGGAGGTCTGTGACGAGGCCGATAACGACTGTGACGGCGACATTGATGGCGCCTCCGGGGCGGTTCCGGACGACGCCAGCGAGTGGTACTTCGATGGCGACGGCGACGGTTACGGCGACTCCGCTGCCGGAACCGAGAACGCCTGCTCCCAGCCCGAGGGTTACGCGTCACAAGACGGCGACTGCGACGACGAGCAGGGCGACGTCAACCCCGACGCCGACGAGATCTGTGACGGTATTGACAACGACTGCGAGGGTACCGCCGACGGCAGCGACGCCACCGATCAGCGTCCCTGGTACGCCGACGATGACGAGGACAGCTACGGCGACGCCGACACCAGCGTCGAGGCCTGTGACGCGCCGAGCGGCTACATCGCGAACGACACCGACTGTGATGACACCGACGCCGACGTCAACCCGGGCGCCGAGGAGCTCTGCTTCGATGGTGTCGACAACAACTGCGACGACGGGATCGACGATGGACTGGCGACCGACGCCACCATGTGGTTCGCAGACTCGGACGGCGACGGGTACGGCTCGATCGACGACAACACCATCGCGTGCGACGAGCCCACCGGCTACACCGATGAAGGCGAAGACTGCGACGACGACGACGCCGACATCAATCCCGACGCCGATGAGGTGTGCGATGCAGCTGACAACGACTGCGACGGAGACGTCGATGAGGGCGACGCGGTAGACGCGACCACCTGGTACACCGACGACGACGGCGACGGCTTCGGCGACGACGCCGACGCCGACGACGACTAGCCCCAGGCACGCGAGTGCCACGAGGCCGCCGAACCCC
>CAYXGP010000022.1:52425-55020 GCA_964464515.1 uncultured Enterobacterales bacterium
TCTCCTGCCTCGCACCGGAGGGCACCGCGGCGGACGCGACCGACTGTGACGACGCGGAGGCGGCGGTCAATCCGGACGCACCCGAGGTGTGTGACGGTGAGGACAACGACTGTGACGGTGACACCGATGAGTCCGACGCGGCCGATGTGTTCACCTGGTACTACGACGCAGACGGCGACGGGTACGGCGATGACTCGGTGAGCGAGATCTCTTGTGACGCACCCAGCGGGTATGTCGAGGTCGGCGGCGACTGCGATGATGCAGACACTGCGTACAACCCAGGCGCTGACGAGTCGGACTGCACCGATCCCAACGACTACAACTGCGACGGCTCGATCGGGTACTCTGATGCAGACTCGGACGGATACGCAGCATGCGATGAGTGCGACGACGACGACGCGGCGATCAACCCCGACGCCACGGAGGTCTGTGACGAGGTGGACAACGACTGTGACGGCGACGTCGATGAGAGCGACGCCATCGATCCATCGACCTGGTACCTGGACGCGGACGATGACGGATACGGCGACAGCACCGATTCGGTCGAGGCTTGCGACGCACCTTCCGGATACGTTGAAGACAGCACCGACTGTGACGACGCCGAGCCCTCCGCCAATCCGGGCACCGACGAGGCATGCAGCGACAGTATAGACAACGACTGTGACGGAACGGTCGATGAGGCGGACGCGGCAGACGCGGGCACGTGGTACACCGACGGCGATGGCGACGGTTACGGCGATGAGGCCAGCGGCGTGACGTCGTGCGCTCAGCCAAGCGGGACCGTGGAGGTCGCCGGCGACTGCGATGACACCAGCGCTTCGGCCAACCCCGACACCGCTGAGACCTGCGACAGCATCGACAACGACTGTGATGGAGATATCGACGAGAGCGACGCGGAAGACGCTGACACATGGTACACCGACGACGACGGCGACGGTTACGGTCTGGATGACTCTTCAGTGACGTCGTGTACGCAGCCCAGCGGCATGACCGACGCGGGCGGCGACTGCGACGACGACGACGCGGCCTACAACCCGGGCGCTGACGAGTCGGACTGCACGGATCCCAACGACTACAACTGCGACGGATCCACCGGCTACTCGGACACCGACGCCGACGGTTACGCCGCGTGTGACGAGTGTGACGACGACGACGCGACGATCTTCCCCGGCGCCGACGAGGTGTGCGACGGCTCCGATAACGACTGCGACGGAGACATCGACGAGAGCGACGCCGTCGACCAGCTCACCTGGTACATCGACGATGATGGCGACGGTTACGGCGAGAACACCTCGACCTATGTCGCTTGCGATCAGCCGAGCGGGTACTCCGCCAGCGACGACGACTGCGATGACGCGGACGGGGATATCAACCCGGACTCCGCGGAGGTCTGCGATTCGGTCGATAACAACTGCGACGGCGTGACCGACGACGACGCGATCGACGCGGACACCTGGTACACCGATGATGACGAAGACGGATTCGGCGACGCGGACGCGAGCGAGCAGGGATGCAGCCAGCCGACCGGCACCGTCACAGACGACACCGACTGCGATGACACCGACGCCGACGTGAACCCCGACGCGGAGGAGATCTGCGATTCGGTGGACAACGACTGCGACGGAACGGTGGATGGTGGCGGCGCGGATGGGCTGCTCACCTGGTACCTCGACGCGGACGGCGACGGATACGGGGACGATGACAGCACCACCGAGTCTTGTGACGAGCCCAGCGGTTACGTCTCCGACGGCGGTGATTGTGACGACAGCGACGCGAGCGTCAGTCCGGGGGCCGATGAGGTCTGCTTCGATGGCGTCGACAACAACTGCGATGATGAGATCGACGACAGCACGTCCATCGACGCTGACCCCTGGTATCCCGACGACGACAGTGACGGTTACGGCGATCCCGATGGAATTGTCGAGGCATGCGATCAGCCGACCGGGTACATCTCCGATGCCTCCGACTGCGACGACGACGACGCGACCATCAACCCGGACGGGACCGAGTCGTGTGACGGTCTGGACAACGACTGTGACGGTGCGGTCGACGAGATCACGGACGTCGCCGATCCGACGACCTGGTACGCCGATCAGGACGAGGACGGCTACGGAGACTCCGGCAACCCGCGCGTCTCCTGTGATCAGCCGACCGGCTATGTCGACAACGACGGCGACTGCGATGACACGGACGCGGCGTACAACCCGGGCGCTGACGAGTCGGACTGCACCGACAAGAACGACTACAATTGCGACGGATCCATCGGGTACTCCGATGATGATGGCGACGGTTACGCCGCCTGCGAAGACTGTGACGACACGAACGCGCTGGTGAACGCCGACGCCACGGAGGTCTGCGACGAGGCCGATAACGACTGTGACGGTTCGGTCGATGAGAGCGACGCCGCCGATGTTACGACCTGGTACGTCGATGACGACGGCGACGGTTACGGTGACGACTCGGTAGCGGCCACGGTCGCGTGCGATCAGCCCAGCGGCTACGCGGACGCGGGCGGCGACTGCGACGACGACGACGCGGCGTACAACCCGGGCGCTGACGAGTCGGACTGCACGGATCCCAACGACTACAACTGCG
>CAYXGP010000023.1:0-44975 GCA_964464515.1 uncultured Enterobacterales bacterium
TCGTCTCTACTGTCGACGTCACCATCTCGGGGTTCACCGTCACCGGAGGGAGCGGGCACGTCCTCGGTGACCTCACGCAAGGTGGCGGAGTCTACGGAGGCTCCGCGTCTACGCTCGCTATCGTCGAGTGCGTCATCGAGGGCAATCAGGCGGACTATGGCGGCGGAGTGATCCTCCAGTCCGCCGAGGGCGCCCCCACCGCTGCGCTTGAGCTCACCGGCTCCACCGTCACCGGAAACGTCGCCGTCTACGGCGGTGGCATCTACCTCGATCTCGCCGCAGCGTCGCTTGACGCCGCCAGCGTGATCTCGGAGAACGAGGCGAGCAGCAGCGGAGGAGGAGCGATCCTGATCGACGGCGGCGCCGTGGCGGGAGGGACGATCTCCGGGAACAGCGCAGAGAAGGGCGGGGGCGTCTACGCGAGGGGGATCGGCAACCTGCTCTCTGACGTCGTCATACAAGAGAACGTGGTGAGCTCCGACGGCGGGGGGGCGTACGTCGAGACCTTCTCCGGGTCATCCCGCATCTCCACGCTCGATCTCGGCGCAGCGACCATCAGCGCGAACACGGCGGCAGGCGACGGCGGCGGCCTCTACGTCGACGACTCCACAGCCACCCTCGTCAGCTCCACCATCACCGAGAACGTCGCGGGCGATAGTGGTGGAGGGGTCCGTCTGTACACCAGCGGCGAGGCGGGCGAGGCGACGATCGACGTCAGCGGATCGACCATCTCATCGAACACCGCGACATACGGCGGGGGGATCGAGCTGTATGAGGCAAACGCGACGCTGGACAGCAGCAGCGTCGTCTCCGAGAACGAGGCGAGCAGCGGCGGCGGGGCGTTTCTCTACAACGGAAGCTCGCTGACGGGCGGCATGATCTCGTCGAACAGCGCGCACTTCGGCGGAGGCGCCTACAGCTATGGCGGTGACAATCTCCTCGTGGACACCCTCATCGACGGCAACACCGCGACAGACAGCGGCGGCGGCGTCCGCGTGATCTCCAGCGGGGGATCGACCGCCACCCTCGACGTCAGCGGGACCAGCATCACGGGGAACACCGCGCCCTACGGTGGCGGCATCTTCCTCGAAAGCTCCACCGCCACGCTGGGAAGCGGCGCTTCGGTCTCGCTGAATGAAGCGGACCATCATGGTGGCGGGGTGTTCCTGTACAACGGAGGCTCCCTGACCGGCGGCACGATCTCGGAGAACACCGCGCCCTCCGGCGGCGGCGTCTCTGCACAGGGCGGCGATGTTCTCCTCACCGAGGTGATCATCGACTCAAACACGGCGTCATCCCTCGGAGGGGGGCTCTACGTCAGCAGCGCAGAGATCGAACTTCAATCGTGTGGCGTCGAGAGCGACATCGCTAGCACCGGAGGGGGTGGAGCGTTTGTCGCCTCCGGAGAGCTCACCTCCACCGCCTCCGACTGGGGCAGCGGCCCGACCGACAATCAGCCAGACGACGTCATCATCATCAGCAGCACGGGCTCCTCGACCACCTACTCGGACTTCGCCAGCTCCGAGACCTTCACCTGCTCCTCGACCGCAGGGAGCTGTGAGTGATCATGCATGCACCGTCCCGTCGCTCGAACACAGATCAAGTGTCGATGCTCAGACACCTCTGCCTGCTGGCCGTGTTGCTGTCGGGCTGCGCTTTCGTCCCGGAGAGCGCGCTCGAGGAGCGGCTGGACATGGACGGCGACGGCGTCCCACGACCCACCGACTGCGACGACACAGACCCATCTGTCACCACCAACACCTGGTACGCTGACTCGGACGGCGACGGATACGGCAACACCACCGAGCTGCAGGGCTGCGACCTCGAGGAGGGCTACGTCGCCCAGGGCGGCGACTGCCTGGACGACGTCGCGGAGGTCTACCCTGGCGCGCCCGAGGTCTGCAACGAGGTAGATGACGACTGCGACGGCGAGACGGACGAGGGGTTGGAGGTCCCTGTCTGGTATCTGGATGGAGACGACGACGGGTTCGGCGGAGATGACGAGAGCGTCACGGCGTGCGTCGCGCCGTCTTCGGAGTACACCGAGCAGGACGGTGACTGCGACGACGAAGACAGCGCCATCAGCCCCGACGGCGCCGAGGTGTGCGACGGCACGGACAACGACTGCGACGGCCTGACCGACGACGAAGACCCGGACACCCCGCTCTCTACCTGGTACTGGGACGAAGACGGCGATGGCGCTGGCGACGACACCGTCACCACGCAAGCCTGCGCGCCGCCCAGCGGATACGTCAGCGCAGACTCCGCAGACTGCGACGACGAAGACCCCACCAGCTACCCCGGCGCTCCCGAGCTCTGCGACGGCACAGACAACGACTGCGACGAGACCACAGGCGAGGACGGGGTCATTACATTGGACGGAGAGGCCAACGCCGAGACCATCCAGGACGCCCTCGACCTCGCCTCAGAAGGCAGCACCGTCACCGTCTGCGACGGTACCTACACTGAGGCCCTCGTCATCTCCGAGACGCTGACTCTGCAGTCCCTCGGAGGAGCCGAGGTCACCACCATCGACGCAGACAGCCAGGGCGCAGCGGTCGCCATCGTCTCTACTGTCGACGTCACCATCTCGGGGTTCACCGTCACCGGAGGGAGCGGCTACGTCTACTCCGGCGACACGCAGGGTGGCGGAGTCTACGGCGGTGCAGCGTCTGCGCTCACCATCAAGGATTGTGCGATCTACGGAAACCAGGCGACATACGGCGGAGGGATATACGTCAGCGCCGCCGACGGTGTACAAGCCGCCGCGCTCGCTCTCATCAGGACCACCATATCAGGCAACAGCGCCGGCTACTTCGGCGGCGGGCTCTATCTCGACGAGGTGTCCGCAGCTCTCGACGACGACAGCGTCGTCTCGGAGAACGAGGCCGACTTCTGGGGCGGAGGCGTGGCGATGTGGGGCGGGAGCTCTCTGAGCGGGGGGAGCATCACGGGGAACGTCGCGAGCACCGGGGGCGGGATTTATGCCTGGAGTGGGGAAAACGCCCTCTCTGATGGAGTGATTGAGGGCAACACGGCGACCGGATCTGGTGGGGGAATCGCCCTGAACGGCCAGACGGACGGTACGCTCGACATCACCAGCTCCACCATCACCCGGAACGCCGCGGGCGAGGGCGGCGGCCTCTACCTCAGTATGGGTGCGGTCACGCTGGACAGCAGCAGCGAGATCTCGCAGAACGACGCCAGCACCTACGGCGGTGGGGTGTATATACGAATGGAGAGCTCCCTGAGCGGAGGGAGCATCTCGGGGAACAGCGCGCCCTACGGCGGCGGCGTATATGCAGTAGACGAGGTGAACTACCTCGCTGACGTCATCATCGATGGAAACAGCGCGACCTATGACGGAGGCGGCGTCCGCCTGAGCGCCAGCGACGACGCTTCGGCCACCACGCTCACGATCAGCGGCGCCACCATCACCGACAACACCGCGGGCGATGACGGCGGCGGTATCGACGTCCTCGACTCCATCTCCGCGCTGAACGCGACCACCATCGATGGAAACACCGCTTCTGACGGAGGCGGAGGGATCCGTCTGTACACGAGCGGCGTCGGCTCAGCCGCTGAGATCGATGTCAGCGCCACCACAGTCACCGGAAACACCGCGCCCTACGGCGGCGGAATTTTTCTGTATGGGTCTGCAGCCACCCTTGACGCCGCCAGCGAGGTCTCGGGGAACACCGCCAGCAGCTACGGCGGGGGCGTTCTGCTGCGCGAGAGCAGCACGCTGAGCGGGGGGGAGATCTCGAACAACACCGCCGCGTTCGGCGGAGGCGCGTATGTGTACTATGGAGACAACATTCTCGCAGATACTGTCATCGATGACAATCAGGCCACGGTGTATGGGGGCGGAGTCCGCCTGCTGACCGCCAGCGGAGAGGCAGACACCACACTCGACGCCAGCGCGGTCACCATCACCGCGAACACAGCGCCCGTTGGTGGCGGCGTCCATGTCAGCGTCGGGGACGTCGAGCTACAGTCCTGCGTCATCGAGAGCAACACAGCGAGCAGCGGCGGCGGGGGAGTCTACCTCTACTCGGGGACCCTCACCTCCACCGCCTCCGACTGGGGCACCGGCCCGACCGACAATCAACCCGACGATGTCATCGTCTACGACAGCTCCGGCGCTACGACCACCTACTCGGACTTCGCCACGTCCGAGACCTTCACCTGCTCCACCACCGCCGGCTCCTGCCTGTAGACCTCGCCCATTCCCGCGGGTTCCGCAGCCCGCCGCACCGACCGCTTGGCGCAGCGGCTCAGAACATCACCGAACGCAGCGCCCGAACTCACAGCGCTGTCCCTCTCCACACTCACGCCCCAGCCGAGCAGGCGCCGAAGACGCAACGCGCGTCATCCCCGCAGTCGACGTCCTTCAGGCACTCCCTCCCGCCGTCGGCGCAGGCACCGAAGACACAGCGCCGCTCTTCGCCGCACTCGGCGTCCTCGGCGCACTCCCGCGCCCCAACCGAGCAGGCGCCGAAGACGCAGCGGGCGTCGTCTCTACAGTCAGCGTCCTTCAGGCACTCCCTCGCGCCGTCGGCGCACTGCCCGAATTCGCAGCGGGCGTCATCGGCGCAGTCCTCATCGGCCGTGCACTCACGCAGACCGTCCTCGCAGACCGCGAACTCGCAGCGTTGATCCTTGGCGCAGTCAGCGTCGATGGCGCACTCTCGCAGCCCCTGCGCGCAGCGCAGAAAGAGGCAGCGGTCTCCAACGTCACAGTCGGCGTCGCGGGTACAGTCGGCGGCCCCCGGGCTGCAGCTCCCGAACAGGCAGCGCTCGTCATCTTCACAGTCGGCGTGGGTGCTGCACTCACCGGCATCGACCAGGCAGCGGCCGAAGACACAGCTGCCCGCTTCACAGTCAGCGTCTTCGCCACACTCCCGGTCGCCGGTGACACACGAAGAGAGTTCACAGCGCGCGTCCCGGCCGCAGTCGTCGTCCCCAGCGCAGTCGCGTCGGCCGTCCTCGCAGTGACCGAACACGCAACGCTCCCAGGGTCCACACGCGCTGTCGTCCGCGCAGGCGGCCGCTGCCCTCGAGTCCACAGACGCGCGGCTCGGTCTCGCTGTGACGTCGGGAGTCGGGCGCGCCGAGACCCGGGGGGGCGCGTCGGCCGAGGAGCCGTGCTCCGCAGGGGATGACGACTCGACGCCCTTCGGTCTCTGCGGCCACGCAAAAAACACGATCGCGCCGAAGAGCGCGATGGCGGCGAGCGCTCCCCGACGCTCAACCACCGGGGAACCTGGCCGCGATGACGACCAGCCGCTCGATCGTCTCGGCGTGGGCAGACGCCAGGACGCGGCGCGTCTTGAACCGATGGGGACCGGTCGGGCAGAGGCGGAGCCTCCGGCGGGGCTCCCCGATCGAGTAGGCGTAGCCGACAGCGACCTCCCCCAGGCGAACGGCTCTCTCTGCCAGCTCAGCGAACGAGACGTCCTCGCTCGCGCTCTGCAGGTACCGGCGGAGCGGGACGACGTAGAATTCGTTCCCCTCGAGATCGAGGAGCTCGCTGTACACCATTCCGCGCTCTGGATTGTTCGCTATCTGCACCAGATAGCTGCTCACCAGCTCGGAGGAGATCAAATATGAGACATGACCGAACGCTTCGGCCAGCTCCACGTTGTGCGCGTCGAGCAGCTCGACGACGTGGGTTCGCTCGCCCGTCGAGTGGGCGGTCGAAGTTCGCTGTCGGGACTCCAGCGCCGTCAACGCCATCAGGATATTCGCGTCGTGGGCCTGAAGCTGTTCATCGTCTGATCGGACCACCACGGTATCAAACTCATCGAGCTCTGCTGACTCTACAGAGCCGCCCAGCTCACCGACGCCGCTGAGGGACATCCGCTCGAACGAGACGTCGCGCTCTTCGACCATCCTGCGCGCGCGAGGGTCGAGCGTGACGTCCACCTCTGCGACGACCGTGCTCCTGGGCGGCAGGTAGTCCGGGAGCAGGCTCAGGACCTTGTTCGCCTTGCCCCCCCTCCCCAGCACGACGACCCGGCGCGGCTGCCGAGTCACCGAGACATCCTCCAGCTCGCCGCTCGCGGGCGGCACGATGTGGACGCGACGGGGATCGATGATCTTCGCCTTCTCGTAGCTGTGCGCGATCACCACCAGCGCGTCGCCCCGGCGAAGGAGGTGCTCCGACTCGAAGGGCACGTCGACCCTCTCGCCGTGTCGGTTCGAGCGCACTCCGGGGTTGAGGAAGAGGTGGCGTGGACTCCCGGCCCCGCGCCCGACGGAGGTCCTGCACTCCTGCGGATACAGCTCACGGAGCGCGTCCGGGATGATGTTCTCCCCGCTGAAGAAGCCGATGGGGACGCTCTCGGGCATCGCGACGGCGGCCTCGCGGAACCGCAGCCCAGCCACGCCGAGCTGCCCGCCGAGCCTCACCAGCGAGACCGGGAGACCGTATGGATCGGTCAGCTCCTCGATGCCGACGATGTAGATCTCGTTGCTGTCACCCTTCAGGGCCGTCCCGGAGCGTGTGTAGGAGAAGATCTCCCCGAACACCTCTGAGAGGATCGGCTCGACGGCGACCTGGGCCATGCATCGAGACAGAACGTCCTCGGTGTCTACGATGTGGATATCGAGGTACTGGTGCTCGGCGCCCCTGCGGGGGATCCCCTGCTGCAGCATGGTCGCCATCTCGCGGGAGTGTACAGCGGCGACGATGCTCAGGTAGCCGTGCTGGCGACGGCTGACGCGAGCCCACTCGTCCAGGCTGAACGCGTTGCAACAGGCCAGCAGGGACTTGAGCACCGTGGTGTCCATCCGGTAGAACATGGCCTGCTCCCCGTCGCCGCCCGGCGCTCCGCCGCCGAGCACGATGACGTTCTGGGCGCGCCCGACGGAGAGCTTACGGATGTTGTGCACAGACTGTACAGAGCCGGTGTGCACCGTGAGTCTCCGCGGACCGACGGTGAGGCCGAATTCATCGATCTCCCGCCAGACCTCCGCTTCGGAGAGCTTGGAGAGCAGCACGATGTTCTTGGCGCCTCCCTGCTGCTCCGCGGCGAGCAGCTGCTCGATCACCGAGAAGGCGCTGTTGCTCCAGCCGATGATGATGGCGTGGTTCTCCAGGACCACATGCTGATTCTCGGTCTTTCCGAAGTCCAGGGAGGTGTACATCGCCGCGAGGTTACCGGTCACCGCGGCGATCACGAACACCGAGATCAGTATCGCCCCCATCCCGAGGTAGAAGCTGGGATCGGAGACCGGCTCGAGGGTGGTGCGGCGCGCCATGATCGCCATCCACATCGAGTGAAAGGCCGACCCGTACCGCACCCCGGTGCCTCCCTCGGCGGTCTCGAAGTAGTAGTACAGACACGCCAGCACGTGGGCGATCCAGGGGATGCTCATCGCGATGAACAGGAGGCGCTCGACGGATGGGATCGACGGCACCGACCGGCGGATCTTCTCCAGGATGAAGATCGCCTTCGTCAAACGGAGCACCCGAAACAGCCGGGCCAGCCGGAGCAGCCGGAGCAGCCGGAGCGAATTCAACGGCGAGAACGAGACCGCGATGACGCCCCACGGGATCATCGACAGGAAGTCGACCGGAAACCAGCCGGATCTCGCATAGTCGAGAAAGATCGACGGGTTCTGATCGAGCACCATGACCATACGAGGGTTGCGTTCGAGCGCCCCTCGTCGCCTCCGCTCGGGGGAGGTCTCCGGTACGAACAGGCCGGTGATGTTTCGGAAGCCCCACAGCCCGGAGAACGTCCGCTCACGCATCGTAAAGCTGTTCAACACCATGTCCGCCAGGAAGACGGCGAAGAACACAGTGTCAAAGATCAACGATGTGGCCTCGTCGGTCCAACCGACCAGCCAGTCGTAGGGGATCTCGAACGCCGACGCCATGATGACGAGGAACACAAAGATGTCCCAGTAGATCCGGTCATACGGGTGGATCACCCACTGACCGGCCGGAGCGCGGGGCTGCCTCATCACGCAGACTCATTACATAGGTAGCATCTACTCAAGCTCCAGCGGCCCGTCGCCCCGTATCCGCGGATGGCGGCGGGCACCAAGCATGGAAATCAGCGCTCCACGGCCGTGGGCGCCTGCAGCTCCTTGACCCGCTTGATCGCGTCGTAGTACGAAGCGAACGGCGGCCGATCGATGTACTGACCGGTGCCGCGGACGGTGTGGAGCTGGCCGTCCTTCCACAACACGCGGCCCCGACTCAGCGTAACCGCGGGCACACCCACGACCTCCATGCCCTCGTAGATGTTGAAGTCGATGTTCTGGTGGTGCGTCTCGGCGGAGATCGTGCGCGTGCCGTCAGGGTCCCAGACGACGATGTCGGCGTCGGCGCCGACGGAGATCGAGCCCTTGCGCGGGTGGATGTTGAAGATCTGCGCGCAGTTGGTGGACGTGACCCGGACGAACTCGTTGGGTGTGAGCCGGCCCGTGCGGACCCCGTGGTGCCACAGCACGCTCATCCGATCCTCGAGGCCGCCGGTGCCGTTGGGGATCATGCGGAAGTCGTCCTTTCCGGCCGACTTCTGCGGCGTGCAGAAGCAGCAGTGATCGGTGGCGGTGGTCTGCAGCATGCCGGCCTGGAGGCCCTTCCACAGGGCGTCTTGATGCTCCTTGCTGCGGAACGGCGGGCTCATGACGTAGTGGGCGGCGCTCCGCCAGTCGGTGTTGCGGTAGACCGAGTCGTCGATGAGCAGGTGCTGCGCGAGCACCTCGCCGAACACGCGCTGCCCCTCCAGCCGCGCCCTGGTGATGGCCTGGAGCGCTTCCTTGCAGGAGGTGTGGACGACGTACAGCGGCACGCCGAGCACCTGCGCGATGCGGATGGCGCGGTTGGCGGCCTCGCCCTCGACCTCGGGCGGGCGAGACAGCGGGTGCCCCTCGGGCCCGGTGATGCCGCGATCGAAGATCTCCTGCTGGAGCCGGTAGACCAGCTCGCCGTTCTCGGCATGCACCGTGCACAGCGCGCCCAGCTCGCGGGCCCGCGTGAAGCTGTTGACCAGCACCTCGTCGTCGCACATGATGGCGTTCTTGTAGGCCATGAAGTGCTTGAAGCTGTTGACGCCGTGCTCGGCGACCAGCGTGCCCATGTCGGCGTGGACCTGGTCGCCCCACCACGTCACGGCGACATGGAACGAGTAGTCGGAGGCGGCCTTCTCGGCCCAGCCCCGCCACTGGCGGTAGGCCTCGAGCAGCGACTGACCCGGCCCCGGGATCACGAAGTCGATGCACATCGTGGTGCCGCCGGCCGCCGCGGCGGAGGTGCCCGTGAAGAAGTCCTCCGAGGCCACCGTGCCCATGAAGGGCAGCTCCATGTGGGTGTGGGGATCGATGCCGCCCGGCATCACCAGCGCGCCGCCGGCGTCGATGATCTCGGCGCCAGCCGGCGCGTCCAGATCGAGGCCGATCGCGGCGATCTTGCCGTCGCTGCACAGGACGTCGGAGCGGAAGGTGCGCTCGGCGGTGACGACGGTTCCGCCGCGGATGAGGGTGGCCATGTCGATCTCCAGTCAGGGGTTCCCGGCGATCTAACGGGTCGGCCCACCGTGGCGCTCCCGATCAGGCCGCGGGATCAGGCCTCCGGATCGCAGACCAGATTACAGCCTGTTCCCAGCGGAGCGTGCACCGAGCACTGCCACAGCCCGTCCGTGCAGACCCGCCCGTCGCCGATCTCGTTGCCGCAGGTCTCCCCCTCTTCGTCACAGGCCAGACCGCAGCTCGCCGCCCAGTCGTCGGGGCACGCCTCCGGGCACGGCGGCAGGGTCACTCCTTCACAGTCCGTGGCCGTGGTGGTGCTGCCCCCGGTGGTCGCTCCGCCCCCGGTGCTGCCTCCCGTGGAGGTGGTCCAGGCGCTGTCGTCTGTAGCGGCTCCGCAGCCGATCAGGAGCGCGGTGATCGCGAAGAGGAGGGCGGTTCTCGAAGTGGTCATGGTGATCTCCTCAGGGTTGGGAGCGGTGTGTCTTGCAAGCCTCGTTCCAGCGAGCAACCTCCTGGTTTCACTCGGGGTGGTTCCCAGGCTACCCGCGCGCCGTGACTGGAATGTCGCGACCGCCGGGTGGGATGAGGCGCGGATCATCGCCAGGAGCGAGCGATGCGGAAGCCGAGCACGCCAAAGCGAACAGACGGGCCGTCCCCGAATCGCTTCCCGATGCGCGCGCCGTTGAGGTTGTTGGGCCAGCTCCCACCGCGGTAGACCCGCTCGCGGTCGTCACCCGGCTCCCTCCGCGCCGGCTCCTGCACGCGCGCCCCTTCCACAGGCGGACCGGCCTCTCGCGAGAAGACATCTCCGCACCAGTCCTTGGAGTTACCAGCCGCGCCCCGAACACCGTAGACGCTGGTGTCCACGGAGAAGCGCTCGACCGAGACCGGGCTGATTCCCGCGGCCTGGCTGTCGCGCACGTTGCACCAGGACGGGTCGGGCCAATCCCCCCACGGAAAGAGACGCCCGTCCACACCGCGAGCGGCCTTCTCCCACTCCAGCTCCCCCGGCAGCCGCCAGGGCGCCCCGGAGCGCTGGGCCTGCCAGTCGGCGAACGCTGCCGCGCTCAGCCAGTCCACCATCAGCACCGGCCACCGCGGCCCCCACCAATCGCCCTGGGCGTCCGGCCGAAGAACGAAGCCCCCCCGCGCTGGATGGTCCCGGACTGGATGGTCCCGATCGTAGATCATCGCACCCTGCTCGCCGAGACCGCCCGCGCGCTCCCGGGGGACCCACCGGAGGGCCTCCTCCTCGCGCCCGCTGTCGACGAGATCATCGAGGAAGGCGATGTACTCGGCGTTGGTGACCGGGAAACGCCGCACCACGAGCCCGCCGGCCCACAGCCGCCGCCGCGGCAGATGGTTGGTGGCGTGTGGATCGCCGCCGCTCCAGAACCACCCCGCCGGCACATAGCAGTCGCCTTCGCCCAGCTCGCCCGCGCGTGGGAGCGGGACGGGGCTGGGAGACGTCGCGCCGGGCGGGACACCATCCCAGTGCTCCTGCCGTCCGATGAAGACAGGGTAGCGGGTGTCGACACGCTCAGGGTGACGGAGCACGCACAGGTAGCTGCCCATCGGCAGGGTCACTGCGCGCAGCGGGGTCGTGCCGAGGCTGCGCTCGAACCGCGGCACCAGCCGCCGGTTGTGCAGGATGTACCGATGCAGCAGCACCTGTGCGCCGGGCGGATCGGTCTCCAGGGTGAGGGCGCCGTCGCCCTTGAGGTACGCCAGGCAACCGACCCGGACAGCGTTGCTCACAGGCAGCGCCCCCAGGTGCTCCCGCAGCGCTCCCACGGCCCGGAGGATGGCCTCGTCGTCGCGGCGCTCTTCGGCGGCTGCGTGCTCACCGCGGCGCAGATCCGCCAGATCCTCGTGGGCCTCCACCAGCCCCGGATCGACCCGCAGCGCGGCGTGCAGACCGCGCTCTGCCTCCATCTCGAGCTGCGCGACCCGCCGCTCATGCTCCGCGGCGGCGTCCTCCCGCGCCCACCCCTCGGCCTTGCGCCCCTCGTCCTCCCACGGCCGGGTCCGCGCGAGGAGCGCGGCGGCCTCCGAGCGGAGCTCGCGGGCCTGCGCGCCCAGGACCTCCACCTCATCCCGCTGACGCCGCGCCACGGCCACCACGCTCAGCGCCTGATCGCGGCGCCGCGCGCCCTCCAGCCACTCACGCACCGCCCGACCCATCTGTGAGGCGTCCGGAAAACGGCCGCTCGGATCACGCGCCATCGCGCGCTCAACCACCGCCACCAGCTCGCCGGGGAGGAGGCGATCGCCGGGGACGCCCAGCGGAACAGGGGGCCCAGCGCGCACCTGGGTGAGCACCGACCAGGGGTCGCCCACATACGGCCGGCGACCGCTGAGCACCTCGTAGAGGATGGCGCCGAGCGCGTAGATATCGCTGCGCGCGTCGATGCGATCGAGCTCCCCGTTGGCCTGCTCCGGCGGCATGTACGCCGGGGTGCCGGCAATCGCCCCCATCATCGTCATCTGGGTGCCATCCCGGGAGCGATCGGTCGTGACCCAGTCCCCTGCCTCCGGTGCGAAGTCACCCTGCCGCTCCGCGAGGTCGGGCTGCCCCGTCACCTTGGCGATGCCCCAGTCCAACACAAGGACCTCTCCGTGCGCGCCGACCATCACGTTCTCGGGCTTGAGATCCCGGTGGACCACCCCTCGGGAGTGCGCGTAGGCCACCGCCTCGCAGACACGCAGGAATGCATCGACGAGACGCCGAAACGTCCACACCGTGTGTCGGGTCGCGTGGAACTCGGCAACGACCTCGGCCAGGGTGCGCCCCCGCACCTCCTTCATCGTGAAGTAGGCGTGGCCGTCGGGGAGCCGACCGAGCTCGTGGACGGGGATGATGCCGGGGTGCTGGAGCTGCGCCGTCGCCTGCGCCTCGGCCACGAACCGCGCCAGCGAGCGCGGCTGGTTCATCACGCCCTCCGAGGCGATCTTCATGGCGAGGGTGCGTCCCAGCTCCCGATCGCGCACGCGACGAACCTCGCCCATGCCCCCGCGACCCAGCAGACCCAGATCCTCGTACCGCGATCCGCCGCCTGGCGGCTCGCTCTCTCCGCTCTGCCCGCCCTCCCCGACCGCACCGATCTCCTCAACCTCCTCGCTCTCATCGATGACCGCGGGCTCCAGCATCCAGGTGTGCGCGGTGATCGGGGGCTCGTCCACCAGCCCGGAGAGGATCCGGCGCATTCTGTCGACGTGCTCCGCAGTGCCGCCGAGCTCCTCGACCAGCGCGATAGCATCTTCGTGAGCCATGGGGTCTCCTCGTGGGGACATCCTACCGTCGCCTGAGGCGATACGATGACGCGGTGATCGCCCTCCTGCTGCTCTCCTGCCGCCCCGCGATGGTCTCCTCCCTGAACGGAGGCGACGACACGCTGCCGATCCCACGAGGCGAGACCTCCACCGCGCCGACCGACACGGTCAGCACGGGCCCCACGACCTCCGGCTCGATCTCCGCACCCACCGAGTCCATCCCCGATCGGGAGATCCCGCAGGACCTGTGCCACATGGCGCTCACCTGCGAGGGGACGCTGAGCACCAGCGCGGACACCGCCTGCTGGTTCAGCGTCGAGGACTCCGCCGGCGCGGTCCACTACTCCGGCGACGCGGTGGCCCACATCCGAGGCAGATCGTCGTCGGGCTTTCCCAAGCCGCAGTACGCGGTCGAGCTGCGCGATCCCGACGGCGAGGAGGTCGAGGCAGATCTGATGGGCCTGGGCGACGAGAGCGACTGGGTGCTCGGCGGCGCCTGGATCGACCGGGCGCTGATCCGCAATCCCCTGGGCTTCGACACGTTCCAGAGCTTCCAGCCAGGCAGCGTCGATCGCTACGCCGCCCAGATCGCCTTCTGCGACCTCACCCTCGACGGCGATTGGTTCGGCATCTACCACCTGACCGAGAAGATCAAGCGCGACGACGATCGCCTCGATCTCGAGCGCGACGACAGCGGGCAGACGTTCATCGTGAAGCTGGACGACGAGGACGGCGTGTGGGCCAACGGCGGCGGGACCGGCACCTGGCAGCTCGTCTATCCGCGGGACGACACGATCTCGGCCGAGGCGAACGCCGCCGTGCAGACCTGGCTGGCGGGCTGGGAGCAGGCATCGCTGTCGGATGATCCCGCAGATCCCAGCGACGGCGTCTTCACCTGGGTCGACCTGGACAGCTCCGTCGATCTCGTGATCCTCGAAGAGTTCATGCGCAACAACGACGGCTACTACCTGAGCCTGTACCTGTGGCGTCGCCCCGGCGAGACGATGCGCTGGGCCCCCTGGGATCTCGACCTCACGCTGTCGCAGCCCAGCTACAACGACAACGAGAACCCCGAGGGGTGGATCGCCTACCGGCCGTCGATGATCGCCGCGATGGGAGAGGATCCCGAGTTCACCGCGCGGCTGGAGGAGCGCTGGTGGGAGCTGCGCGAGGGGGCCCTGGCCGAAGACACCCTCGACGCGCGCATCACCGAGTACGTGGAGCGCATGGGGGAAGACACCATCGCTGCCAACTTCGAGACGTGGCCGATCGACGAGGTGAGCTTCGGCTGGAGCGGCGAGGAGTACCTGTACGAGATCGAGAGTCACGAAGCTGAGCTGGAGCGCATCCGCGAGTGGCTGCCGATCCGCCTGGCGTGGATCGACGCCAACATTCACGAGTGGTAGCCCAGCGCGCGGGCCTCCTGGCGGTCATCGCCACGGCCACGCTGTGCGCCTCCTGGGGCGCCACCACGCGAGACTTCACCCACAACGAGCTGTGGCGCTTCACCGACGACTCCTTCGAGATCCTCGCGGACGCGCTCGACCCGCGCGGGGCCTTCAACGGCCACCTGCCGCTGTCGTACTGGCTGCGGCTGGCAGCCCGGAGCCTCCTCGGCGAGGCCCCGTGGGTGTGGCGTCTGCACGCGATCATCGGAGCGGTGGGCGCGGCGGCGCTGACCTGGGCGATTCCGGGACGGCGGGCGCCGTGGACGGCCTGGCTCGCCGGCACGCTCGTGGCGCTCCAGCCGATCCTCGTCTACCACGCGCACGACTCCGAGAACTACGCCTGGAGCGCGCTGACCGGCGCCCTCACCCTGCTGGGGCTGACCCGCCTGGAGTCAGCGACCCAACCGAAGACGAACGCCGAGACACGGGGCGGCGCTGCCCTGCTCGCCGCCGGGCTGCTGCTCGGCGCGCTGAACGACTTCTACTTCGGGTTCCTCGCGCTGCCCGTAGCGCTGCTGTGTGCGAGCCGCGCCGTCCGAGAGCAGAGCCTGTCGCCGCTGCGGCCCTGGCTGCCGGTGGCGGTGGTCGGGGGACCGGCGGCCCTGCTTTTTTCGTTCAGATTCTTCACCAGCCCCGCCGGCGCGACGCTCGACGTCCACGCCGACGCCCCCGCGCCCAGCGCGCTGCATTGGGTTCTGGATGTTCCGTGGCGCGCGCTGCGGCGGACCGCTGGCGCCTACCTGGACGGGTACGACGCGGGGCGCAGCGGGGAGCCGTGGGAGGCCATCGCCCCGGCGGTGTTCGGCGTGGTCGCCGCGCTCTGGGTCGCCGCCCGGGGCGAGGATCGGGAGCGCAGCGCAGGCCGCGTGCTGGTCCTGGTGATGGCGCTCGTGGCCGCGCTGGGGATCGCCTTTCGGCTCGGCACCGGGCGCACCTTTCCCCACGAGCCCCGATCGTTTCTGACTCTCCTCCCGGCCATGGCGGTCGCCGCCGCCGCGGCCACACGCCTCCTCGGACGCGCCGGGCCGATCGCGGCGATCCTCCTGTTGATCCAGCTCGGCTCGGCGACCTGGCGTCAGCTCGCGGACCCGGCAGATCTCCAGGAGACGGCGGCCGCGGAGAGCGCAGCCCTGCGCGCAGCCCGCGACCTGGTGATCGCGGCGCCCCGGATCGCACGCCGGTTCCCGACGGTGGACGCGCTCCCCCCGCCGGAGATCTGCCCCGCGCCCGGCCCCCCTACCGCAGACAGGGTGATCGTCGCGATGCTTCAGCCGTTCACCTCCCCCCTCCCCCCCGAGTACCGCTGCACCCGCCGCTCCGGACAGGAGGTCACGCTCGATCTCTCGGAGCACCACCTCCAGAGACTCACGCTCCGCGGCGCCCCCCAGGCCGACCGCAACGCCGCCGCGTTCCTGAATCCGGCCAGCGTCGCGGTCTATGCTCGCCGGCCGCCCGACGGCCCGACCGGCCCGCGCCGGATCACCCTGGAGCCCGCCCTGCTGTCCGGGGTGACCGATGGCGTGTTGGAGCTGCGCATCGGCGAGCGACTGCTGTACCGGGGGCCAGCCGACCGGCCCATCGTCCCGCCGGTCTCCCCTCGGGACAGGGGCTGGCTGCGCGCGCGGCTGCGACCGGTCGCTCCCCCCGGCCTGCCCCACTGGGACCTGCTCAGCCCGTGGCGTCGAGACATCCAGGGTTGGGACGCCCTGCCCATCCTGCCCGGGGTCGACGGCGGCGAGGTCGTGCTCCGTCTGGCGGCGTTCGGGGCGCCGTGGTGGCAGGTGGCGGGTCGACTCGGGCGGGTGCTGATGGCGCTGCTTGTATTGGGTGGGGTCGCAGCGTCGATGCTGCGACGCCGCAGCCGGACGCGTGTAAACCAGCAGCAGCGGCGCTGCTGAGCGCCTCTCTACCGCCCCTTCCCCTTGCCGGACCGACCGCTGGAGGAGCTGCTCTTCGAGGACGAGCCGCTCTTTGAGGAGGAGCCGCCCTGGCTCCCCTGCCCGTCCGCGGCGCCATCAGACGACCGCGACGAGCTGGACGAGCCGCCGCCGGACCTTCCGCCCGACTTCCCAGAGCCTCCCGCAGCGCCGCCTGTCGCGCCGGAGGACTGACCGCCCGCCTTGCCCGAGCCGGACCTCCCGGCGCCGGACTTGCCGCCGGCCTTGCCTCCGCCCTTCCCGGCGCCGCCGGCCTTGCCCCCCGCCTTCCCGCGTGTCGGCGAGAGACCAGCGGCGCTGCGACGTCCGGCGGCTGCGCGTCGGCGCACAGAGCTGGGGTCTCCGCCGCGGGCAGCGACGCGCCTCTCCAGCTTGCGGACCACGCGGGGGTTGCTGCGCGCCTGTGCGGCGAGCTCAGCGCTGACCAGACCCTCCAGCGCGGGGTTGTCGCCGCTCGCGGCGATCAGCGTGAGCTTCTCCAGCACCCGCGCGGTGGCCTCGTCGATCTGGGCATCACGCGCGGCCTGGATCGACGCGTGGCTCATCTCGACGACCACCGAGAGGGCGATCAGGATCGAGAAGGTCCACGCCCAGAGGGTGGGCCCCTCGCGATCGCGCTCCATCCAGACCCCGAGGCAACCGGCCATGCCGGCGATCCCCAGCCCGACGAACGTGACGATGACGTCGAGATCCATGTCGCCTCCCTACTCGCCCTGCTCGTCCGCCGCTTCCGGCGTGTCTTCTTCGACCTCGGGGGCGGCCGAGATCTCCACCCCGGCCTCCTCCTTGACGAGCTCGATCAGCTCAGGATCGCCGGATGCTTCGGCGATCTCCACCACCATCCCCATCATGCGCTTGAGTTCCTGGCGTTTCTGCACGGCCTCTTCGGCGTCGAGGTAGCTCTGGAACCCGCCGGCGATGACGGCCGAGAGGATCAGCACGGACATCGCCAGCGAAAAGACCGCCGGGCGGGACTGGTCGCGCCCGACCCAGATGCCGAGCACCGCGGAGCCGCCGCCGATCGCCAGCGCGAACAGCGACATCACCAGGCCGACCCCCCACACCCCGCTGATCGCCGCGCCCGCCGCAGCCTCCTCGGTCACCGGCACGCTCTCGGGGCTCAGCGAGAACCACGCGATCGCGCCACCGACGATCGACAGCCCGCTGCAGCAGATGAACAGCAGGCCCAGGCCTCCGACCACCATCATCACCCGGCGCTTGTCCATACACCTCCTCCGCGACCAGGAGTTCTATCCCGGCGCGGCCCCGCCTACCCCCCCGCCCCCAACCTCGACAGATCCCTTACAGGCGCGAGGGAGATCGCCACGCTACATGCGCCGTCGCGGAGGATTTTTCGTGGATAGGCAGCCCCACATCGAGGCTGAACTCAGTCGAGAGCTCGGCCTGACCTCGGCGCTGGCGATCGGCGTGGGCACGATGATCGCCGCGGGGATCTTCACCCTGTCGGGTCTTGCTGTCCGCAACGTGGGCTCGGCGGCCATCGTCGCCTTCCTGCTGGCGGCGGTGGTGGCGCTGTTCACCGCGCTCACCTACTGCGAATTCGCCGCGCTCTACCCGCGCTCCGGTGAGGGCTACCTCTACGCCCGCAAGACCTTCCCCGCGACGGCCGCGTGGTTCGTCGGGTTCTGCCTGTTCCTCGGCTACACATCGTCCTGCGGATTCTACATCTCCAGCCTCTCGACGTACTTCCAGGAGTTCGTCTGGCACCTGCCCTGGGCGCCGCTGTCCGGTCTGGTCGGCCTGTTCGCGCTCAGCCTGCTGAACATGAAGGGCACCAAGGAGTCCGGCTCCTTCCAGGTGGTGGTCACCATCGGGAAGGTGCTGCTGCTGATCTGGTTCGTCATCGGCGGCCTCCAGGAGGTCACCACCGACCTCCTGATCGAGCACTTCAGCAAGGACATGGGTCAGATCGCCGGCACCTCCGCGATGGTCTTCATCACGTTCTTCGGGTTCTCTGCCATCGCCGCCTCCGCGGGTGAGGTCAAGGACCCGGTGCGCAACATCCCCCGGGCGATCTTCTGGTCGATGGGGATCGTGACGGTGCTGTACACCCTCGTGGTGATGTGCGTGCTCGCCGCGGGCCTCACCAGCTACGACGAGGCGTCCATGGGCGAGGCCGCCCGGCGCTTCCTCGGACCGGTCGGCGGAATGGTGATCGTCGCGGGCGCTCTGTTCTCGATGATCTCCGCCTCCAACGCCTCGATCATGGCCGGCTCGCGCGTGGCGATGGCGATGAGCCAGCTCGGGCACCTCCCCGCGGTGCTCGGCAAGGTCCACCCCGAGACCCGCACCCCCGTGGCGGCGCTGGCCCTCGTCGGCCTGACCATCGGCGCTTTCGCGCTGGCGCTCGATCTGGAGGATCTCGCCCACTACGCCGACGCAGTCCTGCTGCTCGCGCTCATCGGCGTCGATCTCGCGCTGATCGTCCACCGGCGCCGCTTCCCCGATCTGGAGCGCCCTTTCCGCGTGCCGTTCGTGCCGCTGCTGCCAGGGCTCGGCATCGTCGCAAACCTCTACCTGATGGGTCAGCTCATCGCGCACCCGCTCCCGCTGGTGCTGGCGCTGGGCACCCTCGCCATCGGCATGGGGGGGTTCCTGGTCTGGCGTCGCCTGGGCGACGTCGCGGTCACCGAGAGCCCCGCGGCCCCCGCTCCCATCCCCGCCGACGATGAGGGCTACCGGATCCTCGTCCCCCTCTCGAACCCCGGCACCTGCGATGCCCTCGTGGGGCTGGCCTGCCACCTGGCGGCAGACGCTGGCGGCGAGGTGGTGGCTGCGCGCGTCGTGGTGGTCCCCGAGCAGCTCGGAAGCGTCGCCCACCTCGACACCCTCCGCAGAGAGACCCAGGTGCTCACGCGCGCCGAGCAGGTCGGAGAGCGCCTCGGGGTCCATGTGGCGCCCGTGGTCACCATCGCCCACGACGTCGCCCGTGCGGTGCTGAGCGCCGCCAGCGACCGCGACGCCGATCTCGTCCTGTTGGGCTGGAAGGGCTACTCCTCCACCCGCGAGCGCATCCTCGGCGAGATCACCGACACCGTGGTGTCGCAGTCCCAGCGAGACATCATGCTGGTCAAGCCGGTGGGCAGCGAGCCCATACGCAGCCTGCTGCTGCCCACCGCCGGCGGCAGCCACGCCGCGCGGGCCACCTCCTACGCCGCCGCGCTGGCCCGCCGGACCAACACCCACATCACGGTCACCACGGTCATCACGCCCGACAGCGACGCCGCCGCCCGGCAGCGCGCGGAGGCCCTCCTGCAGGAGACCGCTGCGCTGCTCGGAGACGTCACAGGTGTGGAGACCCGGCTGATGGAGGGCGCGTCGGTCGTCGACACCATCGTCGAGGCGAGCAACGACTACGACGCGGTGATGATCGGCGCGGCCCGCAAGGTCGGCTACCGGGAGATCCTGTTCGGCACCATCCCCGAGGCCATCGCCCGGCACAGCCCCTGCACCGTGATGGTGGTCCGCAGCGCTGAGGGCTGATCGCAGTCGGTCAACACCAGACCAGCGGCTACCGCCAGACCACCCGCCGGGCGACCCCCTCGGGGAGATCTTCAGCGCGGAAGCCGACGTTGGACAACACCAGGCGGTTCATGTCGCGGACGTCTGTGAGGAATCCGATGCCGGTGGCCCGAGGACAGTCGATGACCTTCGCGGTGAAGAGCTGGGTCCACCGCTTGAGGGAGGGGAGCGCTCGGAGCCCTGCCATCCCGGTCAGCGTCATCTCTCGCAGGCTGTCGCCCGGCAGCAGGGGAAGCTCTCGGAGCGACGGAGCCGCGCCCAGCGTCAGGTGGGTGATCGACGTCGCCTCGGTGAGCGGCTCGTAGTCCTCCACCGGGCAGCCTCCGAGATCGAGACGCTCCAGGTCGCGCAGCTCGCCGATGTCGAGGCAATCCCGGAGGGGACAGCCGCTCAGGTTCAGACCCACGAGATCGAGATCGAGCAGCGGATCGATGCTGTCGATGTTGGCGCAGTCGGTGATGTGGATCACATCCAGCCCGGTGAGGTCCGGGAGGTAGCTGGGATCCACCCGGCCAGGCGCGACGAGCAGGAGAGAGCGCAGCCGGCCCAGATCTGCGATGAGCTGGAGATCGACCTCCGGCACGTGCGTCAGGCGCAGCTCGGAGAGGTGGCGTAGTCGCGTCAGCGACTCGAGATCGACGAGGCCGGCCGCTTTGGAGATCGTCAGGTGGGTGAGGTCCAGGTCCTCCAGCGCGGTCAGGGTCGTCAGGGAGCTACCGGAGAGGTGGAGGTGGGTCAGCTTGGTCAGACCCCGACTGCGACGCCAGCCCCGGCCGATCCCCACGAAGAACGCCTCAAGGAACGCGTCCGTCACCGGGACCGGGTACCGATCGGTGGGCTTCAGGGGCTCCAGGCGGCCGTGCCCTTCTGAGGAGATTCGAAATCCGGGCGGACCGATCAGCATGCCCCAGCGGCTGATCTCGAACCCCTCGAGCACGGCACCGAGGCGGCGATGTTGACCGCCCAACCTGCGAAGCTGCGCGGCCTGCGACGCAGCGGAGCCCAGCAACAGGCCCTCGCGGATGTTGTTGATCTCGTCGGCGTGCATCGCTCCTCCGCGCCATCGTGGGGTAACCCGTCACACCCGGCGTCTTTGAGGGGTTCGAGGTCCTCTGCTCAGTGCGTGACGTAGCCGAGCGCCGCGAGACGCTCACGCTCCTCCGCTGAGAGCGCGGGCTCGGGCTCCGAGAGCATCGCGCGTGCAGCTGGCAGCAGAGACGCGCGGTCCTGGGGGACCTCCAGCGGGTCGGCTTCGTCCGGATCGTGCTCCAGATCGAACCACACGGGGGGCGATCCCTCGAACGCCATCAGCTTGCCGCCGGGCACACGCAGCGCGGCCACCCGCCCCCGGCGCCAGCGAGCGTCGCGGCTGCGGTAGCCCAGCGTGGCCCGCGCCTCCTGGCCGGTGGTGTACGCCGCGAGCGTCCGCGCCGGCGCGCCGTCGATCAGGGGACCCCCACCGTCCTCCAGCCCCGTCATCGCCAGCAGCAGCGGAGCGACGTCGATCAGACCCACCAGATCGTCCGAGACCTGCCCCGCCGGGAGCCGCCCCGGCCAGCGGATGATCAGCGGTACATGGAGAGCAGGCTCATACAAGCGCGCGCCGTGGTTGAACCAGTAGTCGTGCTCGCCGAGGCTCTCGCCGTGGTCCCCCGCGACGATCACCGCGGGCTCGTCTCCGACCCCCTCGAGCAGTCGCCCCACGCAGGCATCCGTCCACTTGATCTCCGCGCGATAGCGCGCCCTCCGCTCCTCGGGGAGCCCGGTTGCTGCGGCCTGGAGGAGACCCGCCAGGCCCGGCCGTCGCGGTCCCCGCTCGTCTGTCGATGCAAACGACACCGCGCCGCCGTGGTCCCGGTAGGGGGTGTGGGGATCGTACAGGTGCACCCAGAGCAGGCGAGGTTTGTCGGTCTGTCGCCACCACGCCAGCGCCCGGTCCACCACCGCGCCGCCGTCGCGGGCCAGCATCTCGCGGCGATCTTCTTCGGCCCCGTCGGAGGAGCGCCACGGCAGCCACGCGTGCCTGGCTGAACCCCAGCGATCGTCGAACCAGGAGAAGCCCTGCGCCAGCCCGCTTCCGCGATCGAGGACCCGCGCCCCCAGCGTCGCTCCGGTGGCGTATCCGGAGGCGCGGATCCGCTCGACGACGGTGGGCGCGGTCAGCGTGACGCCGTTGGCGAGCACCCCATGCTTCCAGGGCTCCAGCCCGGTGAGCATGCTGGCGTGCGCCGGGGCCGTCAGCGGCGCGGGAGACATCGCCCGCGAGAAGCGAACGCCGCTCTCTGCGAGGGCGTCCAGGTGCGGCGTGTGCGCAGCTCCCCCCTGCGCGCCCAGGTGATCGGCGCGAAACGTGTCGAGGGTGATCAGGATCACATCTCCGCCACCAGGCTCCCCCACGTCGCCGCCTGGGGACTGCGCCGGCGCGGCGCGAAGCAGCGTCCACCAGCCCCCCGCCGCCGCCAGAAGTCCGCCCGCGCCCGCCACCATCAGCCACCTGGGCGGACGCAGCCGAATGAGGAGCTCGGCGAGCAGCGCGTGCCCGGTCAGGAGACCCGCGGCCCACCCGAGCCGCTCTGTGGTGAGCGCGACCGGTGCCTCGTGGGCGTCCACCGCGAGACAGGCTAGCGCAGCGGCGGCGACCGCAGCGACGCGGATCAGCGCCTTCAACAGGATTCCTTCAACAGCGATCCTTCAGCAGCGATCCTTCAGCAGGAATCCTCTAGCAAAGCGGCGGGCCGGTAGATGCTGCCGACCAGACCGACCAATCGCCGCCAATCACCTACCAATCATAGGTGTCGTGCGGTCGGTTGTCCTCTTCGCGCCAGTCGCCGCAGTCGGTCGCGGAGAACGAGCCGGTCCAGTAGGTGGCGAAGTACTCGCCGGAGACCTGCGACTCGGTGGCCTGGGTGATGCGCAGCCAGCTCGTACCTGAGTAGTAGCCCATCAGGTAGAGGTAGCCGTCGTTCCAGGCCATCGTCGCCAGGTAGGTCTCCATGTCCTTGTCGTAGTTGTAGCCGTAGCCGGACATGTAGAGCGCGGCCCAGTCCTCAGGATCGTCGAAGCGCCCGCCGCCGTCGTGGTCGTACTCCATCACGAAGAAGATGCCGCTGCCCTCGAGCGTGAGCTCGTCGAGATCCCACCAGTCCTCGAGCTGGAGGAGCTGGTTGCAGCTCACCTCGGCGGTCGACAGCATGAGGACGGCGTCGCCGTTCTCGGAGTCGTTGTCGGGATCGGTGGCGAACAGCGCGGACTGGAACGAGCCCATTTCCCACGGCGCGGCGTTTCCGGTAGACACCCCCGCGCCGCCGCCGCCACCCGTGGCGCTTCCCCCCGAGCCGCCCGCGAAGGTGGGATCGTCGTCGTCCTCGTCGGCCTCACCCGCATCTACAAAGCAGCCCGTGATCGCGAGGAAGCCCGTGAAAAAGAGACCATTCATGTGCACCTCCACGGCGCTCGATCGTAACGCAGCGATTCCCCACCGGGCAATCGCGTGTCGATCCCCCTGATCACCGATCGTCGTGATACGCTCCGACCCGCCAACACTTCATGGAGATGGAAACGATGACTCCCCGGATCAGCCGCAAGACCCTCATCGGTATCGGCGCCCTGACCGGCCTGGCCGCCTGCTTCGGCAAGGTGACCGAGGACAATTGGGGCGAGAAGTCCGCCAAGGCCTACTGCAAGTTCTACAAGGACTGCACGACCGCCTACTTCTTCTATTACTACGACGATCTCGACGACTGCGTGGACGAGTTCGTCGATGATTACGAGGACGCCGAGGACTATTACGACGACTGCGACTTCGACGACGACAACGCTGCCGATTGCATCGACGCGCTGGGCCAGTCCTGCAAGAACGCCGGCGAAGACCTCGACGATCTGTACGAGTCCTGCTGGGAGGTCTGGGACTGCTCCGACGCGGGCGGCTGGTCCACCTCGTGGACGTCCTACTACTACTACCGCAGCAGCGCCGATGACGGCGCGGCGCGTCTGCAGGTCGAGGGCCTCCCCAACCCCACCATGTTTGGTACCTCCTGGGCCGGCGGTATCGAGCAGTAGGAGGCGCGCTGGCGGGCGGGCTCGCGCTGGGCCTGCTCGACGCGGCGCGTGTCTTCATCGAGCTCCGCGGGACACTGCTCCCTACGGATCGCTTGCTGCTGTGTCTGCAGATCGTCGGCGGACTGGTAGCGCTCCTCGCCGCGGTCGCGCTGGCGACGGAGCTGGTTTCTCGGAGCCTGCCGCTGCCGGAGCGCCTGCGAGACGGGCTCCCCGTGCAGGTCTGTTGGTCCGCGCTGGGTCTCGTCGCGCTCCTCGGCGCGCGTGACCTGGACGGGGTCGCGATCACCATCGTGCTGATCGCAGCGCTCGCGCTGGCTGGGACGGCTGCGGCGCTGGGACGATCGCTGGCGATCCCCGCGAGCCTCGGCGCGCTGGGCCTGTGGGCATGGACCTGGCCCAGCGGCTCGCCCATCCCCGCTGGCGCCCCCGCGACGTCGCAGCGCGACATCGTGCTGATCACGCTGGACACCTTCCGAGCAGACCACCTGGGGCGGATCGGCGGCTACCGCCGTCCCGTGCCGACGCCGCACCTCGACGCGCTGGCGGACAGCGGCGCCCTGTGGACGCACGGCGCGGCCCTCGCTCCCCTCACCCTGCCGTCCCATGTGAGCATGCTGACGGGACGCCCCCCCCACGATCTCGGGGTCGTCCGCAACGGTGTCTCCCTGCCGACCGACGCCGACCTCGTGAGCGAGGCACTGCAGCGCGCCGGCTGGCGGACGGGGGCGTTCGTCTCGGCGGTGGTGCTCCGCGGCGCGCAGGGGCTCGATCGGGGCTTCGAGCACTTCGATGATCGCCTCTCGCACTGGGATCGCGTGCAGGCGAGCGCCTGGGGCGGCGCGTTCGTTCGCCACGTCATCCCGGACCGTCGCCCCACCCAGCGAGGGGGAGCGGAGACGATCGACCGCGCACTGAATTGGCTATCGCTGGACGATCGACCGGCGTTTCTGTGGGTACACCTGTACGATCCCCACTCACCATACCGCCCTCCAGCGCCCTACGACACCCTGCTCGATCCCCGCGCTCCAGACGCGCCGGGCCACCCGAGGGAGATCTCCGCGAGTCTGATGCGACAGCGCGCCGCGGGACTCGTCGTCCCGTCGGTCCCGCCCGACCTGCGGCGCCCCATCGCCCGCTATGGTGGGGAGATCGCCTGGACCGACGCCCTCGTAGGGCGCCTCCTCGACGCCCTGCCGCGCGAGGCTGCGGTGGTGCTGACCGCCGATCACGGCGAGAGCCTCACCGAGCACGACTACCTGCTGAATCACGGCAGCGAGCTGTACGAGCCGTCTCTTCGCGTGCCGATCCTGCTGCGCGCCGCCGAGATCTCCGCCGGTCAGGTGTCGGCCGCGCCCACCCCGCTGACCGCCATCGCGCCGACCCTGCTGGAGCTGGCAGGCCTGGAATTGGCCGGGTCGGGGCTGGAGGGGCTGGAATTGACCGGCGCCCCGGCGTCTCTGCAGGAGCGCCTGCGGACCGGGACACCCGCGGAGGAGATGATCTCCCTGGCGCCGATGCAGCAGTCACGCTCCGAGCTGCATCGCGGCCGGGGCTGGAAGGTGGCGATCCGCCAGCGCGACATCAAGTGGCTGATCGACGAGGCGGGCGCGGTCACGCGCTTCGACCTGGAGGCTGACCCGCAGGAGCTCCACGGGACCACGCCCCTGAACGCAGCGGCCCTGGCGCGGCGCGGCGCCGGGCTCATCTCTGCGGCGCAGCAGAGCGCAGAGTCCGCCGATGTCGATCCCGAGCAGGCAGAGATGCTTCGGATGCTGGGCTACAGGTAGGCCGTGTCGCCCTTCTGGACCGCGCTCAGCGCGGCGCTGGCCCTCGCCGCTGTCGGCGCCGTGGGGCGACGTCGGCCGCGTCCCCTCCCCGCCCGGGATCGCGCCACGCCGCTGGTGTTCTGCGGGGCCCTCGCGGCGCTGATTCTGCGTCACCAATGGCTCAACCCCACCTGGACACCCTCCGGCGCAGACTGGGACACATGGTTCCAGTCCGCCGCGTCGATGCACCACGGCCTGGTGTATCCGCACAGTCGATGGCCGCTGTACGGCAGCGTCGCCGCCGCACTCTCCCGCGTCTCTACGCTGCCGCTGTTCGTCAGCGCCCAGCTCGTCTCGCTGATCGCCGCCGCCGGCTCCACCGCCGCCGTGTTTCGATTGACCCGCGGACTGCTGGGGACCCCCGCCGCGCTCTCTGCGGCCGTGCTGTGTCTCGGGTTCCCGTTGGTGCTGGTCGTGGGGAGCTGGACGTCTGCCTACGCGCTGTGGGGCTGCTCTGCTGCGTGGTGCGTCGCGGGCGGCGCAGAGGCGCTCCGCACCCGGCGATCGGCGTGGTGGGTGGTCTGCGGACTCGGACTGGCCGGGGTGCTCGCCGCCATGCCCAAGGGGCTCCCGCTGGGACTCGCGCTGGGGACGCTGTGGCTGCTCGGGATGGCTCGGGACTGGCGCCGCCTGCCGAAGAACGCCGCGCTGCTGGCCGGGCCCGTGGTCGTGACAGCGCTGCTGTATGCGCACTTTCCGGTCACCCTCCAGTCTCTCGACGATCACATCCGAAGCGTTGAGTCGGGACAGACCCATCAGCGCCCCGCGCAGGTCGAAGACACGCGAACGGGCGAGGGCTATGTGTTCGGCCAGTCGATGGCCCCGAGCACCATCACAGGCGCGCTCCAGCTCGCTGGATCGCTCACGCGGCCCGAGCTGCGGCAGACCCGCCTGGAGGGCTCGGTCGGGCTCCTGGGGATGGCCTACCCGACCGTCGGCCGCTGGGAGCTGATCTGGCTGGCGTCGGGCGCCGGCCTCGGACTGCTGGGCGGGCTGCTGGGCGGCTGGTCGCGTCTGTGCGGCTGGCTCGGCGCCGTGGGGGCGGTGCTGGCGGGACTCCCCAGCCTGCTCGCCAACCTCAACCTGCGCTTCCTGCTGCCCGGCGCCGTCCTGGCCCCGATCGCGCTGGTCGCCCCGCTCGCGTTCCCCACCGCCGGTCGGATCGGGCCAGCGCGCTGGGTCCCGCTCTTGCTGGTCGGCGCCGTCGCGCTGCCCGGCTCTCCGTGGTACGGCAGCGACATGCAGAGAGCCTGGGAGGAGCCCGTCCTCGTGCACGAGCCCACCGCGCGGTGGCTCCACCACACGCTCACGACCGAGCACCCCGGCGCGGTGATTCATGGGGTAGGGCCGCCAGCGGTGCTGCTGCTGGTGGTCGCCGAGACGGGCGGCGAGCTGTTGATCCCGGAGCTGAATCTGGGCGGCTCGGTGACCATCCCTGCCGAAGACCTCGTGCTGCGTTGGGTGCAGAAGACAGGCTGGGCCACCGTCGGTGAGGGGTTCAGGCCGACCGGCCCCCCGCTGCCGTCGGGGTGGAAGGGGCTCGGGGGCCGCTCGGTGCTGAAGGCCATTCCGATACTGGACAACGGCGAAGGGCTGGTGCTGCTCGGTCCGGCAGGGGGGTGACCTACTCCACCTGGTACCGAACCGACAGGAGCCCCTGCGCGCGCTGGTCCAACACGACCGCTTGCCCGATCCGCTCCCAGTCTACGGGGTCTCCATCCAACAGCACCTCCTCGACGCGATCGGGCGCGAACCCCAGCCGGACGACCGGTCGCTGCTGCCGCGCGCCCGTCTTGGCGATGGCATCGATCACCGGAGCGTAGTCGGTCAGCTCGCAGACGTCTGCGGTGACCCCGCCGCTCTCCCGTGCGACCCGGAAGTAGCTGGGATCATCGAAGCGCTCAGCGCACTCCTCCTCGGGCGCGATGGCGTGTACCCGCAGAGAGGCGATCGGCTCGTCGATCAGCGCGGCGATATCGGTCAGATCGGGCTGAAGATCGAGCAGGCGATCCCAACGCTCGGGCTGATTCGGCGGCACCCCGGGATCATGGGTGTCGGAGATGAAGACAACGTTGACCGCAGCCCCGTCGCGGAAGCGCTGCTCGCCGACCGTCTCGTCGAGCCACTGCTTCACGGCGATGAGCCCGGCCTCGACTCGGCTGTGGTGGAGCCCGATCTGGCTGTGGGCCCACAGGCAGGGATCGCCGCGGGTGTTGCTCTGGTCGGGCGCGAACCACGCCGAGCAGCCCGGCTGGCTGAAGCGTCTGCGGAGTTTCCCGGGCACGACCTGGCGATAGTCCCGGATACGATCGCGGCTGATCAGCCTGAGAAAGCCCGGCAGGTGCGCCTCTCCGGCGACAGCGAGGACGTCGGGGTGGGGGGTTGCGCGGTCCTGGGGGTCGGCCGGCGTGGTGTTCATCACCGCGATCCGGGCGCCGCTGGGGAACACCCCGGGCTCGGTCATCCCGGCGATGCCGGCGCGGTAGCGGTCGAGCACCTTCCACATCGAGATGGAGTCGTCGATCACGAACAGGTAGTCGGCGACCGGCGTGGGGGCATCGCCGACGTAGAAGTGCTCGATGCGCTCCATGTCAGGCGCGCTCTCGATCGCGTCGGGCTCAGAGACCTGCCGGGGCTGGTCCGCGGCGAGACCCGTCGCGGGGCGCTCCCAGGCGGCGAAGGCGGCGCCGTCACCCAGATCATCGCTGGTGACGAAGCCGCTGGTCGCGGTCGGCACGTGGAGACCATACTCCGACGGTTGGCAAGCGAGGAGGAGGATTGCAGGAAGGCAGCGCATACCCCTACGATAGCATGGGCTCATCCAGCAGACGGCCGACCGAGCGCGCCAGCCGGAATCCGAGGATGGGCGCCCGCAGGCCCGGACTGCTCCCGTTCCGACAGGCGACGCGCGTGAACGCCGCTGAGCTGTCCCACGAGCCGCCGCGGAACACCCGCAGCCCGTCTCTGTAGTCGTCGGAGCACCAGTCCCGGACGTTGCCCGCCATTCCCCGCACGCCGTACGGACTCTCGTCAACGGAGAAGCTGTCCACCGGGGCCGGCAGCGGCCGTCCGGCGTGGCTCTCACGCATGCAGCACCATGAGGGGTCCGGCGTGTCACCCCACGGAAAGAGGCGACCGTCCACCCCGCGGGCGGCCTTCTCCCACTCCAACTCGGTGGGCAACCGCCACGGCTGCCCGGTACGCGCTGCGAGCCACGCGGCGAATGCCCGAGCGCTGTGCCAATCGACCATCATCACCGGCCACTGGGGATCCCAGATGTCCCCATCGGCGTCCCTCCGCAGCGCGAAGCGACCGCTCGGGGTCCGCCCGTAGATCATCGAGCCCTGCTCTCCGCTGACCCCTGCGCGCTCCCGTGGAGCCGCCCGCAGCGCCGCCGCTTCGTCCCCCGTCGAGACGAGATCATCAAGGAAAGCCATGTAGGTGAGGTTGGTGACCGGGAAGCGCTGTATCACGAACGCGTCGATCCAATGACGCTCCCGCGGCAGGCTGTTCCGGGCCTCGGCGTCGCCTCCACACCAGAACCAACCGCCAGGGACATAGCGCTCGCGCTCGTCCAGCTCTCCGGGCCGGGGCAGGTGGACGGTCCTCCCCGTCCGCTCCCCGGGACGCACGCCGTTCCAGTGCTCCTGCCGCCCGATGTAGACGGGGTAGCGAACGGGGACGCGATCGGGATGGATCAGCAGGCACAGGTAGCTGTCCATCGACAGGCGGACCCGGACGGCGGCCTGCCTGCCCAATGTCCGCTCGAACGCCATGACTCGCCGGCGTCGTTTCTGCACATAACGAAAGATGCGGATCTCGGCGCCCGGAGGGTCGGTCCGCAGCGTCAGCGCCCCGTGCCCCTCCAGGTAGCCGAAGTAGCTGACCCGCTCGGGGTGCGACGCCGGAAGCGCGGTGGCATGCTGGCGAAGCAGGCCCTCCACGCGCGCCGCGCCGTTGCGGTTCCGCTGCAGCTCCATCTGGCGATGCAGCGTGCGGTAGCGGCTGGCGAGCGCCGCGTGGGCCTCCTCCAGGTCGGGGGCATGTGTCAGCGCGCCGTGCAGCCGCGTCTCGGCCTCGAAGTCTGTCAGCGAGGCGCGCCGCTCCAGCTCGTCGGCGGCGTCGAGATGGTCCCAGCCGGCGGCCTTGCGCTCCTCGGGCTCCCACGGCTTGATCTCACCCAGCTCATCCTCCGCCAGCCTGCGCCGCTCGGCGGCCTCTGTGCGCAGCGTGGCTGACTTCGGCGCCAGCGCCTGGGCGTCGTCGACGACGGCTCGCGCCCGCTCGCGCCTCCGAGCGCCGTCGAGCCATCCGCGCACCACCCCTGCCATCTCCCCCGCGTCCGTGAAGCGCTGCTCCGGCTGGCGAGCCATCGCCTGTTGACAGACCTCCACCAGCTCCGTGGGCAGCGGCGGACGGAGCAGCGGCGGCGGCGCGTCGAGGTCGAACGTCTCCTCACTCCCGTCCGCCTCCAGCGGCTCCGGGGGACCGCTGCGGACCATGTCGAGGACGGTCGCTGCGCTGGGCCCGATGTACGGCGGGCGTCCGGAGAGCAGCTCGTAGAGGATCGCTCCCAGCGAATAGATGTCGCTCCAGGCAGCCACGCGATCCTGCTCGCCGCGGGCCTGCTCGGGCGCCATGTACGACGGAGTCCCCGCCACCGCCCCCATCCGGGTCGCCTGAATGGAGTCCTGCGAGCGATCGGTGATGATCGTCGGCAGATCGCCAAGCTCCGCCGCGAGGTCGCGACGGCCGCTGACCCGCGCCAGCCCCCAGTCGAGCACCTGCACCTCTCCGTGCGCGCCCACCATCACGTTCTCGGGCTTGAGATCGCGATGTACCACCCCGCGATCGTGGGCATACGCCACCGCCTCGCAGACGCGCAGGAACGCATCAACCAGGCGCCGAAACGACCAGCCCGAGGGGTGATCTCCCAGCGGTCGCGGCCGCTGACGGCGTGGACGTCGGCGATCACCGATCCCAGCGTGCGCCCGCGCACCTCCGCCATCGTGAAGTAGTAGGCGCCGTCGGGGAGCTGGCCCAGCTCGTGGACCGAGACGATGCCGGGATGCTGGAGCTGCGCGGTCACCTGCGCCTCTTCGACGAACCGGGCCAGCGACGCCGGGCGGGACATCACCATCGGTGAGGCGATCTTCATCGCCATGGTGCGCCCCAGATCTGCGTCGCTCACGCGCCGCACCTCGCCCATCCCCCCGCGACCCAGCAGCCCGCGGTCGGCGTAGCGACTGCCGTCGCTGAGGGCTGTGGTCCCGCCGACCTCGGCGAGGAGCTCGTCGCCGAGGCTTCGCAGCGTGGGCGGCTCCGATCGCCACGTCTCTACCTGCGGGAGCGAGACCGGCTCGAGCGGGTCGAGGCGAATGGTCAACACCGAGGCCTGCCGTGACTCAGCGATCAGGGCCGTCAGGAGCCGCTGGAGCCGCGCTGTGTGCTGCTCGGCTCCGCCCAGCTCCTCGACCAGCGCGACGATCTCTTCGCGTGACACGCTGGATCAGCCTCCCAGCCGACGCGCCAGCTCCGCCAGCCACGCGTCCGCCGGTGTCTCCTCGCCGCTGACGGTCTCGCCGCTGACAGTCCCCTCGCCGCGGACAGAATCTGCACGGTCGAGCGCGCCCAGCAGCGCGCGGGTCTGCGCGCAGGGCTCCGGACACTCCCGCAGCACCTCCGCCAGCACCGCGTGCTCGTGGCAAACGCCGCGCTCCGCCTGCCACACCGCGGCGCAGGTCGCGAGCGTCGAATCGGGCGCCGAGGGGGCCTCGTCGTCGTTACCAGGACCCAGCGAGTTGATGGCGTCGATGACGCGACGCTTCCGCTCTCCGTAGGGCACCCCCGCGAGCTCCTCGGGGTGCAGCGGCCGCCCGAACCACAGATCCTGCGTGCCCAGCCCGGTGGGGAACTCCAGCCGTGTCTGCAGCGGCTCCACAGGCAACCCGCCGACGAACCGCACGGGAACGATGGGCGCGCCGACCTTCAGCGCCATGTCGATGAATGCGCCGCTCATCTTCCGCACCGGCTCTCGGCAGGTCAGCGCGCGGGTGCCCTCGACGTGCACCATCACGCCCCGCCCCGGACCCGCCATCTCCTCTGCGAGTTCCGCGATGATTCGCACCAGCGATGACTTGTCCTGCCGATCGAAGAACGTGATGACGCGCGGGTCCTCGACCCCTGGGTAGGCGAAGCAGTGGGCGATGAGACGCCCCAGCCACGTCTCTCGGTGCTCCGCCTTCGCCAGCGTGACGGTGGGGACGCCCGCCAGCGCCGACGAGACGATCGAGAACAGCAGAGACTCGACGCCGGTCTGGTGATTGCCCAGGTACAGCAGGCTGCTCCCCCGCACCGCCTCGAACGCCTGCGGGTCGGCCAGCACCACCCGCCCGATGAAACGCTGACACAGTCCGTAGTACAGGTCCTCCACCAGCCAGCGACCAATTCCAAACCAGCGGTTCCAGTAGTCTCGGACGGCGGACAGGTCGAGCGGGCCCGCACCCGGCCCGGTGACCAGCACGTCGCCCCCGTCCCGCGCGACGTGGACATCTGCGGGGTTGATGGGGAGCGCCTCTGGCAGGGTCCCGGGGTGGATACCCACGCGTCCGGCGATGTGCTCGGCGATGGCGACCTGCTCGGTGTCGCGCGTGCCGTAGACGGCGGCTACCGTCCCGGGTAGCCAGTCGCTTCCGGCCACCTCCGCTTCAGACAGCCGCGTCTGCTCGCCGTCGTATCGAGACAGCCGAGGGCCTGCGCCCGTCCCCTGGAGAAAAGCGCGCCGCAGGAGGGGATCTGCCCGGCCGATGGGGCCCTTTGGGAACAGCGCCTCGATCAGCTCCAGCTCCACCCACACCCCGCGATCGGTGATGAGCTGGATCCGGAACGCGGGGAAGCCCGGCGCGATCTGTCCGCGGTAGCGCACCTCGCAGCGAACCGTGCCGCTCCTGGGAGCCGGTCCGAAGAGCTGGAGCCGGGGAATGCGCGCGGGGTAGGCGACCTGATCTTCATCGATGGACGGGTCCCACAGGTGCAGGCGATCGTGGGGGATCGCATGCGTCGCCCCGTCCAACAGAACGGGATGCAGGGCGCCGTCCGGCCCGCCCGCAATGTCGGCGCGCAGGGTGGCCGACGCGCCGCGGGTGCCGAGACGCAGAGACGTCAGTGTCTGCATCGCCGGTCCGTGGAACAGGCGCCCCTCGGCGTAGGGGTCTGCAGAGAGCGCGCCCTTCAGCGCGGGGAGCACGGAGGGAGGCTCCGCGAAGGTACCCAGCTCCACGAGCGCCGTCGCCAGCGTCTCTCCGTCCACCGTCAGCGTGACGCGCCGCCGCGCGGGACCCGACGCCTCGGAGGTCGTCGCCCACCGGCTGGGCTCTGTCACCACCCACCAGCGGCGTATCTGCACGTCGCGCAGGCCCACCACGCGCCCCTGCCGGGACGCGAGGGCGTCTACGACGGCCATCATGGGGACGGCCGGGACCGTGAAGGTGGGCCGGTGATCCGCCAGCCAGGCGTCGGTCTCGGGATCGACGGTGCCACCGACGCCGGGATCACGCCGCGCGTCGGGGCCGTCGCCGTCGACGACGCGGATCCCGAACTGCTCCATCTGGTAGATGCGCTTTCCGTCCACCCACAGCGATCCCCGCGCGGTGGCCCACTCTCCGCCGTCGTCACTGCTGCCGGAATCACTGCCCCGGCCAGTGATCTCCAGCGTGGTGGTGATGACGCGGTTCTCTGGGATGACCTGCCCGCGGTACTTCCAGGTGATCGGCGCGCCGATCTGCAGCGGCTCGAACCGCGGGGCGCTCATCCCCTCCCCTGCCCCCGTCTCCAGCATGTAGAACCGCAGGAGCTGCAGCAGCGCCTCGATCCCCAGAGAGCCCGGCTGCACCGGGTCCTGGAAGAAGTGCGCCTTGAACGACCACGCGCTTGCGTCGACGTCCTTCTCGGCGCGCAGGCGACCCAGGCCGGCCTCCCCGCCGTCCGACCAGAAGCCGGTGATCCGATCGATGGTCAGCAGATCGGCGTGGGGTAGTCGCAGAGAGCCCGTGCAGTACCGCGCCGGGCGCGTCTTGAGATCGACCCCGAAAGCACAGGGCTCGGTGAGCTCGGCGCGCTGCGCGTCGCTGGTGGGCAGCCCCACCTGGCGGGCCAGGGCCTCGGGCGGAAAGAACCCGAAGACCGTCTCCATCTCGTAGATCTTCTCGTCGCCCAGGAACGCCTCGACCGCGAACGTCTCGATGATCATCCCCGCGGTGTGCGAGACCTTCGTGATCTCCACGGCGGTCCGCAGCGTGCCGGCGTCCTCGAACAGCTCCCGCGTCCATGTGCCGGTGCCGTCGAGGTTTCGAAACGACAGGTCGCGATCGACCGACAGCGCCGATCCCACGAAGCTCGCCAGCCAGCCGCAGGGCTGCAGCACCGCTTCCAGGAAGACGCAGAACGGCATGGTGCGGGCATCGCTGGCGTCGAAGTACCAGGCATCCGGGGGGATGTCGTACTCCAGCTCGATGCGCGCGCCGGGCTTCATCACGCCGATGGGGCCGTCGATGTGCGTGACCCGCGACATGAAGTGGTACGGCGGACCGGGCAGACGCGCGACGCGACGCGGGCTGTCGAACGGCGAGTACATCGGCCCGAACGCCTCCGAAGGGCGGCCCCACGCGCAGGCCAGCAGGCTCTGGTAGCCGAACGGAAAGCCGTCGGCGGAGGCAACGCCGGTCTCATCGGGGATGGCGTCCAGCACCTGGGGTCGGCTGTCCAGCGGCCACGCAGGCAGCAGCTCCAGCCCCACACGCTCGGCGTGGAACGCCTTGAGGCCGTCGACGGTGCACAGCAGATCCGCTACCAGCCGCGGCTCGGGGCCGGCCACCACCTCATGCACGAACAGCTCGGTGACCAGCAGCCGAGACGACGGCGTCGCCTGCCCGCGGCAGCGGAGCTGGAACGGCTCGCCCTTGGTGGGCTCGAAGCGCCACCCGTCGCGGCGGATCGTGAAGCCCAGCGCCGCCAGGTAGAACGCCATCGCCTGCAGGCAACCCTCGAACATCAGGGTGCCCGGCATGCACGGGTCGTTCTTGAAGTGTCCGTCCAGGAACCAGTCGTCCTCGGACAGGTCTCGCTCGACGCGCATGTGACCGCGTCCCCACGCGCCGCCGGCTGTCTCCAGCGACGTCACGCGATCCATCAAGCACATGTCCCCCGATTGGATGCGCGGTGTGCGGGTGTGGGTGCGGGTGATCACGTGGCTCTCGCCGAAGCACTCCCACGCGCGTCCCTCGCTGAACGCGCGGATCTGCGCCTTCGAGTACTGCGCGGCGGGGGCCGCGACGGGCGGATCGAGCACCGCACCGGGCAGCGGCGTGGCCTCCTCGGGCGTCCACAGCACCCCCGCGGAGTCCGCCAGCTCCGCGTCGGTGAAGAACCCCGCCTGTCCCTTCCGCACCGTCAGGCGCAGTCCATGCTGCGATCGACAGTCGTAGTGGAAGAAGAACAGCCGCACGTCACCGTGCGCGGCGTGACCGTCCACGTGGATGTCGTAGCGGAGGGTCTCGCCAGGGGCGGGCAGCGCTCCGTGGTAGGTCAGCTCGCAGCCCAGCAGGCGGTAGACGCGCTCCCCCGCGTTGAGCCAGTCCACGCCCAGGTACGAGATGAGCATCAGGTCGGCCTGGCCGGACTCGATGAGGATCCCCGCGGGCATGCGGTCCTGGTGCAGGTACCAGGAGTCATGGCCCACGTCCGTCTCGGTCCAGATCGTGCCGGTTCCCATGCTGCCCGGCGCGGCGTCCAGGCCCACCACGCGGTCGGCCAGCAACAGCGGCGGCTCCGGCATGCGCACCTGGCGTGCGTGGCGGTCCTGCTGCGCGAACTCCGGCCCGAAGATGGCGGAGATCTCCCCCGCGGCGTGGACCTCCAGGTCCTCACGGGTGAACGTCGGTCCCGTCGGCTCTGGAGAAGCTGCCGACTCAAGAGAAGCTGTCGGCTCTGGAGAAGCCGTCGGCTCTGGCGAAGAAGCGGGCCGCTCTGGCGCGACTATGGGAGTGGGAACTGCGGCGGCTGGCGCGACGGGCATCGGGGGAGCGACCGGCGCCGCCACGTGGGGAGCAGGCGCGGGAGTCTGCGGCGCTGAGACCTGCCGACCGCCGCGCGCGCAGGCCGCCAGCAGCCCCGCCATCCCGCCCTGGCGCGTCGCCAGGAAGCGCTGGTGCACCCTCGCCTGCTCCGCCAGGAACACGTGGTGCAGGTGCGTCGTGCGCGCGAGGTGGGCCTGGAGGGGGCTGCGGGCGTGGAAGGGACTGTGGGCCTGGGGGCTGACAGGCTGAACGGGCCGCGCGAGCGGAGCACGCGTCGCCGCGGGCGCGGGCGTCACGGGCGCGGGCGCAGCGGCGGCCGCGACCACCGAGGGGGGGGCGACCGGCGGGGCGCGATGCTCGGCGATCATCGCGTCCGGAAGAACAGACGGGAGCGCGGGCGCGGGGGGCATCGGCTGCGTGTAGCCGGAGTCGGGCGAGGGGTTGGGCACGGGATCGGCCTCGAAGCGGACAGTGGGATCGTCGGCGGGCGGTGGCAAGATCGGCGCCGCGGCGTGCGGCTGCACCACCAGCGTCGGTCCCGAGATGGGTTTGGGCGCGGCGACTGTCGGCGCGCCGGGCTCAGGGCGGACCGTCCACGCGCTCACCGCGCCGGTCAGATCGCGCACCTGCACATGAACAACCGACGCATCGGAGAGGAGAACCCCCGCGGTCAGGTGGACCAGACCGCTGGCGGCGTGGGCGTGGCCGGTCCGGGGGGTCAGCGGCGTGAACCCCTCGTCCAGACCCAGGCGTCGATCGGCGGAGCCGTGGAGTCCTGGGCGCACCGCGCCGAGGATGACCCGACCGTCCCGCAGCGCGTCGGAGCGCCGCTGGATCACCAGCACCACCGCGGCGTCCCCCGGGGTCTGGCGATCGGCCGGCAGGACCACCTCGGCCGCGGCGGCATGCACCGGCTCGCAGCACAGGTCCACAGCGCCGACCACCGCGGCGTCCAGCTCTCCAGCGGCGAGCATGCGCGCGGCGATCTCCAGGGCCGCCAGCCCGGAGCGCTCCTCGGCGCTCACCGCCGCGCTGGCTCCCGCGAAGTCGAACTGGCTGTTGAGCCGGTTGGCGACGATGTTGGGCATGGTGCCCAGCACCCCCGCCGACGTCAGCACCGGCACCACCGCGTCGCGGGCTGAAGCCAGCCACGCCGGGTCCGCGCGGCCCTCGGGGGTCTCTGCCAGCCGCCAGCGCAGGCCGTAGCGCGTCACCGCCGTGTCGGTGCCCATGCCGATCACCACGCCGGTGCGCTCGGCGGGCAGCGGGCCGGCCATGTCCACCGCGGCGCGGGTGGCGTCCAGCAGGAAGATCTGCTGCGGCAGGGTGTCGGCGAGATCGCGCGGCGGGAAGCGCACCCCAACTAGCGGCAGCGCCAGCGACGCGGCGCGGCCCACGTTGTCGGTGCGCAGGTCCCGCCCCATCGAGAGCGCCTGCGCCAGCGCCGCGGCGCTCTCGGCGGCGGCCACCCGCGCGCCGCCGCCCACCACCACCAGCTCATCCGCAGCGGCGGGGGCCTGTGGAGTCGGAGCTGCGGCAGAGACGCCGACCCCGGGTGGGATCGCGATCGAGCCCCCCGGGGCCTCCAGCACCACGTGGGCGTTGTTGCCGCCGAAACCAAACGCGGAGATCCCCGCGCGGCGGGGTCCGCGATGCTCCCATGGCTCCGCCGCGTGGAGCAGACGCAGCGGTCCTCCCGCGAGGGCCGCGTTCGGCACGTCCGCGTGGAGCGTCGGCGGGCGGATCCCCGCGCGCATGGCCTCGGTGACCTTGATCACTCCGGCCAGTCCCGCGGCGGTGATCAGGTGGCCCATGTTGGACTTCAGCGAGCCCGCAGGCAGCGGCTCATCTCGCTCGCCGAAGATCGCGGTGGAGCTGAGGACCTCTGCGGCGTCGCCCACGGTGGTCCCCGTCGCGTGACACTCCAGCAGCGAGATCGACGCAGGATCGACCCCCGCGCTGCGGTAGGCCGCCGCCAGCGCCCGCTGCTGCCCGGCGACCAGCGGCGCCAGCAGTCCCCGCCCCCGCCCGTCGTTCGACAGGCCGATCCCGCGGATGATGCCGTAGACGCGGTCGCCGTCGCGACGGGCGTCGGACAGCCGGCGCAGCGCCAGGAACCCCGCGCCCTCTGCCGGTACGAGCCCGTCGGCCTCTGCGTGGAACGGGCGGCTGCGGCCCGTGCGGCTCATCGCCTTCAGCGCGCAGAAGCCCACGTGGATGAACAGGTCGTCGGCGCGGTTGACCGCCCCCGCCAGCGCGAGATCGATCTGCCGTGTGTGGAGCCGATCGCACGCGACCTTCATCGCGACCAGCGCGCTGGCGCATGCCGCGTCCAGGGCCAGCGCGTCGCCGCCCAGACCCAGCGCGCGCC
Source organism: uncultured Enterobacterales bacterium (assembly GCA_964464515.1). GTDB lineage: Bacteria > Myxococcota_A > UBA796 > UBA796 > UBA2385 > CAYXGP01. The sequence continues at coordinate 38,017 of CAYXGP010000023.1, forward strand.
GCAGCAGCAGGGCCGGCAGACCGGACATGAAGCGATCGCGAGGATCCGCCGCGCGGGGAGCGCCGGTCCAGATCTCGGCGGCGTGCCGGGCCATCGCCATCGAAGGGAAACTGAGGTTCCCCAGGACCACGCCCACCCGCTCCCGGGGCACGCGATCGCCGGCGTCGAGCAGCGCCGCCCGCCCGGTGTGGAGGACCATGCCGAACAGCGGGTCGAGCCCCTCCAGCTGAGCCGCCGGGAGCGCGAAGCCGCTGGGATCGAGCGCGAAGTCGCGGACATACCCCCCGCGATCCGACCAGGTGCGATCCGCCGAGCGATCGGGATCATCCGTGAGGATGGCAGACGGGCGTATCCCCCAGCGGCCCTCGGGCGCCGCTGTCAGCAGATCTCGCCCAGCAGCGACGGCCGTCCACAGCTCGCCGGGAGAGTTTGCCCCCGGCAGCACGCACGAGCGCCCGACGATCGCGATCGGCTCCTCGAACATGGGGTGCTCAGGCCCGAGCCGACGGCGCGCCCGCGCTGGCCGGCGCGTGGGTCTCCACGCCCCGAAGCTCCGCGATCACCTGCCCGTTGGCGTCCATCAGGAACAGGTCCGAGACCGTCCGCCGCCCCTCCGCGAGCCGACCGCGCGCGACGCAGCGGAGCGGGCCGGGTTGGGGAGCGTCGGCGAAAAGCCGGAGCTGCGCCACCCGAGTGGGCAAGGTAGGCAGGCCGATTGCGTGGCGTGCCCACAGCAGCGCGATCTGCAGCGCGCCGTCCAGCGCGGCCGGATCGGTCTGCCACGGTTCTTCAGCCCAGCCGATCTGCTGGACGCCCACCAGCTCCGCCTCCAGTCCCGCGCGGGAGATACCCGCGATCTCGCGGATCACCTGGAAGTCCGGTCCGTGGAACAGCACGTCCCCGTAGATCGCCGGGTGCGCCCAGTCATCGAGCGGCGCGACGTGGGGAGCCGGCCCGGCGGTGGGCTGCGCATTCCCAACCTCTGCCGTCGCGGAGTAGTGGAGCGCACCGCCTTCGCCGCGGAGCTCCAGCCCCAGCACCACGCCGTCGCCGTTGGAGAGCTGTCGACACGCCACGGTGAAGCGATCGCCGTCGCCATCGTAGCCCCGCAGGCGGATCCCGCGGAGGACCTGGATGTCCGACAGCCCGTGCAGGTGCAGGTCGGGCAGCGCTGCTCGGGCGAGGCGCGCGAACCACTCGCAGGCCAGCACCACCGGCACCACCGGCACGCCGCCGATCGCATGCGCCGCCAGATGCGGGTGGCTGCGACGATCGATCGTCACCTCTCCAGTGAGACGCGGCTCGCTCCAGGGCGGGCAGCCCAGCACCACCTCGGTCTCGCCCGGGCGATCGCCCCACAGCTCGTCGAGGAGCATGCGCCCGCCGACAGCCAGGGGGATCAGCGGCACGCCGCGGGCCGCAAAGTGGCGCGCAAGCTCGGGGCTCACCATACCGCCTTCCCACGGGCCCCACCCCAGCGACTTCACCACGCAGGCGTCGCCGCGGCGCGCACGCTCGGCGGCGGCGACCTTGTTCAAGACCTCGTTCGCCATCGCGTAGTCGGACTGACCAGCGTTCCCAGAGCGACCAGCGACCGAGGAGAACATGCAGAGAAGGCGCAGCGGATCCCCCGCTGTGGCGTCGAGCAGGCTGCGCATGCCGCCGATCTTGGTGCCGAACACCCAGTCCCAGGAATCCAGCGGCTTGTCGGCGATGCGCTTGTCGGCCAGCACCCCCGCGCCGTGAACGACGCCGGTGATGGGTCCCCACGCAGATCGGCAGTCGGCCAGGGCTGCCGCGACCGCCGGCCCGTCGGTGACATCGACCGAGACGTACCGGGCCCGGCACCCCGCCGCTTCGAGATCTGCGAGGGTCTGTCGGATCTCACGCACCGCGTGGATCCCCCGCACGCGTCGCCGCATCTGCACCGGGGTGAGCTTCTCTCCCTCGGCCATCGCCGTCTGGAGGATGGCCCGCCCCAGGTCCCTATCGCCCGTCACCCCGACGCAGCCCGCTGGCTCAGCAGCCAGCGCGGTCCGCCCGAGCAGCGCGAACGCAGCGCCGCGTCCGCGGGAGGCCAGCGCCCGCACGCAGGCCGACGTCACGCCACGCGCACCGCCGGAGACCACGATCACGTCGGAAGCCCCGAGATCTACAGCGCCGCGACTCAGCACCGGGGCCCGATCAACCAGCCGCAGCCGCTCGCCGGAGGCCGGAAAACCCACCTCGGGCTCGGGGCCACCCGCGGTCAGCTCGTCGGCGAGGAGCGTCGCCAGCTCGGCTGGGGCCCGCGCGCCGCGTTCGAGATCGATCACCCGCACGACGCAGTCAGCCCACTCGTGGCCCGCCGTCCGCGCGAGCCCCGCGATCCCCGATCGCCAGGCCGCGAGCTCCGACAGGCCGCCGACGCCGAAGCGTCCGCCAGTGTCCTGCACCGCCACCAGCAGGCGAGGGCTGCCAGCCGCCATCGCCTTCGCGGCGACGAAGGCCGCCCGGTTGCAGGCCAGCGCGGCGTCGATGTCCGCGGCAGGGCGCATACCCTCAAGCAGGATCACGCGCCCCGTGGTGGGCACATCGACAGCCTCTGCCGACAGGCCCCTCCCGCTCAGCTCTGCGGCCAGCGCCTCCGCCAGCCCCGAGCCGTCCCGGGTGATCTGGAGCGTCCCCCCGCGGAGTCCAGGTGTAGCGAGGCCCACAGCCGGGGCGCGGGCGACGTCGATGGAGGTGCGACCCAGCTCGGGCGGCACCTCGACGTCAAAAGGGCGGGCGGTCGTTTGTCCACCTCCCAGCGTCGCATCGACATGGCGGACGATGTCGCCCAGCGTTCGGAGGTCAGCCATCGCAGCGGCGTCCACCTCGGGGAGCCCCGGCACCTGCGCCTGAACACCGGAGAGGATCTCCACCCGCTTGATGGAGTCGATGCCCAGGTCGGACTCCAGCTCCATCTCAAGAGACAGCATCTCCGCCGGATACCCTGTCTTCTCAGCGACAACGCTCAGCAGGAGACCCTGTACATCGGTACCCGAAGGCGCCGCCGAAGCGCTGTCGGCGGGAGCCTCGGCAGCAGGAGCAGCGGTGCCTCCCAGCGTCGCGTCGACATGGCGGACGATGTCGCCCAGCGTTCGGAGGTCAGCCATCGCAGCGGCGTCCACCTCGGGGAGCCCCGGCACCTGCGCCTGAACACCGGAGAGGATCTCCACCCGCTTGATGGAGTCGATGCCCAGGTCGGACTCCAGCTCCATCTCAAGAGACAGCATCTCCGCCGGATACCCTGTCTTCTCAGCGACAACGCTCAGCAGGAGACCCTGTACATCGGTACCCGAAGGCGCCGCCGGAGCAGGAGCCGCAGCGACCGGCTGGGGGACCACCGCTCGGGGCGCGGGCGCCACTGCGGCGGGCATCACTGCGGCTGGTACCACTGCGGTGGGCGCCATCGCGGCTGGAGCCACTGCGGCTGGAGCCACTGCGGCTGGAGCCATCGCGGCTGGAGCCACTGCGGCTGGAGCCACTGCGGCTGGAGCCACTGCGGCTGGAGCTACAGCAGCGGGCGCAGCCGGGATGTGCACCACCTGCGGTGGAGCTGCGGGCGCCTGGAAGACCGGCGCGGGGGTAGCATGCGCAGCCACCCGGAGGGCCGGTGTGTGGCCGGTGAGCATGCCGCTGAGGCCGCTCAGACCAGCCTCGGCCACCTGGAGGAAGGCGGTGTGGGTGCTCGCCATGGCCTGCATGTACGCGGCGTGGGCCTCGGCGGTCTGCCGCTGGGCCTCCTGGTAGGCGAACACCCAGGCCGCGTCAGCGGGAGGAGTGGGACCGGACATCGTGACCTCCGTGGCGAAGCTCGCCGGCGGGGAGGGGGGGAAGAGCGGCGCGGCCGGGACCGCGGGTAGCGACTGCACGAGGTCGGCGACCGGCGGTGTAAACGCAGGCGCGGCAGTCAGGGCAGTGACGGAGACAGGCGCGCTCGGCGCCATCGCTGCGCGAGCGGGGGCTGCGGGAGCTGGGGCGGCCGCAGCGCGGGAATTCGTGGTGCTGGAAGCGGCGCGAGGAGCGCGTGTCGCCGCAGGCCGAGAGGGGCGCTCGGCGTCCGCGGGGGTCGGGTAGGGCTTGCCGTAGTTCGCGCCGCTGATCGACAGGGCGAGCTTCGGCCGCTTGAGCGTCGCGGGATCCCGCGGCGCAGCGACACCAGCCCAGACCGCCCTGGCGTCGACAGCGTGACCGGCTGCGACCAGCGCGGCGAGCGCCTCCAGCCAGGTACGCACGCCGTCCCGCCCGCGGCGGTCGGTGGTGATCACCCGATGGGTCCGCCCCTCGAGGATGCGACCGACCAGCCCGGTGAGCACAGATCCCGGCCCGACCTCGACGAACGTGCGCACACCGGCGGCGTACATCGCCTCGATCGTCTCGACGAAGCGCACCGGGCGGGCGATCTGACCTGAGAGCAGCGCGCGGGCCCCGGCGGCGTCCGCCGGGTAGTGCGCTGCGGTGCTGCCGGCGTACACGGGGACCGCGGCGGCCTCGAACGCCACCCCGTCGAGCGCCTCGGCGAAGGCCGGCACGGCCTCTGCGACCACGGGGGAGTGGAAGGCGGTCGCGACGTCCAGTCGCCGAACCGTGGCGCCGCGCGCCTTCAAGGCGACCTCGGCCCGCTCGACGGCGTCGGTCTCGCCCGACAGCACCACCTGCCGCGGGCCGTTGTGGTTGGCGATCACCACGCCGGGCTCAGACACCAGGGCCTCGACGTCCTCGCGGGGCAGGGCCACGGCGATCATCGCCCCCGGCTTGCGCGCGGCCTCGGCCATCAGCTCTCCGCGGCGGCGCGCCACCCGCAGGAGGTCCGTGGCGTTGAGCACACCCGCGGCGTGGAGCGCGCTCACCTCACCGAAGCTGTGACCCGCTGTTGCGGCGGGGGTCACGCCGGCGGCCTGCAGCAGGCGCAGCGTTGCGAGAGAGGCGCACCCGATGGCGGGCTGGGCCCACTCGGTCGCGCGCAGGCGGTCTGCTGCCGTCTGCGGATCGGAGAAGTCAGTCCGGGGGAACACCACCGCCTGCAGCGGGGGATCCAGCGGGAGATCTGCAGCGGCGTCCCAGGCGGCGAGCGCCTCGGGGAAGTGCAGAGCCAGATCGAGCCCCATGTCGACGCGCTGGCTGCCCTGTCCGGGAAAGACAAAGGCGAGGTCGCCGTCACAAGGCCCCAGACCGATGTGCAGCCCGTCCGGCGTGGAGAGTCCCCGCGGCGACGCGGAGTCCAGCACGGCAGCGGCGTTGTGCAGCTTCTTGCCGAGCCCCTCGAGGTCAGCGGCGACCACCGCCAGCCGCGCGGGCGCGGCGGCGTCAACGTCGGGGCAGGACGACCACGACAGCCAGGGCAGATCATCGGTCTTCGCGGCGTCTCGCGCCTTCACCGCCAGCTCCGCGGGGGTCTGGGCGGTGAGCACGACGAGGTGGTGGGCGCGCGAGTCGAGCCGAGGCGCGCGGGTGGGACCGGTGTACTCCTCGACGGCGATGTGGAAATTCGAGCCTCCGAAACCAAACGAGCTGACCCCAGCCCGCCGCGGGTGATCGGAGCTGCGCACCCACGGCCGCGCGCGACCGCTCAGGTAGAAGGGAGAGCGCTCCAGCTCCAGCGCGGGGTTGGGGGCGTCGATCTTGATCGTGGGCGGCAGCACGCCGTGCTGCAGCGCCATGATGGCCTTGAGCAGACCCGCCGCCCCCGCAGCGGCCTTGGTGTGGCCGATCTGCGACTTCACCGAGCCGAGCGCGCACCACTGGCGCTCTTCCCGGCCGGCTTCGTCGAACACCGTGCGCAGCCCGCCGAACTCAGCGGCGTCTCCAGCGCGGGTGCCCGTGCCGTGCGCCTCTACCAGCTCCACCGTCTCGGGGCCGAAGCCCGCCGCGGCATAGGCCCTGCGGAGGCTGCGCGCCTGCCCCTCGGAGCGCGGCGCGTACACGCTCTTGGCGCGACCGTCCGACGAAGAGCCCACCCCGCGGATCACCGCGTAGATGCGATCGCCGTCGCGCTCGGCGTGGTCGAGCCGCTTGAGCGCGAACATGCCCAGCCCCTCGCCCAGCATGGTGCCATCTGCCCGCGACGAGAACGGCCGGCAGTCCCCCGTCGCGGAGAGCGCAGGCGTCTTGGAGAAGCACATGTACATGAAGATGTCGTTCATGGTGTCCACGCCGCCCGTGAGCACCAGATCGGCCGTCCCCAGGTACAGCTCGCTGGCCGCCATGGAGATGGCGGAGAACGCGCTGGCGCAGGCGGCGTCGGTCACGCAGTTGGTGCCGCCCAGGTCGAGGCGGTTCGCCACCCGCCCGGCGACGACGTTGCCCAGGAGGCCCGGGAAGGAGCTCTCCTGCCAGGGCACGTAGTGAGCGGAGATGCGATCGCAGATCCGCTGGACGTCCTCTTCGGGCAGCCCGTCCTCTCTCAGCGCCTTGGCCCAGATCGGGTGCTGCAGCCGCGAGACCATCGTGCCCAGCAGCTCCTGCGCGGAGGTCACCCCCAGCACCACCGAGATTCGCGAGCGGTCCAGATCGTCGTAGCGGTCACCGGCGGCGTCTCGCAGGGTGGTCTCGGCGACCATCAGCGCGAGGAGCTGGCTGGTGTCGGTGGCGGGGACGATGCTGGGGGGCACGCCCCAGCCCAGGGCGTCGAAGTCCACGGGGCTCAGGAAGGCACCGCGTTTTGCGTAGGTGCGGTCGGGCGCGCTCAAGTCGGCGTCGTAGTAGTCGGAGATCAGCCAGTGGGTCGGCGGGACATCGGAGATGAGATCGCTGCCGGAGAGGATCTCCGCCCAGAATCCGTCCGTGCCGCTGCGGCCCGGGAACAGCGCGCCGAGACCCACCACCGCGATGGGGCAGGGCGCGACCGGAGTGGAGGCAGGCGTCGACATCGTTCCCCCAGGGGAGGCGTGGGTTCCGGGCTCGCGGGGGCGCGCCCGCCGGCGCCACCCACCCGC
>CAYXGP010000023.1:44985-52426 GCA_964464515.1 uncultured Enterobacterales bacterium
CGCCGGGCGGCCCCGGGGGGGGCGGCCGGGGGCCCCCCCGGCCCCCCGGGGGGGGGGGGGGGGCGGGGCGGGGGGGCGCGCGCCCGCCGGCTCAACCCAGCGGCCGGGGCCGGAAGTTGAAGGCCGCGGCGGGCACCGGCACGCCGTAGCTTCGGAGCTGCTGAGCGCGGGTGACCACAGCGGCCCCCTCCAGCAGATTGCGGGCGATCTGGACCGCCGAGCGGTTGCCAGGCTTCGAGAGGAACGATCCGGCTGTCCAGGCGTTGAACGCCCCCATGGCCGGACCGCACCAGATCTGGTAATCGAGCCGCCGCGCGGGATCCCCGGCGATGGCCCAGCGGCTGCTCTGGCCCAGATACGCCCGAAACAGCAGCGCCATCTGGTGGTGGGGGTCGCCCGCAGCGCGCGCATTCTCACGCGGATCGCGAGCGGCCCAGTAGTCGTGGGTCTGCTGCCACGCGTCGGTGAGCGAGACCCGAAAGATCTTCTCCTCCAGCCACTTCACGTCACGCGACGGCAGCGTCTGGAGCGAATCGTGGCGGCGATACAGATCGTACAGGCGGCGGGCGCGGCTGCCGAACATCGTGCCCCGCTGGAGCACCTGCACCTCTACGCCCAGCTCGAACATGTCCGCGGCGGGAGCCATCACCACGTCGGCCAGCCCCGCGTCGGCGAGCATCCGGCGGCCCGCGGGGTCCAGCCCGGACTCCACGGCGGCCTGGTTGACGGAGCCCGTGAGCACGAACGCGGCGCCGAGCGAGAAGGCGGCGGCCACCGCGGAGGGCGTGCCCAGACCGCCGGCCGCGCCGATCCGCAGGGGGCGCCGGTAGCCACGCGCCGTCGCGATCTCGTCTCGCAGACCCATGACGGTGGGCAGCAGCGCGGTGAGGGACTGGTTGTCGGTGTGACCACCCGAGTCGGCCTCGACGATGTAGTCCTCGGCGACCGGCAGGGTCGCGGCGATGGCGGCCTCAGCGGCGGTGAGGCGGCCGGCGGCGACCAGCGCATCCAGCATGGACTTCGGCGCCGGCTCCATGAAGCGGCGCGCCACCTCGGGCCGGGAGACCTTGGCGAACACGTGGTTGCGCCGATGGATGCGGCCTCGGGCGTCGCAGCGCAGGCCGGTGTAGGCGTACTGGGTGATGGGCAGCGTAAGCGACATGTAGGCGGCTGCGGAGACGCGCCGCACGCCACGCGCCACGTAGAGATCAGCGGTGGCCTGTTCGTGATCGGGCTCCGCGGGAGAGTGGATGAGGTTCATCCCCCACGACGATGACGCGCCCAGCTCGCTGTCCAGCTCATCCAGCGCTGCGGTGACGCGGGGCAGGGAGAGGCCGGCGGCCCCGAAGAACGACATGAACCCCGCGCGCGACATCGCGCAGACCAGATCCGTAGTGGCGATGCCGTTCGCCATGGCCCCCGCGCTGTAGGGAAAGCGGACGCGATGGACCTCAGAGAATGAGCGATCACCCAGCCACTCGGGGTACAGCGCAGGCAACATGGCGAGCACCTGTTGGCCGGCGGGGCGGCCGAACGCGACACCCACGCGACCGGTCGCGGAGTCTCGGACGACGTAGGCGACCTCCCGGATGCGATGCGTCGCTGCCAGGAGCTGTGCGCCGTCCCAGGCGAGCTGCTCCCCCGGGGTGCTGGTCTCTCCGCTTACCATGGGGCTGTGGTTACCATGTGAGCTGTGGAGCTCCGTCGAGCGCGCCCGAGGATGCGCGCGTGGTTGGTCGTGGAACGGTGGCGATCGGGAAGGGGGGCGTATATCCGATCTGCCGCTCCTCGCCCGTCCGATCGCGCATGTCGACCCCGGCGTCATCCCCGCTTGAACCACTCCACCATGCGCCTGAATCCCTCGTCTGGGTCCACCAGCGGACGGTAGCCGAGGTCGTCCCGCGCGGCGCTCAGATCGTACCAGCAGGAGCGCGCCAGCTTCTCCACGGCGAACCGCGTCATCGGGGGCTCGTCCTTCAGCGGGAGGACGGTCCAGGCCAGCTCCATCAGCCCCGCGACGCCGCGCGCCGTGCCCAGCGACACCGTCCGCGGCGCCCGACCGACCCCCACGGCTTCCAGCACCGAGTTGATCCAGGGCCACAACACGACGGGCTCCGGATCGGAGATGAAGTACGCCTTCCCCGCGCAAGCCGCCCCTGGCGCCAGGGCGTCCGCAGCGAGCAGGTGCGCGTGGGCGGCGTTGTCTACATAGGTAATCGCTACCCGGTTCCTGCCCGGCCCCACCTGCACGAGGCGGCCGGCCTTCCGGCGGTCGATGAGACGGGGCACGATGTGCGGATCGCGCGGCCCCCAGATGAGCTGCGGCCGGAGCGCGGTGGTCACGAACGCGGGGCCGTTCTCCGCAAGCACCGCCTGCTCCGAGAGCGCCTTGCTCTTGGCGTAGGGCGCCTCGAAGGTCTCGGGGTAGGGACACTGCGCCTCGGTCAGCCCGGTGATCTCCCGGCGGCCGAATACCGCCGACGGCGACGACGTGAAGACGAACCGCTCCACGCCAGCCTGCTTCGCCGCCGCCATCAGGTTGTTCGTGCCGTCCACGTTGATGCGCAGGTAGATCGACTCGTCACCCCAGATCCCCGCCTTCGCCGCCACATGAAAGACGACATCGACGCCGTCCAGCGCGCGGGCCAGCTCGTCGCGATCGCCGCAGATGTCGGCCTGGATGGTGCTCGCCCCCAGCGCCGCGATCTCGGGGTAGGCCCCCCGCGCCAGCGACGTGACGGTGTCGCCGCGCGCCAGGAGCTGCTCGACGATGGCGCGTCCCAGGAAGCCGCCGCCGCCGGTGACCAGTGCGTTCATTGTTCTCTCCGTGCAGCCCAGGCAGCCAATTCTCCCCGGTGGATCTTGGCGTTGTGGCGAACATCCACCGGGAACGCGGGATGAAACAGCACGCGCTGGATACCGGCGGTGATGGTGTGCTTCGCCCCCTGCGCCAGCAGCTCCTCGGCGACCTTCTCCCTGGACGCAGAGACACCTGACTCCAGCTCGACCACCAACACAGGAGTGCCGTCCACACCGACCAGCGCGGTGCGATACACCGCGGGGTGTGTATTGAAGATCGACTCGCAGGGGACGGTGAACAGGGTCGTGCCGTCGGCGCACTGTACGCGATGCGTCTTGCGCCCGCAGAACCACAGCCGACCGGCGTCGTCGAGGTAGCCCACGTCGCCGATGCGATGACAGATGACCGTCTCGCCGTCCACCACCTCGCGTACCTTGGCGGCGGCCGTGTGGTGCGGCTCGTTCTTGTACTCTGGCGTGACGATCGGGCCGCGCACGAGGATCTCACCGATCTCCCCCCTGGGGAGCTCCAGGCCGGGCGACCAGGCTTCGATGGGATCGTCGGTGATCCGGATGATCCGAAGATCGACCTCGGGCACCGGACGACCGACGCACGTGCCGCCGCCCTGCTCGGTGCGGTGTCGGGTGTCGTCCAGCACCTCTCGCGAGCTGATCGAGGCCACCGGCAGGCTCTCCGTAGCCCCGTAGGGCGTATGGATCTCTGCGCCGCCAGGCAGGATCTCAGCGAACGCCTGGTGCATCCACACCGGCACCGGCGCCCCCGCCATCAGCAGTCGGCGCATACTGGGGAGGGTGATCTTCTTGTCCTGGCAGTGGCGCGCCACCCCCTTCCAGATGGCGGGGCTGCCGAACGCGGAGGTGCATCCCTGGCTGGTGATGGCCTCCACCAGCTTGCGGGGATCGGCCTGCGCGGGCTTGGCGGGGTTCATGTCGGGGATCACGACCGTCATGCCCATCGCCATCGAGAACAGCCCGAACAGCGGAAAACACGCCAGGTCGATCTCACCCGGCGTGATGCTGTACATCTGCGCGATCAGCCGGGCTTGCGCGTGAAAGATACCGTGGGTGTACGTCACGCCCTTGGCGGGGCCGGTGGACCCGGAGGTGAACAGGATCGCCGCCTCGTCGTCGCGGGCGGCCTGCACCGTCTCGAAGGGATCGCCGCTGTGCGACTCGAACGACTCCAGCGTCGCTCCGCCCCAGAATCCGGTCGAGCGCCCGACGGTGATCGAGATCTCCACGCTGGCGAAGGCCTTGCGGAACAGCAGGCGCAGTCCCTGGACCAGCGGCACCGCGATGAGCACCCGCGGCGCGATGCGCTCGATGCAGGCCAGGAAGCGCGCGCGGCCCATCCCCGGATCGATGAGGACCGGCAGCGCGCCCAGCTTGTAGATGGCGAACGTGAGCGGGATGAACTCCAGGCACGGCGTGACGAGCAGGCTCACCCGATCGCCCCGTCGGATGCCGAGGGCCTGCATCCCCCGCGCGTAGGACGAGCTCAGCCGGTCCAGCTGGCGAAAGGTCAGGTGGGTCCACGCCACGCGGCCGGCGGGGTCGCGCGTCTGCGGAAACACCACGCCGCGCTGGTGCGGCCGCGCGTCAGCCTGCTGCTCGAGGAGGGAGGCGATGTTGTAGGAGGTGGTCACGGGCGGGGCTCTATCGGGTCCGACGTCGCCGGTCCCGCCCTGTCAGGGTCGATACGGCGCGTGGGTGTAGTACTTCGGCCTCGAATCCAACCGAACGTGAAGCCAATGCACGCCCAGGCCCGACGTGCTCACCCACAGCGTCCGACGCGCCGGCCAGGACTCGATCGCGGAGGCCACCTCCCGCCAGAGCAGATCCTGCAGAGTCGCCGGCGCGGTGCGACAGAACGCAGCCAGGTGGGGGAACGTGCCGCCCCTCCCCGGCGCTACCAGCACGGCGTCTCCGCCGAGGTTGGTGAACGTCGCGACCTGCCGGCCGGCGATCTGCCGGTAGAACGGGCTCGGATCCGGACGAACACGGGCCAACGTGGGGGCGTCGGCGAGGACGAATTCCAATGGAAGCGTCCGCGTGCGGGGTCCCAGCGGTGCGCACTCCCAGAATACGGCCTCGAAGGAGGACTCTGCGATGGCCCGGGAGAGCCGCGGGGCGAACCGCGGTCCGTCGCGAAGGAGCGCCGCCAGCTCCGACCGCTGCGCGTCCTGGCCCGCGGCTTCTCCGGCCGCCGATCGGAGAGTGAACCGCCAGGTCCGCGCGTCGAGGCGCTGCGTCTCAAGACGCCGGGATTCGAGCGGCCGATTCGTCAAGAAGAGCTCCCTTCCCACCGAGCGCGGGCGGCGGTTCCGTCTATCCGGTGCTGCGACGCGGCCCAGCGAGATACGCTGCTGCTGAAGCCTCCCCCCGAGGAGCAGATGCCTGACATCACCATCCTGACCCCCGACACCGACGGGTACACCACCCTACGAAACCAGCTCGCGCAGTTCGGCTTCAGCACGCGCCAGTTCACCTCGATCGAGGCTCTGGCCGGCGCGCTGGACTCGCAGCGCCCGAAGGCGAGCCTGGTCGATCTCGACATGCTCGACAGCAGCACAGAGACGGCCGCCCGGCTGTGGGAGTTGCACAACCAGGAGGGACGCCTCGTCCCCCTCATCAGCTACAGCAGCGAGGGCGACCTCCCTCGCCGGCTGTTCGGCGTGCGCTGCGGCGGGCAGGCCTTCCTGGTGCGTCCGCTGGACATCAACATCCTCGTCGAGCGCATCCACTCGGTGCTCGCCGTGCCCGAAGACAGCGCACCGTTCAGCATCCTGGTGATCGAGGACTCGGAGCTGCAGTCTCAGATCATCAGCATGGCCCTGACCTCTGCGGGGATGAGCACCCGGGTGGTGAACGACCCCCTGCGCGTCAACGAGGTGCTGAAGGATCTCAGCCCCGACCTCATCCTGATGGACCTGTACATGCCCCAGTGCTCCGGGCTGGAGCTGGCTCGGGTCATCCGTCAGCAGGACGACTGTGTCGGCGTCCCCATCGTGTACCTGTCCGCCGAGAGCAACCTCGATCGTCAGATCGCGGCCCTCGGCCGGGGCGGCGACGACTTCCTCACCAAGCCGATCGAACCCATGCACCTCATCTCAGCGGTGACAGCGCGGGTCCGCCGTAGCCGCGCGGTGCGCGCCCAGATCGTCCGCGACGGACTGTCGGGGCTGTACAACCACACCTACATCCTGTCGCGCCTCGAGACCGAGATCTCCCGCGCCCTGCGCAGCGGCTCCCGCCTGTGCTTCGCGATGCTGGACCTCGACAACTTCAAGGCGGTCAACGACACCCACGGCCACCCCATCGGCGATCGCGTGCTGAAGACCGTCGCCCGCCTGCTCACGCAGCGGCTCCGTCGCAGCGACGTCATCGGGCGCTACGGCGGCGAGGAATTTGCGATCATCATGCCCGACGTCACCCCCCGGGACGCATGGAGCCGCCTGGACGAGATCCGCGAGGCGTTCTCAAAGATCCCCATCCGCACCCGTACCGGAGAGTTCCACGTCACGCTGAGCTGCGGCATCACCGGCATCGGGGGCCCAATCAGCGACGTCACCACCGCCAAGGTCGCCGCCGACGAGGCGCTGTACGAGGCCAAGGAGGGCGGGCGCAACCAGATCCGCCTGGCCGGCGCCTCGGTGAGCGTCGCATGATCCTGTTCGCACACGGACTTGAGGGCTCCCCGCAGGGCAGCAAGATCCGCTCGCTGCGCGCCGCGGGGATCGAGGTCATCGCGCCGGACTTCCAGGGAATGGCGCTGGCCGCGCGCGTCGATCTCCTCACCGCGGTTTCGACCGAGTTTGCCGCCGATCGCCCGCTGCTGGTGGGCTCCAGCTACGGCGGCATCACATCGGCGATCGTCGCATCCCGCCACCCCGAGCGGTTTCGCGGACTGCTGCTCCTCGCCCCCGCGCTGGGCATCACCGAGCCGCCGGTCGTCGGTCCCCTCACCGCCCCCGGCGGGCTGCCCACCGAGGTGCTGCACGGTGAACACGACGCCATCGTTCCCATCTCCGTGAGCGAGGCCTACTGCGCACGCTCCGGGCTCACGCTGCTGCGCGCCGACGACGGCCACCGGCTGGCCGAGAGCCACGCGGAGATCGTGCGGCTGGCGCGCGCGCTCGGGGCCTGACAGCACCAATCCGCCGCCCGCCCGCAAGCGGTGCTCCTGGACTACGGCTCGATCCCAATATCGTAGTACGCCTCCCGGACTCGGGGTTGCGCTTCTTGAGTTGACCGTCCCAGACCTTGGAATGGCGAAGACGGCTCACCCCCACTGCAGGCCGACACGCCAACCCGCTCCCGTTCTTGACCTCGGGTCGCGAGGGTTGGCCTCACCTCCATCGGGTCCCTCATCGTCGTCGGACTCCGAGGCCAGTCGCCGCTAGAGCGTTAGCATGCCCCCTCGTGGTGGAGGTGAGCCAGCCTTGCAACCTGGATGGTGCATCGCCATCCATGCCAGAAGACATGAGAAGCATCTCTGGGGCGATCGTGTCTATGAGCGCTTCGGCCTCCAGAGGTACAGGTCTGGGACAGGCGACCCGCGATCGCGCAACGGACACCCGGGCTCAGAAGCCCTGGCGACCCGCCTCACGGGTCGCCAGTC
>CAYXGP010000023.1:52436-54905 GCA_964464515.1 uncultured Enterobacterales bacterium
GCACAATACCCGGGGGCTCCCCGCCTACGGGGTGGCCTGTCCCAGCTTGTCCCAGGGGTGGCCGAAGCTTCTTGAGTTGATCGCCCAGACCTCTGATCAGCGAAGACGGCTCACCTCCATCACGGCACCGCCAGCTCATCACGCTGTGAGGCTCCCTTCAGCGGTCCATCCTCAACATGATGTGTAACGATGGACGACATCTCCTGCACCGTCCGACGGGCCTGCTGGGGGCCTGTGCCGGCCGCTCACAGTGAGGTCGAGGGCCGGTTCCTGGGCTCCGAGTGAGCGCAGCCCCTACCGTTCACCCCTACCGTTCACCCCTACCACTCGCGCTCTACCTCTTGAAGTAGGCGCAGGTTGTACCCGCCAGCTCCCACTTTACCATGAAGTCGCCGGCGAGCATGACGACCTCTTCGTCGTGGTCGTCCCACGGGTCGGGGTCCATACAGGTGACCTGCTCGCCGAAGTGCTCGATCATCATCCAGTGGGGGGCGACCTCACCGGCGCTGGTGCGCTCGATGATCTGAGCCAGCCAGGGCAGCCCGGTGCGGAACTGGGCAGTGCGGATGGCCCGCGCGCGGGCGTCGCGCTCATCACCGAAGCTGCCACCGATGTGCTCGGCGCCGTACTGCTCGGCCAGCCAGGCGCCGACGGCGGAGTCGCCCAGCGCGTCGACGACGACGCCCTCCAGCGCACGACCGAGCGCCTCGATGTCATCATCGTCACCGGCGTCCTTCAGCGCCGTGATGCCGCCCTGGATCTCGGATGACGCTGGCGGATGACCGCTACTCTCCAAGATGAACATCCACGTCGCGAGGGTGGTGCCCAGCTCTCCGCTCCTGGCCTGGGGGGTGTCGGTCATGACGCGCTGCTCCGTGGGTGAAGGGGAGCCCTGTCCTATCCGATCCGACCCCTGCGCGTCAGGTTACCGCGGGGTACGACCTCGGAGGAGTCCACATGAACCACCAGGGAAGCTGTCACTGCGGCGCGATCCGCTATCAGGTCGAGACCGATCTCCAGCATGTCATGCGCTGCAACTGCTCATTGTGCGGGCGAACTGGCACCCTGATGACCTTCGTTCCGGCGAGCGCCCTCGCTGTGCAGCAGGGCGAGGACAGCTACGTCGACTACCAGTTCGGCGGCCGGAAGCTCCATCACGGCTTCTGCCGGACCTGCGGCGTGCGGCCCTACGGGTTCGGCAAGGGAAAGAACGGACCGATGGTGATGATCAACGTCGGCTGCCTGGAGGGGGTCGACACCCGAGAGTACGCAGACGTCACTGTCTACGACGGCGCGTCGCGTTGAGGAGTCGCGCTCGGTCGCCTGCTCCTCTACTCACCGTTCGCGCGCAGCACGCGTTGAATGAGAGCGCCGCTCGCCAGGGGTATGAGCCAGGCTGTGACCCGGGCCGATCTCTGCCTGCCGTCTCCGCAGAGGTGGTGCATCCCCTCCGTCTCGCCAAAACCAACATCTACGACGTGCTCCCAGAACTTTCGCGCCTCCCCCTGCTGCTTGGGGACATGAAGCTCCCAGATGGTTCGCGTCTCGAGCTGGTCGGCGGTCCACGCCAGCCATGTGCAAGCCGCCTGATTGGCCCCGCGTATCCCACCTGTCTCGGAGTCCACCAGCAAGATGGGAACCTCGGCCCGCTCGATAATCTCCCGGTACCGCGACGCGCTGGCGTCGATGCGCTCGACGGCGTGCTGCTGTGCCCGCCGTAGCTGCGCCCGCTCTCGTCGCGCGCGATCATCCTCGGTCTGGCAGACAAGCGGAGGGACCGGCGTCGAGCGCCCATCTCGGACGGCCACCATCGTGAGGTAGCAGGAGTTGGTGTGTCGAATCGGCCCACCTTGCAGATCCTGGGCCTCCACACGAACGCCGACTTCCATGGAGGTTCGACCCACCAGGTTGATCTGAGCCCGCATCGTCAGCAGGTCTCCTACGCGAACCGGCACCTTGAAATCCACCCGATCGACCGAACGCGTGACGCAGTATTCTTCAGCGTACCGGGCGGCGCAGGCGTACGCGATCTGGTCGACCAGGCGGAGCACATGCCCGCCGTGAACGTTCCCCGCGAAGTTCGCGAACTCGGGGGTCATCAAGGTCGTGGTGACGAGCTGGCTGTCGGCGACTGTCTTGCCTGAAGGCGGGTTCATGGGTGCTCCGATTGACGGGGGTGCAAGGGACGGAGAAGTCGGTGGCGCGCTACACCCCGGGTATCCTCCAGACCGGTCGGTTCTCCATGGAGATGGCGCCGAGCGGTTGTTCAAGCAGACCCCACGGCTCAGTCTGCCCGCGTGCGGGGAGCAGCCCAGCGGTTCAGTCACCCACGCCGAGGCCAACCGGGCAGGAAACCCCGGTCCCGCCCAACCCACAATACCCGCCTGGATTCTTGTGCAGATACTGTTGGTGATAATCTTCCGCATGGTAAAAAACCGGCGCCTCGATGATCTCCGTCGTGATGGCCCC
>CAYXGP010000024.1:0-54864 GCA_964464515.1 uncultured Enterobacterales bacterium
TACGGTAACGACGATGGGGGTTCCAGCGCGGGTAAGGCTTATCTGGTTCTTGGCTTGAGCCTGAGCGGTGCATCGATGGACCTCTCTACTGCTGACTATGCGTTATTCAGTGAGAATGTTGGTGACTACGCTGGTTTTGCCGTGTCGACAGCGGGGGACGTCGACGGAGATGGGCTCTCCGATGTGTTGGTCGGAGCCCATGGCAACGACGATGGGGGCTCTGGTGCCGGAAAGGCTCATCTGGTACTCGGCTCAAGCCTGAGCGGTGTATCGATGGACCTCCGTACGGCTGACCACGCGTTCATCGGAGAAGAAGACGATGACTACGCAGGCTTTGCTGTCTCTACGGCAGGGGACATCGACGGGGACGGACTCTTCGATGTGTTGGTCGGGGCATTCTACAACGATGAAGGGGGTTCCAATGCAGGTAAGGTCTATCTGGTACTCGGCTCAAGCCTGAGCGGTGCATCGATGGACCTCTCTGCGGCCGACCATGCGTTCATCGGAGAGAATGACGGTGACTACGCTGGTTTTGCTGTCTCTACGGCGGGGGACGTCGACGGAGATGGGCTCTCCGATGTGTTGGTTGGAGCCTATGATAACGACGGCGCGGGTTCCAATGCAGGTAAGGCCTATCTGGTTCTCGGCTCGAGCCTGAGCGGCGCGTCCATGAACCTCTCTGCGGCCGACCATGCGTTCATCGGGGAGAGTGTCGGTGACTCTGCAGGAGTTGCTGTATCGACAGCGGGAGACGTCGATGGAGATGGGCTGTTCGATTTACTGGTCGGGGCCTCTGGTAACGACGACGGGGGTTCCAGCGCGGGTAAGGGTTACCTGCTGTCGCCGCAGTGACCCGGCCATGAGCTCGACGCGATGGTCCCGTGGCGACCGGAGCCGCAAGTATCGTGCTTCGCCGCAGGTGTTCGGAGCGAGCATCGCTTGGCACTGTCGAGGTAATGGCGCCGCTCATCGCCAGGCCTGGATAGGCTTGTCCGCCTGCTGAGCGAGGAGCTCGATGTCGCAGCGAATTCTGGTCCTGTGGTGGTCGCAGAGCGGCCAGGTCAAGCGCATGGTCGATGCGCTGACCGGTCCGCTGGTGGACGCCGGGCACGACGTCCGGTTCGTGGAGATCGCGCCGGCCGTGGACTACCCGTTCCCGTGGTCGGTGCCGAAGTTCTTCGGGCTGTTCCCCGAGACGGTGCTGGCGCGCCCGATCGAGCTGGCGCCCGTGGAGATCCCCGAGGGCGACTGGGATCTCATCGTCGCGGCGGGCCAGATCTGGTTCCTGTCACCCTCGCAGGTGTGGACGGCGCTGCTGGCCGGACCCCACGCGCGCGTGTTCGCCGGCCGCCGGGTGCTGACGCTGATCGGCTGTCGCAATATGTGGATCAACGGCTGGCGACGGATGGTGCGGCGTATCCAGGCCGCTGGCGGCACGGTGACCGACCGCGTGGTGGTCACCCACGGTGGCAACGTGTTCGCCAGCTACTTCACCACCCTGCTGTGGATGCTGACCGGCAAGCGCGACGCGATCAAGGCGCTGCCGAAGGCCCAGGTCGAGGAGATGAAGTTCGCGCGGCTGGCAGAGTGGGGCGCGCTGGTGGCCCAGCGACTGGGAACGGAGCAACCGGGGACGGAGCGATTGGGACGGGACGGCTCCCTGCTGGCCGACCAGACCACCGCCTCGGTCAGTCACATGCATGCGCTCGGCGAGCAGCTCATGGCGCGCGTGTTCCCGGTGATCGCGGCCATCGCAGCGGCGGTGACTCGACCCGGCTCGTTTCTGCGCGGGGTGTTCGCGTACTGGCAGCTCTGCTTCACGCTCAGCTCGGTCTTCGGCCTGCTGATCCCCTGTGCCATCACGCGGGCGCTGTTGAGGCGTTGGGTCGATCCCTGGCTCGACTCGCTCGCGGAGCTTCCGGTGGATTGACGCGGCGGTTGGTGCGGAGAGTGGGGATCACGGGATAGACGCCGGGACCATGAACGCCTACATCACCGCCACCGCCGCGACCCTGCCGGGTCCGGCTGTATCGAACGACGAGATCGAAGACGTCCTGGGGGTGCTTCCCTCCGGACGCTCTCGTCTGAAGCGCCGCATCCTTCGCAACAACGGGATCCAGGCGCGCCACTACGCCATCGATCGCGAGACGGGTCGGCCCACGCACACGTCGGCGCAGCTCGCCGCCGACGCCATCCGGGGGGCGTGCGAGCGCGGCGGTGTGGCGTTGGATGCCATCGAATTGCTGGCCTGCGCGGCCTCCAACCCCGATCAGCTCATGCCCGGACACGCCTCGATGGTGCACGGTGAGCTGGGCGGCGGCCCTTGTGAGATCGTCTCCACCCACGGCATCTGCTGCGCAGGCGTGACGGCGCTGAAGTACGCGGCGATGGCCGTGGCTGCAGGAGACGCGCGCTCCGCGGTGGCCTCTGCGGTGGAGCGCCCGTCGGCGTACCTGCGCGCAGATCACTTCAGCGCGGAGTTTCGCGCTCGCCGAGAGGCCGATGAGTCCGACCCCTACATCGGTTTCGATCAGGAATTCCTGCGTTGGATGCTCTCGGACGGATCGGGGGCGCTGCTGCTGTCTGATCGCCCGGCGGCGTCCGGGCTCTCGCTGCGCGTCGAGTGGATCGACCTGCTCTCGTTCGCCGGAGAGTTGCCCACCTGCATGTACATGGGCGGCGAGCGCACAGAGGACGGCAGCATCACGA
Organism: uncultured Enterobacterales bacterium; assembly: GCA_964464515.1. Classification (GTDB taxonomy): domain Bacteria; phylum Myxococcota_A; class UBA796; order UBA796; family UBA2385; genus CAYXGP01. Next base: position 2,710 of record CAYXGP010000024.1, read on the forward strand.
GCTGGCACGACGCGCCGGCCTTCGAGGAGTCCGTCCGGCGGGGGCACTTCAACCTGCACCAGGACGTCAAGGTCCTCGGGCGCAGCATCATCGACGTCTCGGTCACCCGCATGGTCGAGAGCGCCCGGAGGCGCCGCGGGCTCACCCCGGACGACATCGACTGGATCCTGCCGCACTACTCCTCGGAGTTCTTCCGCGAGAAATCTCACCAAGCGCTGCTCGACGCCGAGTTTCCCATCCCCTACGAGCGCTGGTGCTCCAACCTGGTGGAGCGCGGCAACACCGGCTGCGCGTCGATCTTCATCATGATGGATGACTTCCTGGCGTCCGGCCGGCTGCGCGAGGGCGACGGCGTGCTGCTGAGCGTCCCCGAGAGCGGTCGGTTCTCGTCGGCCTGGGCCTTCCTGCGCGCCGTCGCGCCCTGATGCGCGGGTACGCCGTGAAGCGTGAATCGCCGTGAAGCGAGAGGACGTCCCCCAGGACCCGGGCTCCTGCTACGAGGGGAGCCTGCGGCGGCTGACCTGGGCTGTCGGCGAGGACGGTCGCTACATCGGGGAGCCCTCGATCGGGTGGGAGGCCGAGATCGCCGCCACCCGGGTGTGGACAGAGCGGAGCAACGCCGCCATCAGCGCGGCGTTCGAGGACGCGCGATCCGGACGGGGGAGTCCGCTGGCGTACCACATGGCGGTCCAACAGATGGACGCGGCGCTGCTGGCTGCAGAGACCGGGATCTGGCGGTGGCGGATACGCCGTCACCTGCGCGCAGATGTGTTCGCGCGTCTCGGGCCTGGCGTGCTGGAACGATACACGGACGCGCTGGGACGTGACGTCTCTGCGCTCCCCGACGCGCCTGAGCTGATGGCCCTGGAGCCCTCCGCGTGAGCAGCTTTCAGCACATCCACGCAGCGCACTGCGAGAGCGGCGTCACCGCGGCCCTGTTCACCGATCTCGGGCACCCGCTGAGCGAGCCGATGGTGTTCGGGATCGGCGGCGGGGTGTTCTTCGGGCACTTCTCGATCGTGCGCGTGATGGGGGTGCCGCTCACCACGTTCCGCTCGTTCCCCGGGGGCATCTTCAAGAACGCCTGCGCGCGGCTGGGGATACGCTGTCGGCGCGAGCGGTTCTGGTCACCCCGTGCGGGGATGCGCAGACTCGATGACTTGCTGGAGCAGGGACAGCGGGTGGGGCTACAGGTCAATATCTTCTGGCTGCCGTACATCCCGCGGCCGATGCGGGTGCACTTCAACGGACACAACCTGGTGGTGCTGGAGAAGAGAGGAACCGCCTACCTGATCAGCGATCCGGTGATGGAGGAGGTGCGCGAGTGTCCGGCCGACCGCCTGGTGCGGGCGCGATTCTCCGGCGGCAACCGCTACCTGTCGCGCGGCCTGCTCTACACCCCCACCCGGGTGCCCGACACCTTGGAGCTGCGCACAGCGATCCGCAAGGGACTGCGGCAGTCTTGCGACCACATGCTGCGGATCCCGCGGCCGCTGCCGTGGATGGGTGTGCGGGGCGTCGGTCATCTGGCAGATCAGATCGCCGCGTGGCCGAGTCGGCAGGGTGAAGAGACGGCCCGCGCGTGGCTGGCCGGCGTGGTGCGCATGCAGGAGGAGATCGGCACCGGCGGGGCGGGCTTTCGCTACCTGTTCGCGGCGTTCCTGCAGGAGGCTGCAGAGACGCTGGGCTGGTCCGCGCTGGCGCCGCTGTCGGAGCAGGCCACGCAGGTCGGAGACGCCTGGCGCGGGTTCGCGCTGCATGCGAGCCGCCGCGCGCGGAACAAGCCCGATCGAAGCTGGGATCAGCTGGCCGAGATGGTCCGGGAGATCGGGCAGGCCGAGCGGGCGCTGTTCGAGGCGCTCGACCGGGTCCAGCGGGGCGGCCCGCCGCAGCTCGTCGCTGTCCCTGCCACAGATGTCCCTGCCACAGATGGAACTGAGGCGGGGGACGCCTTGCCCAGATGAGCTGCGGGCGTATGCTTCGGGCGCCATGATCGTCCTCCACACCGAATTCGCCCGGGCCTACGTTCGCGGCGCGCGTCCCGACGCGCCGGATCTTCCGGATCCTGCGCTGCTGGAGTGGGCGCGGGAGGAGGGGCTGCGACTCCACCGCTTCAAGCGCACGATGGGCCTCCCTCGCGTCCGACGGATCATCGGCTTCCTGCGCGCGGTCGCACCGTCGCACGTCGTCGATCTGGGCACGGGCCGCGGCACGGCGCTGTGGCCGATCCTCGACGCGCTCCCCCACCTCGCGGTGACGGCCATCGAGCGTCACCCGGAGCGCGCGGAGCGGCTCGACGCGGTGGCTCGCGGCGGCGTCGAGCGGCTGACGGTGCTGGAGTCGGACGTCGGCGCGATCCCCCTGCCCGATGACAGCGCCGATGTGGTGACGGCGCTGGAGGTGCTGGAGCACCTGCCCGATCCACTGCCGGCTGCGCGCGAGGCGCTGCGAATCAGCCGGTGTCATGTGGCGGTCACCGTACCGTCCCAGCCCGACGACAACCCCGAGCACCTCAGGCTGTTCACCCCCGCCAGCCTGGAGGCGCTGTTGAGAGAGGCCGGCGCGACGCGTGTACAGCACGAGGCGGTGCGCGGACACCTCGTGGCGTTCGCCAGGTGAGCCCGCCAATGCAGAAGTACCCCCGCACCCAACACATCGCGGGGTCCAGGCTCCAGAAGGGTGATCAGGATCTGGCCGCGATTCCGCGCGGTGAGCTGGCCGGCTGTCATCTGGTCATCGAGGAGAAGCTCGACGGCGCCAACAGCGCGGTGAGCTTCGGCCCTGACGGCGGGCTGCTGCTGCAGAGTCGCGGACACTACCTGCGGGGCGGTCCGCGGGAGCGCCACTTCGCGCTGCTCAAGACCTGGGCGAGCTGTCACCAGACGGCGCTCCGAGAGGTGCTCGGCGCCAGGTACGTGATGTACGGCGAGTGGCTGTATGCGCGCCACACCATCTTCTACGACGCGCTGCCCCACTACTTCATGGAATTTGATGTCTTTGATCGAGAGACGGGGACGTGGCTGTCTACGCCGCGCCGTGCTTCGCTGCTGACGGGGCTGCCGGTCGCGAGCGTGCCGATTCTGCATAGTGGCCCCCTCGGGCCGCGTGCGTCGCTTCAAGAGATGGTGCGTCATAGTCTGTACAAGAGCCGAAGTTGGCGGGGAGCGCTGGATGAAGCCGTCCAGATGCTGCCCGACCCGGCCCTGGGGCTTCGCGAGACCGACCCGAGCGATCTCGCGGAGGGCCTGTATGTGAAGGTCGAGGCTGACGGCTGCGTGCAGAGACGGCTCAAGTGGGTCCGGGCCAGCTTCCTGCAGGCGGTCGCCGAGAGCGGCTCCCACTGGCTGGACCGGCCGATTCTGCCGAATCGACTGGCCCCCGGCGTGGACATCTACGTGTCATGATTCCTGTCCCTGAGCCGCCTGACTGGTCCTTCTCGCCGGACGCGCTCGCGGCGCTTCCGTTCGCCGCTGCGTTGGCCCAGACCCCGCAGAGTCCGAAGTGGCATGCAGAGGGTGATGTGCTCATCCACACCGGCATGGTGCTCACCGAGCTGGCCGACATGCCGGCCTGGAGGGCGCTCATGCCGCGGGTCCGGGAGGAGCTCTGGCTGGCCTGTCTGCTGCACGACATCGGCAAGCCGGCCTGCACCCGCACGGTAGACGGGCGGATCACCTCGCGGGGGCACTCTCGCAAGGGGGCCGTCCTGGCGCGGGGGCTGCTGTGGCGCGCTGGCCTCCCCGTCGAGCGACGCGAGCGGATCTGCGGTCTCATCGCACAGCACCAGCTCCCGTTCTTCTGCATCGATCAAGACGACGCCGAGCGACGGGTCATCGCCACGAGCTGGACGCTGCGCTGTGATCATCTGGCGCTGATCGCGGAGGCCGACATCCGAGGGCGGATCGGCCCGGATCTGGGGAGCGTGTTGGACCAGATCGCGCTGTTCTCGGCGCTGGCCGAGGAGCTGGGGTGCCTCGACCGGCCGTTTCCGTTCGACTCCGATCACGCTCGGGTGCTCTTCGCCGCGGATCCGCGGCGGCACTACCTGGCGCCCGCCCACTTCGCGCCGACCTGCACCGTCACGGTGATGCACGGGCTCCCCGGCGCTGGCAAGGACACCTGGCTCGCTCGGCACGCACCCGCGCTGCCGATGGTCTCGCTCGACGGCCTCCGCGACGAGCTGGGGGTCGGCCCCGCCGACGATCAGGGGCGGGTTCGGCAGCTCGCGCGGGAGCGGGTGCGCGTTCATCTGCGCGCGGGGACGGACTTCGCCTTCAACGCCACCAACCTGTCCGCCGAGCGGCGGCGGCCGTGGCTGGAGCTGATGCGGGCCTATGGCGCGGCGATCCGGCTGGTGTGCTGCGAGGCCCCGCCCGAGATCCTGCGGCGTCAGAATCGCGATCGGGCAGACTTCGTGCCGGAGCGGGTGATCCGCCGGATGATCGCGCGCTGGGAGACGCCCACGCTGCTGGAGGGGCACGCGCGGGTGATCGCGGCTACGGGAGGCGCCTGACCCCGAGGGAGCCCATGACCATCGCCTACTGGTGCGTGCTGGCCGCCATCGCCATGCCCTGGCTGTTCGTCGCGATCGCCAAGACGAAGATGAAGCTCAAGGAGAACCGCGCGCCGAGGGAGTACCTGGAGCGCACCGAGGGCTGGCGTCAGCGCGCGCACTGGGCGCAGAACAACAGCTTCGAGATCCTGCCGGGGTTCGCCGCGGCGGTGATCATCGCCCACCAGATCGGCGCGCCGCAGGATCGCATCGACGGGCTGGCGATGGCGTTCATCGCGCTGCGTGTGCTGTACGGCGCCGCCTACATCTCCGACGTTCACGTGGCGCGGTCGCTCCTGTGGTCGGGCGGGGTGGCTTGCGTGGTTGGGCTGTTCTTCATCGGCCTGTGACGTCAGGCCGCTCCAGGGAAAGAAGTCTCCCATGATCGGCATGCGAGTCCACTGGCGTGCGTCGCTCGCTGTCGTATCTGGCCCAAATCAAGAGACAGGGTTCGAGAGCGTCGCACGATGGTGGGCGAAGGGCATCCGCGTGGGACCGCCCTCAGGTCGAGGGGGAGATTGCTTTTCTTGGAGCGGCCTCACTCTCCGGGGACCCGCGAAGGGCCAGCTCACCCCGGGCGATGGGTTCGGACAGGTCGAACTCCTCCGGCCAGATGGTCTGCGCGTCGTAGGCGGTCTGCTCGAAGTGGGGGCCGACCAGCGCCGCGCCGGTGAGGTCGGCGCCGCACAGATCTGCGCCCTGGAGGCGGGGAAAGTCCAGCTCGGCGCCGCGTAGATCCGCTCTGCTCAGGTTCGCCCGCTGCAGGTGGGCCCCATCGAGGACCGCCTCGCGCAGATCGGCCTGGCGCAGGTCAGCCAGCTCCAGCCGTGCGTCGATCAGCTCCGCGCCGTACAGGACGGTGCCCCGCAGCACGGCGCGCTCCATCTGGGCGCTGCCGAGCCGCGCCGCAGTGAGATCGGCGCCGCTCATATCCACCCCGTTCAGGATCGCCCCGCGCAAGTTGGTCTCGCGCAGCTCCGCGCCGATGAGGGTCGCGCCGGTGAAGTCCGAGCTCTCTGCGATCGCCCCTGCCAGCGTCGCTCCCGACAGGCGCGCGTTCACCAGCTTCGCAAAGGCGACCGTAGCCTGGATGAGTCGGGCCTTCTCCAAATCGGCCCCGGTGAGATCGGCCTGGAGCAAGTCAGCGCCGCTGAGATCGGTCTCTCGGAGGTCCGCCCCCACCAGCTTGCACTCCCGCAGCTCAGCGCCCGCGAGGTTGGCGCCGGACAGGTCCACGCCGGACAGGTCGATCCGATCGAGGCGGCTCTCGGAGAGGTCCACCCCGCGCATCACCGCGCCTGCGAACTGCATCGGCTCGCGAACCTGCCTCACGCGGAGCCCGCGCATCTGGCAGCCGGTGAAGTTCGCCCCCCTGAAGTCACACCGCGCCTGGAATTCCGCGCCGGTGAGGTTCGCTCCTTCCAGCGTCGCGCCCCGCAGATCGATCTGCGCGATGCAGGCGTTGGACAGATCCGCCTCGCGCAGGTCTGCACCCTGGAGGTCGTCTCCGAGACCCACCCCGCGGAGGACCGCGCCCCGAAAGGTCGCGCTGTTGGCGCTGATCTCCTCCAAGCGCGCGCCCTCCAGGTCGGCGCCAGAGAGATCGGCCAGGTCAAGACGGGCGCCGCGCAGATCCGCGCCGCGCAGAATCGCGCCGGTGAGCCTCGCGCCGGTGAGATCGGCGCCGCCGAGCTGCGCTCCCGACAGGTCGTGCCCGCTCAGATCGACCCCCTTCATGGAGGTGTCGCCGAGACTAGCATCGGTCAGCGCGGCCTGCCGGAGGTCGATCCCGTCGAGGTTGGCTTCCCACAGCGTAGCCCCGTCCAGGTGCGCGCCGCCCAGCTTCGCCCCGGTGAGGACCACCCCCTCCATCTTCGCCTCGCGTAGGTCGGCGCCCCGCAGGTCGGCCCCTGACAGGTCGGCCCGATCCATCTCGGCCTTGCGCAGATCCGCGCCGCGGAGATCGGCCCGCGCCAGCGATGCACCGCGCATCCGGGCTTCGGAGAGATCGGCCTGTTGTAGATCCGCCTCGTCCAGCCGCGTCTTCGTCAGGGACGCCCTGTGCAGATCGGCGCCGGTAGCGGTCGCCCCGTTGAGCGTGGCTTCTTCCAGCCAGGCGCGTCGCAGGTTTGCCCCGGCCAGGTGGGCCCCGGACAGATCGGCTCCTTCGAGGTGGACCCGCTCGGCCTGCACTGCGTCGAGGTGCGCGCCGATCAGCTTTGAGCGCTCCAGGCTTGTGAATTCCAGCGTGATGCCGTGCAGGTTGGCGCCGGACAGATCGGCCTCCTCGAGGTCGGTCCAGGTGGCGTCGGCGCCGCTCAGGTTGGCGTCGCGGAGATCGGCGCCCTTGAGCGAGGCCTTCACGAGTGTGGCGCCGCTCAAATCCGCGCCGCGCAGGGTCGCGCCCGCGAGGTCGTGGCGGGTGAGATCGCGCTCCCGGAGATCTTGTCCGGTCAGATCCAGTGGCATATCCAGTGGCATGTGCCCTCCGGGCTGCTTCTATCTTCGAGAGAGCGCCCAGGCGGCGGCTCCGCAGGCCATCCCCGCGAGGTGCGGCAGGGCGTCCACCATGTTCAGCCAGGCGAGCGGGTCGCCCTCCCAGGCGCTCTGCTCCATCCGAAAGGCGAGGACCAGCAGAGCGTAGGCGACCGCATAGATCACGAACAACGGCAGGCGGGCGTGCTGCCAGTGTCGACCCATTCGCATCTGCCGGCGCGGAAACCGGAGGGTGGTGAACGTGACCAGACCGGTGGCCAGCCCGCCCGCGCCGCAGAGCCAGGCGCCGTGGCTGGGCAGCGAGAGCGCCGCGCTGACGATCGCGATCGCGGCGGCCCCGATCAGCAGGCCCACGGAAGACTGGCAGTGCTCGATGTCCGGACCCGCCACAACCAGGATGTACAGCGCCATCAGCAGCTCGATGAAGTCGCCTTGGAGCAGCGGGTGACTCAGCCAGGACAGGCCGGCGTGTCGCCAGGGGTCGTCCGAGAAGAAGGCCAGCGTCTCTGCAGCCTCCGGGTTGCCCGCCATCCCGATGAACAGCGCGCCGAACAGCAACAGCGCGACCAACACGGCGGTGGCCCAGGGCACCGAGACTGACTCGGTGCTCTCCTGGACCGGGATCCCCATCGAGAGCAGGACATGATCCCATCCCCCGGGAGCCGGCTCGGACGCGTTCTCCTGCGCGATGATCGCCTTCGCGAAAACCTGCTCGGCCTGGCGCTTCGCAGGGGTGCTCGCCGCGTAGGAGGCCGCCTGCGATCCCGCTGCCGACCACGCTGGAACCGGAGTGAGCTGCTCCAGCTCTCCGGCGTCGAAGAACACCAGCATGCAGCTCCGGCAGACGTCCAGCTCCAGGTCGCCGGAGGGATTCACCCGCCGCGTCGGGCGCTGACACGCCGGGCAGTCCGGTCCCGCTTCGGTCGCCCCGGCCGATGTCTGCCAGACCGCGCTGAGCCGGGCGCGATTCGCCCCTGCCTTTCGCAACACGGTGAGGTTCGCCGCGCGGGCCTGGCAGCCGCGGCAGAGCCACCCCCGCAGCCGGCCCGACCGGGTCGGCGCCATCTTGAGCTGACAGCGAGGACAGCGCAGCATCGGAGCCTCCCGTCAGCCGGTCTTGAGCTCCGCCGGGCTCAGCTTCGCCAGCTCGGCGTACAGGTGCACGTTGGTTGCGATGGCCTTGCGGAAGATGCCCAGATGCAGCGACTCGTTGGGGCCATGCGCGGTGGTCTGTGGGTCCATCACGCCGTTGAGGATGAGCGGCAGATCTCCGTAGCGACGTCCGAACAGGGCGACGAACGGGATCGAGCCGCCCACGCCGACGCGCACCAGCGGCGCGCCCCAGACCTTCTCGTAAGCCACGTCGGCGGCATCAAAGGCGGGGCCCTTCGGCTCGTACAGCCAGCCCTCTCCGCTCCAGCCGACCTGCGCCACGGTCACCTTCACGCCACCTGGCGGATCGCGCGTCAGCTCAGCCGTGACCTCCTCGACGAGCGCCTCGGCTGACTGGCCGGGCGCCAGCCGGATGGACAGCGTCGCTGAGGCCTTCGTGCGCAGGGCGTTCTTCTTGACGGCGGGGGTGGGCAGCGTGGTGGAGACCACGGTGAGCGAGGGCTGCCACCACATCCACTCCGCGGCCGGGCGATCGCGCTCGGGCAGCGGGTCCACGCCGTCGATCAGGTGCGCGCCGCGGCGGATCACCTCGGCGTTCAGCGGCACGCGGCGGGCCCGCTCGCGGCGCTCCTCGGAGATCTCCATGCGGCCCGGTCGCATGCGGCCGTCGTCGTCGGTGAGCCGGGCGATCAGGCGGCACAGGGCGATGGAGACGTCGGGGACCATCCCACCCCACAGCCCGGAGTGGCCGTCGGCGGACAGCGCCTCGACCGTCAGCTCCAGCTCCAGCAGGCCCCGCAGTGAGATGGTCAACCCAGGCACGTCCACGCTGGGGTTCTCGCAGTCGGTCAGAATCATCACGTCGGACTCGAACACCTCGGGGTGGGTGTCCATGTACGCCTCAAGATTTGGCGAGCCGATCTCCTCCTCGCCCTCGATGATCAGCTTCAAGTTGCAGGGCAGCGCGCCGTCCTCCTTCAGCCACGCGGCGATCGCCGCCATGTGGCTCACCCAGCCGCCCATGTCGTCGGCCGATCCGCGGGCGTACAGACGACCGTCGCGGACCACCGCCTCGTGGGGCGGGGTGCGCCAGGGCTCGCCGGCCACCGGCTGCAGATCGAGGTGGCCGTAGATCAGCACGGTCGGCTTGTCCGAGCCGGCATGCAGCCACTCCGCCGCCACGATGGGAAGGGCGTTGGGCAGGGTGATCACGCGGGCGCGGTCCAGGCCCAGGGTCTCAAGGTCGTCACGGATGCTCGCGGCCAGCGCGCGCACGTCGTCGTGGTGTGACGGATCGCAGGAGATGGCCGGGTGGGCCAGGTAGGCGCTCAGGCGCTCGACGGTGTGATCGAAGCCCGCCAGCGCGCGGTCTGCGACGGCATCGACAGAGTGGTCAGCGGCGGTGTCAGCGGCGGGCATCGGGCTCCTGGGGATGACGGGGAGCCTATCCCGGGGCGCCTCTCAGCGGAGTTGCTCTCATCGACGAAGAATTCTCCTGCAGTGTTCTCGGCGCTGCATTGGTTCTGGTCAGCCAACGCTTCAGCGCTCTGTGCAGGAGCCACCGGAGCAGGAGAATGAGTACCCGCTGCCGGCGGTGTAGCTGGAGCCCCCGCCGCTGCCGGTGGAGGCGTAGATGTCGTCAGGCGTATTCCCTGAGAAGTCGCAGTCGGTGCCGTCTACCGTGGCGTTTGGCTCGACGTATAGCCCGCCCCCCAGGGCGGCGCTGTTGCCGGTGAAGGTCACCCGGGTGAGCGTGGCCGCTCCCACGACGATCAGCCCGCCGCCGTAGTGGCTGCTGCCGTTGTTAACGTTTCCGGAGAAGGTGGCGTCGGTGAGCGTGAGCATGGACAGGCCGGCTTCGGTCTGGTGCGACCAGACTCCTCCCGATAAGTTGGCTCCCGTGTTGTCGGAGAAGACGACGTTGGAGGCGCTGACCTGGCTGTCGAACAGTGCCGCCGCCCCGCCATCCAGCGATGTGTTGCGCAGAAACTGTACGTCGCTGAGCGTGGCGGTGGAGGTCCACAGGGTGAGCGCGCCGCCGTCGTCCTCGGAGACGTTGTCCTCGAATGACGAGGCGGCGATGGTGACAAGACAGTCGCGGGCGTAGAGCCCGGCGCCGTCGTTGGCGGTGTTGTCGGTGAACAGCGTGTCCGTGATGGTGACCGCGCCGTCCTGCTCGCAGTAGACGCCGCCGCCGCCGGAGTTGTGCTCGACGTCGAGGCCGGCCCCGCGATCGAGCCGGACGTTGCTTATGGAGACCGCCACGTCGGGACCGGCGACGTCGATGATCGTGCCGCTCTCGCCGCCGGACAGGACGGTGTCTCCGGGCGTCGACCCCAGGCCGACGACGGCGATGTCGGCCCGCAACAGCACCCGCGCCCACCAGGTACCGGGGCAGACGCTGAGCGTCCCCGGCACCGCCAGCGTCAGGTAATCGCCCGACTCGAAGTAGTCGGTGAGGTCCTGGCTGCTGCCGTCATCCTCGGTGAAGGTCACGGTGGGTTGTGGGCAGGCGCCGCTCGCGGTGGAGCCGGTCGTCGCGCCTCCGGAGCCCCCGCTGGTGGAAGGGGTTCCCCCGAAGACGCCGTCGTCATCTCCCGCGGTGGTCCCCGGGAGAGGGCCGGGGCCGCAGCCCGTCAGGCCGTGTAGAATGAGCAGGAGCGCGCGCAGGTTCATCGCGGCCAGTCTAACGTGGGCTTGAATGGCGCGGCGGGACGGGCCACACTGAACGGTGGCTTCCCCAGACCGTGGCTTCCCCGGACAGTGGCTTTCCTGGAGTGGGCATGCTCCCCATCTGGCTCCTCGCCTGCGGCTTGAACGGCGGCGACTCAGCGCTGCCACTCAGCGACGACGACGATGACGACGACGATGGGGAGATCGAGATCGTGGTCGATCCCCCCGCGCTGGCCTTCGACGCGCAGGCGCTCGGGTGGCCCACCTCGATCTGGCTGCGCATCGACAACGACGGCGACGTCGAGGCGCTGCTCGTCGACATGGCGATCACCGAGGGGCGCGGGCTGACCATCGAGCCGCCCAGCAGCCTGTCCATCTCGCCGGGCGGCAGCACCGGCCTCACCGTGACGTGGATCCCGCTGGATGTGGGCACCATGGACGCCGCCGTCACGCTGACGGTGGGCGCGACCATGGACGACACCGAGCAGCTGGAGGTGCCGATCACGGGAGAGGGCGAGGGGGCGAAGCTGGCCCTGTCGGCGTCGGACTACGACTTCGGCAGCGTGAAGGTGGGGTGCAGCCGCAGCTTCACGCTGACCGTGAGCAACGCGGGCAACGAGGACGTCACGGTCGACGCGGCGAGCGCCGAGGGCGACGCCGGCTTCTCGGTGGAGGCCGAGGGCCTCCCCTGGACGCTCGCGCCGTTCGGCAGCCAGCAGCTCACCGTGACGTTCGCGCCAACCGATCGCGTGGCCGCGGCGGGTCTGGTCTCGCTGTCCTCCGACGCGGGGGAGATGATCACGACCCTCTCGGGCTCCGGCACCGTCGACGGCGAGACCGAGCTGTCGTTCATCGTGGGCGATCAGAACCGCGCGACGATGCTGTTCCACGTCAACCAGACGGCGATCCCGGGCGCCTACGGCACCTACTCCAAGTACTTCGAGTCGGCGCTGCCCACCTTCTTCCAGACGCTGAAGGACAACCGCACGAAGTTTCGGGCGGCGTTCCTGTGGAACACCTCCGGAGCGGTCGACGGAGACATCGACTACATCGACGAGACGTACTCCGCGTCCGAGGCCACCGAGATCGTCCTCGAGATGATCGCAGCCGGCTCACCGACCGACAACGACGCCTCGTTCACCACGCTGATGAACGGGCTCACCGCCAACGAAGATTGGCTGTTCGACGGCGAGGAGTGGTCGGAGTCCAAGCTGAGCCTCATCGCGATCAACCGCGACGTCGAGCAGAGCGGGGGCTCGGCGAAGGGCTATGTGACCCAGGCGCAGTCCACCAAGCAGGACGCCGAAGACCTCGTGTTCCACGCCATCGCCGGCTCGGCCGCGTCGGGGTGTGAGGAGTCGTTCGCGACCTTCGCCACCGCGGTGGACGCCACCGGCGGCCTGTTCCTGAACCTCTGCGCGACCGACTGGACCGACCACATGTCGCAGCTCGCGGCGGCGTGCATGGACGGCGCGGACTTCTTCGCCCTCACCGGAACGCCGCTGGTGTCCAGCCTGGAGGTGCAGATCGACGGGGTGGAGGCCTCGGGCTGGAGCTACGACAGCGCGCTGAACGCGATCGTCTTCGATGAGGCCACCTACCCAGAAGATGGCGCCGAGATCACGGTCCGCTACTTCGTCACGAAGGGTTGTGGGTAGCGCGCGCACCTACTCGCAGATCTGCATCTTCTCGTTGCAGTCCAGGCCGGTGGGACAGTCGGCGTCGGTGGTGCAGGGTGTGTAGCCCGACACGTCGACCTCTACGGTGAGGGGCGCGGACACCGAGAGATCCATGCAGCCGGCGCTGACGTCTACGCGATCGAGCGTACGCCGCTCCAGCGCGCCGCTGGGGAACCCCGTCACCCCGCTGTCCACGAGCGCATCAACGATACTCGCGGGGACGGTGCCGGCGCCGTCGTCGGCGAACGTACAGCTCAGCGTGGCCGGGGTGGCGCCGTGCTGGTCGATGCGGATGCTCAGATCGACGACCGAGCGCGGGTCTCCTGCGGGGGCGTTCCAGATCACCTCGAGCGGGGAGCCGGCGGTGACCGACCAGCCGGCCGGGTCGATCTCCAGGGCGTCCACCCCCACGCCGTGGAGCGTGACCGGGCCGTAGACCCCACCCGGCATGTCCAGCGTGATCAGATCGCCCGGGGTGAAGGGGGGAGTGGGGAGCGCAGAGTCGAAGTATGTGTTGCCCGGGAACACCGGCTCCATCTCGACGGGCTGCGCCAACCCGTCGATGGTCACGACGCCCAGGTCCTGGTTCTCGGGGTACGCGATGCAGGCGCCGTCCCAGTCGCAGGTCTCGCCCGCGGCGCAGGCCGGCTCGCAGTAGGGGTTGTCGCGGCGCAGCAGCCGGCAGTCGTCCTCGGCGGCGGCCTCCACCAGGATGTCGATGGGCACCACGCCGTCGCGGACGGCCCCCTCGACACCCGAGCCGCTCTCGGAGCGGAACACGGCGAAGCCGCCCAGATCGTCGGCCAGATCGCAGGCGCCGTCCAGGGCCACCGTGGCGGGATCGACGGTGGAGCCGGTGGAGGTGGAGGCTGCGTTGTCGACCGGGTCGCCCGCGCAGGCCAGCAGCAGGAGCATCATGTCCTCCAACCTATCGGATCAGCTTCCCTGCGGCTGCGCGACGTGTCAGATTGAGGGTATGCCCGCCATCCTGCTCATCGCTGCTGTCGCCTGCAAGGGTGGCGACGCTGTCAACTCTGTCACCACCACGACCGGGGCGACCTCCGGCTGGGCCTGCACCCTCGACGCCGTCTCCGACCCGGACTTCGCGCTGCAGCTCGGCTGCTGGGACGACTTCTCGCTGCTCGCGAGCGATCCCATCGACGCCTCCATCCCCGGCGCGCGCTCCGTGAAGACCGTGCTCGATCGCGTCGACAGCGACGCGCTCTACTTCCAGAACTCCGTGCGCTACCCGCTGCACTGGGACTTCGCGTCGGCGCACCTGTCGGGGAACGGCCTGCCCTACGTCTCCGACATGGCGACGTTCAACGCCACCGAGTACACCAGCCCCGATCGGCGGTTCGTGCTGGGCGCGGTGACCTTCTACGAGGAGCCGAACGTCTGGGCCTACGAGCTGTCGCCCTACGACACCGCCACGGCCGATCTCATCGCCACCGCCTACCTGGCGATCCAGGCCAACGCGTGGTTCGGCGCCGACCTGTACTTCCACCCCACGTCCAGCGCCATCGAGGTCGAAGCCGAGAACCTGCCAGACGAAGTGGCGGTGATCTCCACCGACGAGCTGTTCGCGGGCATCACCTACCAGCCGCTGAACCTGGGCACGTCGATGGGCAAGCTGGTGTTCTACTCCACGGATGAGCTGGAGGAGAGCACGGTCAGCTACCGGGAGATCGTCGTGTTGGACGGCGTGCCCAACGACATCGCGGTGGTCTCGGGCATCATCACCGCCGAATTCCAGACGCCCCTGTCGCACATCAACGTGCTTTCGCAGAACCGCGGCACGCCGAACATGGCCCTCCGCGAAGCCACCACCGAGCCCGCTCTCACGCAGCTGGAGGGCAAGTGGGTGGAGCTGACGGTCGACGCGATGGACTGGTCGATCCGCGAGGTCACGCAGGAGGAGGCCGACGCGTGGTGGGAGGCGAGCAAGCCCGACCCCATCGTGGTCACGCCGATGGACACGTCGGTCTCTGAGCTGATCCTCGAGGAGGACATCCTCGATCTGGAAGGCAAGTCGCTGTCTGCCGCGCTGACCGACGCCATCCCGCGGACGGGCGGAAAGGGCGCGCACTACGGCGGGCTGGCCGTCATCGGCGACGCGGTACCCCACCCCGAGGCGTTCGTCATCCCGATGTACTGGTACGACCAGCACATGCACGTCAACGGTCTGTGGGATCAGGTCGACGAGATGCTGGCCGATCCGGACTTCCTCGGCGACGCCGCGGTGCGGTCTGAGCAGCTCGCGGCGCTGCGCGAAGCGATCACTGCGGCGCCGGTCGATCCGGAGCTGCTGGCGCTGGTCGAGGCACAGATCCGCGGCGGCGTGGAGAGCGGCCTGTACCCCAGCGCCCGCTTCCGCTTCCGCTCCTCCACCAACGCCGAGGACACCTCAGGCTTCAACGGCGCCGGGCTGTACTCCTCCATGACCGGTGATCTGGACGACGACTCCGATCCGATCGACGAAGCCATCGCCGGGGTCTGGGCGAGCGTGTGGAGCTACCGCGCAACCGACGAGCGCTCGTACTACAGCATCGTGCACACCGACATCGGCATGGCGCTGCTGTGCCACCGCTCGTTCCCCGACGAAGAGGCCAACGGCGTCGCCATCACCGCGAACATCTACGACACCAGCGGGCTGGAGCCGGCCTTCTACGTCAACGTGCAGGAGGGCGAGGAGAGTGTGGTCGCGCCCGAGGCGGGGGTCACCTCCGACCAGTTCCTGTACTACTACGACAGCCCCGGCCAGCCGGTGACCTACCTGGCCCACAGCAGCCTGGTGCCTGAGGGCGAGACGGTCCTCGACGCCGGGCAGATCCACGATCTCGGTGAGGGTCTGGACGCCCTGCACGGCTTCTTCCTGGACGCCTACGGCAGCGAGTCGTTCTACGCGATGGACGTCGAGTTCAAGTTCGATGTGCCGGCCGGCAGCACCGAGGCTGAGCTGTTCATCAAGCAGGCCCGGCCCTACCCGGGGTGGAACGCCGCAGCTCGTTGATGCGCCCGTGAGTGGGGCTATCCCCGCCGCCCCTGCCAGTAGGGCGCCACCCCGAACTCCCGATGCACGGTCTGTCCCATCAGCGGTGACAGGAGCTGGATACCCTCGGTCTCGGCCAGCTCCTGCACGCGGCAGATCGGCTGATCCCAGGGATGCAGCGCGAGATTGAAGGTGCCCCAGTGGACGGGCATCATCGTGCGCCCCCGGACCTGCTGGTGGGTGCGCACAGCGGCGTCCGGGCCCAGGTGGACGCTGGCCCAGCTCGCGTTCCACGCGCCGATCTCGATCAGCGTGAGATCGAAGCCGCCGAACCGCTCGCCGATGTCGCGGAACGCCTCCTCCCACGGTCCGGTGTCGCCAGAGAACCACAGCCGGTGCTTCGGGCCCTCCAGCACCCACGAAGACCAGAACGTCGTGGACATGCGGTCGGGAGCGCGGCCCGAGAAGTGTCGGGCGGGGGTGGCGACCAGCCGCAGGTCACCCACGCGGGTCTCCTGCCACCAGTCCAGCTCGACGATGCGCTCCGGCGGCACCCCCCACGCCTCCAGGTGGGCGCCGACTCCCAGGGAGGTCACCCACCGTGGAACGCGCGGGATCAGCGCCCGGATGGTCGGGGTGTCGAGGTGGTCGTAGTGATCATGCGAGATGAGCACGGCGTCGAGCGGCGGCAGGCGCTCGGGCGGGACCGGCGGGGGATGAAACCGCCGAGGGCCCATCCACGAGACCGGCGCGGCGCGGGGGCCGAACACCGGATCGGTCAGCACCAGGTGCCCGTCGATCTCCAGCAGCACCGAGGAGTGGCCCAGCCAGGTGATGCGCAGGGCCTCGCCGCCGCCGGCCGCCAGGCTGCCCCGCTCCGGCGTGATGATCGGCAGCGGCTCGCGGGGCTCGCGCTCTGCGCCGCCGAACGCGAATTCGCGCGCCAGGTTGGTGGGCTGCTTGAGCGTGCGCGGGGTCGCGATGGGATTCTGGAACCGCCGGCCGTTCCAATTCGGGGAGTCCTGCAGGGCCTCCAGCCGCGCGCCTCGGGCGACTCGGCCCAGCGCTGCGAGTCCCTCGGCAGCGCCGCAGGGGCGGCAGCCGGTGGCCTGCGCCAGCGACTCGGAGAGGACGGTGGGATCCCAGCTCATCGGCGCTCCTCCAGCGGCGTCTCGCGCGCGTCGCCCATGCGGACTCGGAGCGCGTGCTCCTGGGAGCGTATCAGCCGGGCTGCCGGAGCCGTCGGTAGGCGCGTCTCCACGCCGGATCCCGCGTCGGCGTGAACCCCAGCCGCTCGTAGAAGGGCCCGGCGTCGCGCGTGTGCAGCTCGACGCGCTGACAGCCCCGCACCTGCGGGTGATCGAGCAGCACCGCCATCACCGCGCTGCCCAGCCCGCGGCCGCGCCAGTCGTCGGCGATCGCCACGTCCATGACGTAGGCCAGCTTCGCGCCGTCGGCGATGGCCCGCGCCGTGGCGACCACCCGCCCGGTGTCGTCCACCGCCGTGATCCAGGGCACGTCCTTGTGGGCGCGCCGGATCGCGTCGTCGCTGCTGTGGGTGTTCCAGTACAGGTCGCGGAGCAGCGCGATCGCCCCGCGCGTGTGCTCGGGATCGGCAACCGAGATGCGGGCCCCGCTCGGCGCGGACCACAGCGTCATCTCCCAGACCTCGGAGAGCTCGCGCAGCGCGGAGAGCTGGCCGCTCGCCCACAAGCCCTCCAGCGCTCGTGTCTTCCACTCCCGGCTCTTTTTCTGTCCGAGGGCGGCCTTGGTGCAGACTCGCTCGGGTACAAAACGCCAGATCGCCACGCTGCGCACCGACGCGGCGTACATCGGGTCGTCCGCGGTGATGGGGTGGTAGCCACCGCCCGGCTGGTAGCGCTCCATCAGATCCTGGAGCGCGGCGGCCTTCTGCGCAGGGGCGAGCACCGGCTCTACACCTCCGTGCATCATGGCGCTGCGGAAGAACGTGGTGGCCGGGCAGGCCCGCTCGGGGTGGGTCCAGTGGCTCGGGATCTCCGCGATGATCCGGCTGGCGGTGATCACCGCGGGTCCGTCCAGCGCGGGGGCCTTCTCGCCGCTGCTCGACCCATGGAACCACACCGCTCCGTCCTTCACCACGCCGTGCAGCGCGCGAAGCAGCGGTCGTCCGTCGGGCGCGACGGCTGCCAGATGGAGGACGGGAGCGCGGGAGATTACCTCCCAGGCCTCGGCTTCGGGTCGGAGCTTGTCGGTTCGTCGCATGTGTGGGGTATACCAGAGCTGTCGCGTCTACCCGCGGGAACATTACTGAGTGGGACGGGCCTCTGACGGCTTCTCAGGTGGGGCCCACCAATCCCCCACAGAGCCCACCTGGGATACATGCGCAGCGGAGGTGAGCTTGAAGAGCATCGAGAGAGTGCTGCTGGTGGACGACGATGATGACGTTCGCCTCATCGGTGAGCTGAGCCTCGGGAGGGTCGGGGGCTGGGAGGTGAGCTGCGCATCGAGCGGCGCGGACGCGGTCGTGAACGCACAGCAGGCGGCGCCCGATGTCATCCTGCTGGACGTGATGATGCCGGGGATGGACGGTCCCTCCACGCTGGTGCGCCTGCGGGCAGTGTCTGCGCTGTCGTCGGTGCCCGTGATCTTCCTGACCGCGAAGGTCCAGAAGCAGGAGGTTCGTCGCTACCTCGAGCTTGGCGCGGCAGGTGTGATCGCCAAGCCCTTCGATCCGATGACGCTTCCAGATCAGATCCGCGCCCTGGTGAGTCGCTGGGGCGGTGAGTGAGCACGCTGATCGACCGGAAACGCCTGCTCACAGTCATCGCCCGCGCACAGGCCCGCTACATCGCCGGCGGCGATCCGAGGGAGATGTTCGACGACCTGCTGTTGGACCTGCTGTCGCTCACCGGCAGCGAGTATGGCTTCATCGGCGAGATCCTCCACACCCCCGACGCTCGACCCTTCCTCAAGACCTACGCCCTCACAAACATCTCGTGGGACGACGACACCCGCAGGTTCTACGAGGAGCGCGCCCCGCGGGGCCTGGAATTCCACAACCTCAAGACGCTGTTCGGCGAGGTGATCGTCACGGGCGAGCCGGTGATCGCCAATTCGCCCGCGACCGATCCCCGTCGGGGGGGGCTTCCGCCAGGCCACCCCTCGCTCGACGCTTTCCTGGGGCTGCCCTTCTACAGCGGTCATCGCTTCGTCGGCACGGTCGGTCTGGCGAACCGACCCGGCGGCTATGAGCCGGATCTGATCGATGAACTCCGGCCCTTCCTCGCCACCTGCGCCAACATCATCGAGGCCGACCGCAGCGCGCGCGAGCGCATCGCGGCAGAGTCGACGCTGCGGCGCACCGCGGAGCGTATCCAGGCGGTCCACGATAGCGCGGTCGACGCCATCATCACCATCGACACGTCCGGCGTGATCGAGACGGTGAATCCTGCCGCCACGAGCCTGTTCGGTTACCGCGCCGACGAGATGATCGACCGCAACGTGTCGATGCTCATGCCGGCTGAGATAGCCGTCCGGCACGACGGCTTCCTTCGACACTACCTCGAGACCGGTGAGGCGCGCATCATCGGGGTCGGGCGGGAGGCGGAGGGGCAGCGCAAGGACGGGGCGCGGTTCCCGGTCGAGCTGTCGGTGAGCGAGGTGCTCCTCGACGGCGAGCGGTTCTTCACCGGCGTGATCCGCGATATCACCGAGCGGAAGGAGGTCGAGCGCCTCAAGGACGAATTCGTCTCCTCCGTCTCCCACGAGCTGCGCACGCCGCTGACCTCGATCCGCGGCTCGCTGGGCCTGCTCGAGGGTGGGGTCCTGGGCGATCTTCCCGACGCGATGTCGGGCCTGGTACGCGTGGCGCGCTCCAACACCGATCGGCTGATCCGCCTGATCACCGACATCCTCGATCTGGAGAAGATCGAGGCTGGTGGGCTCGAGCTCAGGCTGGCCGACATCGCGCCGGCCTCGGTGGTCGAGGCCGCGACCCGGGAGATGCGCGGTCTGGCAGAGCAGGAGGGGTGCGGTTTGACCTGCGAGTCGATCGCGTCGCCGCTGGTTCGGGTCGATCTGGACCGGATGGTGCAGGTCCTCACCAACCTCATCTCCAACGCGATCAAGTACGCGGCAGCAGGGGGCGTGATCGAGGTTCGGACCGAGCTCGCGGGCGCGGATGGCGTCCGCTTCTCCGTCCGAGACCGCGGGCCGGGGATCCCGGAGGAGATGGTCGAGAAGATCTTCGACAGGTTTCAGCAGGTCGACGGCTCGAACACCCGCTCGAAAGGGGGCACCGGCCTCGGGCTCGCGATCGTGCGCGCCATCGTCCAGGAGCACGGCAGCGCTGTGGTCCTGGACACCAGGGTCGGTGAGGGGTGCATCTTCTCCTTCGTGCTGCCGGCGATTGTCGAGTGCTCTTCGGGAGGTCCCGCTCACACTGGTTGAGGCTCCCAGCGGACCCCGAGCACCACGCTGCTCGGCGCCAGCCCTGAGGCGCCAGGCCACCCGTCTGCGAGGTCGCTCACCGGATCGAGCAGCTGTGTCAGCTCGATCGCCTGCCCAGGAGGGGTGATCCCCAGCAGCCGCCACACGCAGCGCTCCGCGCCGCGCGCCGCCCGCCACGCGGAGAGTTCTTTTGATGACACGAAGACCCGTCCGCAGCCCGCCTCGGTGGGCAGCGCCTTGACCGCGTACCGCGCGGGCAGGGGGGCTCCGTCAGCGTCGCTCTCGAGCCCGAGCACGTCGAATCCCAGCGAGTCCCCTCGCGCAGAGACATGCAGCGCCTCGGCCAGCGGGGTCCCCTCGGCGCGCGCGGCGAGCAGGCGCTCTCGCGCCGCGCCGTACCCGGGCACGCAAGACAGCAGGGCGGTCCAGCCGTCCTCCGCGGGCTCTGTCAGCAGCGGGCCAGTCAGCAACGGGCCAGTCAGCAACGGGCCAGTCAGCAGCGGGAGCGTCTGCGCTTCGGCCCACGCCAGCAGCGCTTGCTCGGCGCCCCGGTCTCTGCCCGCCCGCGCGGCGGGTGATCCATCGGTGAGAGAGAGCGCGCAGGCGCCCGCGGTGTCCGGCGCCATCGTCACCGCCGCGTAGGTGGGCAGCGCGGGGAGGGCGTCCACGGTTGGTGGATCTCCGAAGCGCGCGAGCCAGCCTGCGGCGGCATGCGCGGGGGCGAAGTCCAGCCACCCCGCGCATGCTCGGATGAACCGCTCCAGGTCGCGGGCCAGCGGAGCAGCTGACAGCTCGGCTCGTCGAGGCGGCTCGCCGGCGTGCTCTCGCTCCCAGGCCCAGCGCAGCATCCGCGCGCGCCGGTCGCGCTGGCTGACCCAGCGCTGCCAGCTCTCGAGGTGGGCGGGCCCGCAGTCGAACCGCGGAACGAACGCGCGCTGGCGGGGCGTCCACTCTGCGGCGGCGAGGGCAGCGGTGACGTCTGCTCCCCGCAGGTGGGGGCGGTCCACGAGATCGGCCGGCGTGAGGCTGCGCGGCGTGGAGCCATCACGGCGGAGCGCCAGGCCGAGGCCGGCGAGGACCTGCGCCGCTCGCTCGTTCAGCGTGTCCTGCTCGCTTGCGGCCAGGGGACGTAGCTGCAGCCGGAGCCGATCGCGTGAGTCGCGGAGCTGGTGCCGCTCGATCAGCGACTCCAGGCGACCGGCGTCGGCTGCGGCCAGACCCTCCAGAAGATCTGGCGCGGCCGTGGCGTCGAGCAGAGCCAGCGCGAGGGCCTCGGCGAAGTTCGACAGCGGCGGGAGGTCGCGGCGGCTGCGGGGATCGACGTCGAAGGAGATCTCGAACCGCCCACCCTCCAGCGGCTGGATCATCACGTCGTCGTAGCGCTCGCGGCGGGGCGCCACAGGCTCGACCCCCGCGGGGCCTGACACCGACCACTCCCACCAGACATCGACGTGGCGGACGAATGACAGGCGATCCCAGCGCTGCTGGATCTCCTCCGGTTCGATCGGAGGCAGGTAGCGCGGAGAGGCGTCGGTCAGCGCCAGCAAGGCCGGGAGGTGGGTGCGGATCACCGCCGCTGCGCGCTCGTCGGGCTGGCCGCGCAGCTCCGAGCCGAGCGTCGCGCGGACATACAGCACCCCCGCGGCCAGCGGGGTGCCGGCGCGCTGGCGCGCGTCCGGCTCGGAGGCCAGCAGCGGCAGCCCGGGGAAGATCCTCCGCAGGTTCTCGCGGTCGGTGGGCGAGCTCGCCACCCAGACGTCTTCGAGCAGGCCCCAGCGCAGCGGTCGGCTGCCCAGTCCCACCGGTGCGCGGGCGGGGGCGTGGTACAGGACGGGCAGATCTGCCGGCCACCGGGCAGCCTGGCAGATGCAGGTGATGAGCTGACCGAACAGCTCCACCAGGTCCAGGCGAGCGCGACCGGACAGGCGCTCGGCGGCGACGTCCTGCTCCAGCCGACGCAGCGACGCCGTGGCCGCCGCGGGATCGGCGGCAGGCTGCTCGGAGACACCCAGAGCGGACATCCAGGCCCGCTGGGCGGCCAGGAGCGCGGCTCGCTCCTCGGCGCGGGTGCGCCCGCGTGATGAGAGCCCCTTTGATTCGGTCTCGGGGAGCGTCATGCGGGGGACCTCTCTCCGTCCGGGTAGAACGCCAGCACGCTGCTGCTCCATAGCGCGGGGTCCTCCTGCTGCGCGAAGTGACCGACCCCCTCCAGCCAGGTGAGGGTGGCCTGCGGACACACGACGCGTTGGAGGTGCTCGGCGACGGCGGGGGGCGCCACCCGGTCGGCGGCGCCCCAGCAGATGTGGAGCGGCAGGTCTGTCTGCGAGAGGGCGGGGAGCCAGCGGGTGTCCTGGTGGCGCTCTCGCTCGTCGAGGTAGCGGATCAAGCGCCAGGTCAGGAGGTTCCCGCGTCGGTGCCTCAGGAGCGCCCACATGTGGTCGATGTCTTCATCGGACAGGTTGCCCCCGCTGGCGCTGCGGACCTGATGACGGAAGACGGGGGCGGACACCAGCCGCGCGAGCAGTGGTCCGATCCCGGGCTTGCGCAGCAGGACCTGGGTCACCCGCAGGCGCGCCAGTTCCATCACCATGTTGCCGTCGGTGAACGTGGCGCTCTGCAGGGCGAGGCCCGCCGGAAGCCGACCCTCCCGCCGGCGCGCCAGGAGCTCGGTGGCCACCGAGTCGCCCATGTCGTGCGCCAGCAGGTGCCCCCCCCTCGCGCCGTGGTGGGCCCACACCGCGGCGGCGATGTCGGCCTGCTCCAGCAGCGAGTAGTCGTGGTCGGGCGGCTTGTCCGACAGCCCGAAGCCCAGAAAATCGAGCAGCACGATCCGATCGAACCGGGCGCGCAGCGGCTCGATCACGCGATGGTAGGAGAACGAAGACTCCGGAAAGCCGTGCAGCAGGAGCAGCGTGCGGTCGGGCGTCGCGCTCCGGTCGCCGACGGCCTGCGAATAGACGCGGTGATCACCCACCTGCACGAAGGTGCCGGTGTCGCGCCAGGCGCTCAACGCGGGGGGCAGGGGCATGGTCGCTCGCGACGGGGAGGGCTTCTTTAACCGTTGGGGGCTGCTCCAACCGTTGGGGGCCTGATCGCCGGGGTCGTCACTCCGCCACACCCTGCGGTACGCTGGGGACACCTTTACGGAGCCCCAATGCGCGCGATCCTCGTGACGACGTCTCTCGTTCTCCTCTTCGGCTGTCGGTCCGGGCCGTCGGGCTCGGGCACGGCGACCACGACCGTCTCCGGCACGGGGGCCTCCGGCGGGAGCGGCTCCGGGACGGGCACCGTGCCGACCGTCACGAGCGGGACGGGCACCTCCGGGACGACATCGTCCACCCTCACCACGGGCACCACCCCCACCGGCTGCACCGGGGAGAGCGTCGACGGCGACGTGAGCATCATCACTGACGAAGAGCTGATGAACTTGACGGGGATCGCGGAGATCACGGGCTCCCTCACGATCACCGAGGCGGTGACGACCGTGGCGCCCCTGGCCTGCCTGGAGGCGGTCAGCGGAACGCTGATCATCGACGAGACGGAGGCCCTGGAGAGTCTGGCCGATCTGGCGTGGCTGTCGTCGATCGGCGGAGACGTCTACATCCAGCAGAACGAGATGCTGACCTCGCTCGACGGCCTGCACGGACTGACCGACCTGGGCGGGCGGCTCGACATCACCGAGAACCCCTCGCTGGTCGCGCTCACCGATCTGTCGGGGCTCAGCGCGCTGGGCGGCGCACTGTCGATCACCGGCAACGGTTCGCTGGCTGATCTGAGCGGGCTGGAGTCGATCTCCACCGTGTCCGGCTGGGTGACCGTGCGGGAGAACGACTCCCTCACCGATCTGACGGGGCTCGACGGCTTGACGTCGATCAGCGATCATCTCAACGTCAACACCAACGCATCGCTGGTTGACTTCACCGGGCTGGATGGTCTCACGACGATCGGCGGCGAGCTGGATGTCTGGACCAACGATACGCTGACCGCGCTCACCGGCCTGGAGTCCCTGGTGTCGGTCGGCAGCACCTTCGACATCCACTACAACGGCGCGCTTCACACCCTGGAGGCGCTGGATGGGTTGGAGACGATCGGCGGATCGCTCGGAATCCAATACAACCTGCTCTGCACCGAAGAGGTCGACACGTTCTCTGCGCGGTTTGCGTCCAGCACCTGCACATGTGTTGGAGACGTCGACTGCGACTGAGCGCACCAGGAGTCATCGAGCCTGCGGTGGTGCGCCGCGCGCTCCCGTTGGTTGTCGCGCTCTGGTTGGATTAGTAACGTCCCGTGAACCGTCGTCTGGAGCCCGCGATGTCGCAGTCCCTCAGCGCCCGTGATCGCTGGGTATTCGACACCTGTCCCCGGTCGCTGTGGATACAGGACTTCAGCGACGTCATCGCCGCCTTCGATGAGCTACGCGCGGACGGGGTCACCGATCTCGACGCGTTCTTCGAGGACAGCCCGGGGGTCCTCTACGAGATGCTCGGGCTGGTCAGGGTGCTCGATGTGAATCGCGCGACGCTCCAGCTGTACGGCGCGCGCGACGTGAGCCACCTGCAGGGCGAGATCGGCGCGATCTTCACCGACGAGACCCTCCCGGTCTTCCGCCGCGAGCTGGTCACCCTCTTCCATGGGTGGACCACCTTCACGGGGCAGGCGATCACCCGCCGCCTGGACGGGAGACGGGTCGATATCGAGCTTGAGCTGGCGGTGACCGGTGACCCGCCGGACTACGGACGGGTGCTGGTGACCATCAATGACGTCACCGAGCGCACCGCGGCGCTGGCCGCCGTTCACGCTGCTGAGCGTCGCTACCAGGACCTGTTCCAGCGCGCGCCGGACGTGTTCATCTCGGTAGACGCCGTCGATCGCACGGTCCGCGAGGTCAACGACACCTATGTCGAGGTCACGGGGATCCCGCGGGACGAAGCGGTCGGTTGGTCCTTCCTGTCGCTCTACCACCCGCAGGCCGCCGACGAGGTCCGCCTGGCATTCGACCGCCTGCTGCGCGAGGGAGACTTGCGCGGCGTCGAGCTGATCGCGCGTCGCGCCGATGGCTCTGCGCTCCCGGTGGAGGTCTCGGCCATCCCCGTGCGAGATACGCGGGGCCAGCTCACGCACTTTCGCTCCACTTGGAGAGACGTCTCCGCGCTGCGCCAGGCCCGCGAGGCGCAGCGCCGCGCCGAGATGGACGCGCACATCGCGCAGGCGCAGAAGCTGGAGAGCCTGGGGGTGCTGGCGGGGGGCATCGCGCACGACTTCAACAACCTGCTCGTGGGCATCATGGGTAACGTCGGCCTCGCCCAGATGGCGCTCTCACCCGGTGACCCGGCTCGCTTCTCGCTTGAGCGCGCGCAAGAGACCGGCGAGCGTGCGGCCGATCTGTGCCGCCAGATGCTCGCGTACTCCGGTCGCGGCCGGTTCGTGGTGCGGCCGGTGGATATCTCCGAGCTGGTGCAGGAGATGGCGCAGCTCCTGGCCGTGTCCATCTCCAAGGACGTCAGGCTGCAGTTCCGCCTGACGCCGGGGCTGCCGTTGGTCCAGGCCGACGCCTCCCAGCTCCGCCAGGTGGTGATGAATCTGGTCACCAACGGCGCCGAGTCCATCGGTCGGGACGGCGGCGTGGTGACGGTCCGCACGATCTTCATGCACTGCGATGAGGAGCGGGTCTCCGCGCTCGAGGACGGCGCGGGCCTGGCTCCTGGTCCCTGCGTGGTGCTCTCGGTCAGCGACACCGGCTGTGGGATGGAGGCCTCCACTCGCGCGCGGATGCTCGAGCCGTTCTTCAGCACCAGGTTCACCGGTCGCGGGCTCGGGCTCGCCGCTGTCATCGGGATCGTGCGGGGACACCGCGGCGCGCTCGACGTCGAGACCGCGCCCGGGCGCGGCTCGGCCTTCCGCGTCTATCTTCCGGCCACGGCCAACGAGGCCGCGCCTGCCCCCGAGATCGAGCGGCGCGCAGGGCCGGTGCAGGTCTCCGGCAAGGTGCTCGTCGTCGACGACGAGGAGACCGTGCGACAGGTGGCCCGCGAGACCCTGGCGGCCATCGGGCTGGACGTCATCGAGGCCGACAACGGCGAGGTGGCGCTGGAGATCTACGACGCTCACCAGTCCGAGCTGGTGCTGGTGTTGCTCGATCTCACCATGCCGCGCCTGGACGGTGAAGAGACGTTCCGCGCCTTCCGGCGCATCCGCAGCGACATCCCGGTCCTGCTGTCGTCCGGCTACAACGAGCAGGACGTGGTCACTCGCTTCACCGGTCAGGGGCTGGCCGGATTCCTGCAAAAGCCGTGGACGCCGCGCTCCCTCACCCGCAAGGTGCTGTCGATCCTCTCTGCCGATCGACCCGACCGCGACCCGTCCTCCATCGGTTAGCCATCCGGGAAGCCGGAGCCCGGATCTGGTAGAGATCCGCTGCACAGGGCGGATCAGGAGGAGGCAATGCTCGCGTTGGCGGTGGTAGGAATCGGGGTGTGTGTCGCGGCCCCGGAGATGATCCCGGAGGGGGACATCTCGATCATCGGACGGACCGCTTCGGACTTCACGCTGCCGCTCATGGACGGCGGCTCGTTCTCGCTCTCCGAGGCCAGCGGTACGCCCACGGTGCTGGCCTTCTGGGCGAGCTGGTGCGGGCCCTGCCGCAAGGAGCTCCCTGCGCTGGAGGTCTTCAGCAAGGAGCACACCGACGTCACGGTGCTCACGGTCAACGTCGATCGAGAGCGGTCCGCGGCGGAGCGCTTCCTCAAGAAGGTCGTCTTCGACCTGCCGGTGGGCCTCGATCACGACGCACGCGTGATGGGCAGCTACGGCGTGTTGTCGATGCCGACGACGGTGCTGCTCGACGCCAACGGTACTGTAAAGCTGAGCAAGATCGGCTACGGCGCGAAATCCGGCTTCACGGAGCTGGAGGCAGCGCTGGCGGAGCTGAAGTGATGGCACGACGCGTCTGTCTCGTAGGGATCCTCCTCGCGGCCCTGTGCGCTGCGGCTATCGGCGGCCTGATGACCTGGCACCACGAGGTGCAGATCTACGGCGACGCCAGCATGCAGGGCGAGCTCATCGGCTGCACCACGACAGCCGAGATCGACTGCGACGTGGTGAACACCAGCGACTACTCCGAGCTGCTGGGCGTGCCCATCGCTGCATGGGGCATCGCCAACTACCTCACGCTGGCGGGGCTGGCGGGTCTGGCCCTGCGCGGCCGCGCGGGCCTGTTGCCGATCATCGCGAGCATCGGCCTGCTGAACGCAGGCTACTCGGTCCTGCTGTATTGGGTCTCGATCACGCAGGTGGGCAGCCTGTGCGCCTGGTGCATGCGGCTGTACGGTATCAGCGCGCTGGTGCCCATACTGGCGTTCGCGGGCGGCGCGCATCGCGACACGCGGCCGACCATCGGCGATCTGGGCCGCCTCGTGTTGGGCTTCGCTGCGCTGGCCTCGGTGGTGGTGATCGGGCAGCGGCAGCTCCGCGGCTGGCTGCTGGGCGACGCCGCAGATCTGGTGGTCCCCGAGGTCACCGAGCGCGCGGACGAGGCCCCGGAGTTGGATCCCGAGGGGCCGGCCCCCGAGCTCGCCGTGAACATCACAACCGAAGACAAGAACCCCGCGGTGCTCGTCCTGGAGCCCGACGACGCCTGGCGCGGCAGCCCTGACGCCACCGTCGCGGTGGTGGAGTTCGCCGACCTGGAGTGCGGCTACTGCAAGCGCGCCAGCGGGCAGCTCCACGCGCTGTACGAAGCCTACGGCGATCGCGTGCTGTTCGTCTTCAAGCACTTCCCGATGGACCCGGCGTGCAACCCAGGGGTGCGCAACCGCAAGCACCGCCGGGCCTGCCTGGCGGCGCAGGCGGCGACCTGCGCCCAGGACCAGCGACGGTTCTGGGCCTTCCACGACATCGCCTTCAAGAACCAGCACCAGCTCGAAGCCGACCAGCTCCGTAATTACGCGGGCAAGGCCGGCGTCGATCTGGCGGCCTGGGACGCCTGCATGGCCAGCGGAGAGACCACGGCTCGGGTGGTGGCCGACGGCGAGATGGGCAAGGCGATCGACGTCCACGGCACCCCCCGCATCTTCATCGGCGAGCGGCTGTACCGCTCGGGGCACTCCACGAAGCAGATGGCGCGGGCGCTGGAGCTGGCCCTGGGCGCGGCGCCGAAGGACGCGGCGGTGGCGGCGAGCGCGCTCGGCTCCACCCGCGTTCCGGTGAAGCCGATCCCAGCCGACGTTCCCCCGATGCAGGCGGTGGCGTTCGATGACCTGTCGTTTGAGATCGACACGTTCGAGGCCGCTCTCGACGAGGCGGGGGCCGCGCGCTCGGGCAAGCACGAGATCCCCGCCCTGCAGATGAGCTGGTTCGCGGCGCGCGACGCCTGCGCGGCGGCCGGCAAGCGCCTGTGCTCGCAGGAGGAGTGGGTGGCGGCATGCCAGGGGGCGCGCCCCGTAGACGACGACGGCGACGGCTTCACCGGCGACGACATGATCGAGGGCACCGCCTACCCCTACGGCGACTACCACGAGCCGGGGCGCTGCTGGGACGGCAGGGACCGCGAGAAGCACCGGCCGGTGTACACCGGGGAGCTGCCGGGCTGCGTAGGTGCTGCGGGCGTGTACGATCTGACCGGGAACGTCGAGGAGTGGGTGGGGACCACCCCCGAGACCGCCATCCTGATGGGCGGCGCGTTCGACACCAGCAAGGACCACGCGCGTTGTTTCCGCAGCAACGACACGTTCGGCCCTGGTTTCGCCAACCGCCGCACCGGCTTCCGGTGCTGCTCGGGCAGGTAGCAGGTCGGCGCGCGCGCGGGTAGTGTGGGGCGCGATGTTCCCCATTCTCCCGCTGTCTCTGCTGGCTTGCGTCACCCCTTCAGGTGACTCCGGTCTCAACACTACCTGCGGAGCCGGGGACTGCGGCGGGCTCTCGGTCACGTCGGCGCCGGACGCGCCATTCGACGAGTGCGCGCCGGCCTGCGTGACGGTGACCGGCGGCGAGCCGGCGACGGAGGCGCGGCTGACCGACGCAGGCGACGTCCCGCTGACGAGCGCGACGTTCGACGCAGACGGCGCCGCGACGCTCTGTCCGCCGGCCGGCACGCTGACCCCGGGAGAAGAGGACTGGACCGTCTCCTCGGCCGACGGCGCGCTGATAGTATCGGTGGACGTTCGCCCGTTCGGTTGGTCGATGGGCCGCGATCGCGCGGCGGATCCGCTGACGGAGCTGTCGCGAGTGCCGGAGCTGAGCCATCCTGCCCAGCCGCTGCTCGCGCCCCGGGACGGCAGCTGGTTCGCGTATCAGGTCACAAGCCCCAGCTCGCTGGATGAAACCTGGCTTGCGTTCGCCGGCACGGACTCTCCCGACGGCGGCTCCTCGGACGGCGGCAGCGGGCGGGGGACCTACCAGATCGGGATCGCGCGGGTCGAGGACGGCGCGGTCGTCCGGGTGTCCTCTGGACCCATCGTGCCCAGCGCGGGCGCCTGGGACGCCGAGAGCCAGAACTCCCCGGCGCTGACCTTCGACGGCACAACCTACACGCTGTATTACCAGGGGCTGAGCGAGCCGGACGCCGCTCCGGTGATCGGGCGGGCCTTCTCCACCGACGGGTGGACCTGGGAGGCCGATCCGAACAACCCGATCCACGCTCCAGAGGGCGGAAAGGCGTCGCACCCCACGGTCATCGACCAGGGGGACGGGCTGGTGGAGATGTGGACCATCGGCGACGAGGGCGCGGCAGAGCTCTCGCTGTCGAGCGACGGGGGCGCGTCGTTCGAGCAGTACTGCGGCGGCCCAACGGTCCTGGCCGGGAAGGCACCGGAGATCCGCTGGGACGGCGATCGTTACTCCGCTGTGTGGGGAACGCAGGAGGGCGAGATCTCCAGCGTGGGTTGGGCCGAGAGCGCCGACGGGATCCGCTGGGTGGAGGCCGACGAGCCGATCCTGCTGGCGGGTTCATCCGGCTGGGACGATGGAACGGTCAGCCCGGGCTCGTTTCTGATGGACGACTCAGGCATTTCCCTGCTCTACGTCGGGGTCGCGGCAGAGCCAGGGCGTGAGCCGCGAAATGGCATCGGCGTGGCGGTCGGGGGGTGGTGATGCAGGGACTGCTGTTCTTGATGATGGGGTCGCTGGGGTGCTCCGAGTCGCCGAACAAAGACAGCGGAGAGGAGGGGGTGACCAGCCCGGGCTCCAGCACGTTGGAGCCGGCGACACGCTCCGCATGCGATGACAGCGGCGCTGCGGGATCTTCGGCGCTGGTGTTCGACGGCGCGCGGCCCAGGAACCTGCTGGTGATCTCGATCGACACGCTCCGGGTGGGCGATCTGGGGCGCTACACCGGCCTGGACGTCTCTCCTGTATTGGATGGCATACTGGACGACGCGGTCGTCGCCGATGACATGCGGTCCTGCGCGAATTGGACCCTGCCCGGCGTGACGTGCGCGATGACCGGACGCAACGCCCTGGAGATGGGGCTGGAGCCGATGTATTCGGACATCCTCAATGATCCCGACTACCTCCCACGAGACCTGGAGACCCTGGCGACGTGGATGAAACGCGCCGGGTACAACGCGGGGCTGGTGACATCGAGCAAGCTGTTCAGTCACGACAAGCCGCTGGGCAACGACTTCGACGACGAGCGCTTCCTGAGCGATGGCGGCGCCCTGTGGGTTGTGGACGAGGGGCTGGACCTGCTGTCGGGCTACCAGACCGCAGTGAAGGACGTCGGGGTCCCGTGGTATCTGCACCTTCATTTCCGCGACCCCCACGCCCCCTACAACCCGCCCGAGGCCTACCAGGGAGACCTGGCGGGGGCGGACATCGGCACCTACGATCCGCGGACCGAAGAGGGGATGCAGGAGATCCACGGCGGCTGGCAGGGGCTGTCTTCAGCCGATCTGGACACGCTCCGGGAGCACATCAAGACGCTGTATCGCGGCGAGATCACGTACATGGATGCGCAGATCGCCCGCCTGTGGTCGGAGCTGGACAGCCGGGGGGCGCTCGACGACACGCTGGTGGTGTTCTGGTCGGATCACGGCGAGCAGTTCTTCGAGCACGACGCGTTCGAGCACGGCGAGAGCCTGCACGTTCGGGAGACCGGGGCGCTGGGGGCGTTCTGGAGCCGCAACCTCGCTGCGAACGCGTGGAGCGGCCCGGCCCTGCTTGAAGACATCCCCGCCACGGTGCTGGAGGCGATGGGGATCGCCGCGCCCACCGGAGAGGCGGAGATGTCCGGTGTTGTGTTGGGTGTAGCCCCCGAGACCCGCGCGCGGGTGAGCGCGAGCACCGACGGTCGGAACGTGCCCATCCACATGGTCGATCGCAGCGGTCATCGGCTGCTCTATTCGTGGACCGGAGAGAAGGCGTATTATCGACTCGACGTAGATCCCACAGAAGCGCAGAATCGCTACGACAGCTCCGACGAGAACGTGGTGTGTCTGTGGGACATACTCACTCCGTCGCTGGCGCTTGTCGACGCCGAGCGGGCGGAGCGGGAGCCGGCTGACGCGGGGCCCTGACGCGTCGCTGACAGCGCGCGCAGTGGTGCGTGCCGCGCCCGGCCACAACGCTCCGCGTGAGCGGTCGATTGCAGCGCAGACACGGCTGCCCGCCGCGGCCGTACACCTGTAGCCTCCCGGAGAACCGACCGCGCGCGCCGTCCAGACCCTGGTAGTCGCGCAGGGTCGTCCCTCCGGAGTCGAGGGCGGCCCGAAGCACCGAGACGACGGCGCCGTGCAGCGCCGAGACTTTACGCGCAGACAGGGCGCAGGCTGCGCTGCGGGGGTGGATGCGCGCGCACCACAGGGCCTCGTCTGCGTAGATGTTGCCCAGGCCAGCCACGGGGCGCTGACTCAGCAGGAGCCCCTTGATGCCCGCGCGGGCGCGCAGGCCTGCGCCGAAGACCGCGGGGGTGAACGCGTCGTCGAGGGGCGCGGGCCCCATCGCCGCCAGGGTGGGCAGCCCGCGGTGATCGCCGCGCGTCCGGAGGACGACCCGCCCGAATCGGCGAGGGTCGCGGAACGCCAGCGCCTCCCCGTCGGTCAGCGCCAGCACCACCTGGACGTGACGCCCCACGGCGGCGCTCCGCGCCAGGGTGCCGGTCATGCCGAGGTGGATGATCAGCTCGGCGGGCAGGCCGCCGCGCGTGGACAGCTCGTCCCCCGCGGTGAGGTCGAGCAGCAGGTACTTCCCCCGCCGCCGGACCGCGGTGACGGTCTGACCGACCGCGTCCATGACGTCCTCGGCCCGGGCGGTGGGGGCTGTGGTCACCGCGGTCACGGTCTTCCCGGTGAGCCAGGGCGCGAGCTGCCTGCGGATGGTCTCGACCTCAGGTAGCTCAGGCAAGGGGCAGCTCAGGCAAGGGGCGCCGCTCCGACATCAGCCGGACCCCCAGATGGGGCTGGTCCACGCCCGCTCGGTGATCAGCGATGGGACGTCCTCATCGTCGCAGCTCTCCGGGCGGTCTTCGCCGGTCAGCGACAGGCAGTCCCAGGCGCTCCACCGGCAGGTGGGCAGCTCCAGGACGCGGGCGGTGTAGACCGCGCGCTGCCCCGCGGACCAGTCGGGATCGGTCCAGGTGCCGCACAGGCTCGCGGCGCCGCTGCCGGTGGGCTGACACGTCGCGGGATCGACGCTCCCGGTGCCGCCCGAGTCCACCACGTCGAACACCTCGGTGTGACCGGTGCCGTCGTCGTCGATCCAGCCCTTGACGATCTGGATGCGATCGAGATCGCGGCCCGGTCCGGCGTCGGTGCCCGGATCGGCCAGCGCGGACACCACGAACCGCGGGGTGTTGCCGGCGTTCGGGAGGGTGCCCCCCATCGGCACGCCCGCGGCGTCGGCCGTGGAGACCAGATCGGCGGCGTCGCAGATGTCCTCGGCGATGTCGGCGCCGCCGAAGAAGCGCACCGTGATGCGCGGGCCGGACGTGCCGTAGACCTCTCGACGCTGCAGCGCCGCGAAGACCGACGCGCGGGTGTTCTCCTCTGCCCACACGGCGACCAGGCCACCGGGGCTGTCCAACACGCCGCCGGGGTTGGCCAGGCTGGTGTCGGCCAGGCGCTGCGCCGGCTCGACCTCTGCGTTGCCCAGGTGGCCCGGCCAGTCCTTCTCGGCCACCATCCCGGGGGCTCCGCTGTGGGTGTCGGTGCTGGCTATGACCCCCAGCCGGTAGGGGTTGACGCCCAGCCGCGCTTCGTCCTGCAGGCCCGCCACGAGCACACCGTGCAGGTAGTCTCGCCAGGACGTACACCCGCTGCTGATCATCCCGCCGGTGCCGGTCTCTTCGCCGCAGTCCTCGGCCTGGTCGCGCTCGAAGCGCTCGAAGTCGCAGCGGTCGTCTGCGCCCGCCAGCAGCGGCCCGAGTCCTGGCATGCAGTCGGACGCGCCCTTGTGTTGGTAGACCTCCATCAGCGGCTCCAGGCGCGCGCGGGTCTCGGCGGCCTCTGCGGTCTCGGCCGGGGGGAACATCTGTCCGTTGGACAGGTTGCTGTTGTGGGGGATCGACAGCACCTCGCAGTCCCCGGTGCAGGCCGCGTCGATCGCGGCGAGGAAGCCCTCGGGCGTGGGCTGATCGACATAGTCTACGGGCCGCTCGGGCACGGTCTCGCTGGCGAAGATGACGTTGCGATGGAGGTTGGTGACGGCGGTGGCGCCCGACCACTCGTAGGCGATCAGCGCGGTGAAGTCGCAGGGAGCGTTCGCGGCGTTCGCGGCGGACTGGATCTCCGCCCAGGCGGTCGCCTCCATCTCCAGGCAGTCAGCGCCGTCGTCTCCGCAGATATCGGTGTCGTGCTCCGGGCTCTCGGAGGCCAACACGACGCCGAACATCTGGATGGAGTAGGCGCTCTGCTCACGGTAGGAGGCGCAGGCGTCGGTGTCGTACCCCGCGCTGCCGGGGGTGGTGCACACCCCGACCTCGCCCAGAAACTCCGCGTGATCGGTCACCGCTGCGAAGTCCAGCGGGCGAGCCAGCGACCTGCTCAGCGAGCCGCCGTCGGGCAGGGGCAGAGCGAGCGCCTCGCCCCGGGCGAACGCGTAGGCGTCGGCCGGGCCGGTCTGTACGTCGTAGACCCAGGCGTCGAACGAGAACGCGGTGTGGACGTGCAGATCGCCCCACAGGAGCTGGCGATCGGGCTCGCCCGCGCACTTCACGGCGGTGTCCGTCGTCGCTGGAGCCTCGTCCTTCCCGCATCCGAGTAGGCATGTCAGCAGTACAGGGACGATCATCACCTGATCCGATAACCGAGCGGGACATCTCCGGAGCGGCCATGCAGGTCTACATCAGCGTCGACATCGAGGGCGTCACGGGCATCGCCCACTGGGACGAGGCCAACAAGGGCAAGCCCGACCATGCGCGGGTCCGCGATCGGATGCAGGCGGAGGCCGAGGCGGCCTGCCTTGGCGCGTTGGACGCGGGAGCTGTGGGGATCCTGGTCAAGGACGCCCACGCCAGCGGGCGGAACCTCGACCCCGCCGGGCTGCCCCGTCCTGCGCGGCTGATTCGCGGGTGGAGCGGGCACCCGCTGGGCATGGTCCAGGAGCTGGATGCCTCCTTCGATGCGCTCGTCCTCATCGGCTACCACGACGGCGCCGGCAGCCGGCACAACCCGCTGGCCCACACCCTCACCGGAAGCGCTGTGCAGATGCGGGTGAACGGGCTGCCCGTCACCGAGACCCACCTGCATGCGTGGACGGCGGCGTCGCTGGGGGTGCCCACCGCTCTCGTGGCGGGCGACGCAGGGCTGTGCGCTCGGGTAGCGGAGCTGGAGCCTCGCATCCGAACGGTGATCACCCACACGGGGCGGGGACACTCGGTGGTCGCGGCGCACCCGCAGGAGACCTGCGAGCGGATCCGCGCAGGGGTGGCCGCGGCGCTCGCCGATCTGCCGCCGGTGTTGGAGCTGGCTGAGCGCTTCGTGCTGGAGATCGACTACAAGCCGCCGCACAAGGCCTACGCCAAGAGCTTCTATCCGGGGGCCGAGCTGGTCGATCCGGCGACCGTCAGACTGGAGACCTCCGACTGGTTCGAGGTGATGCGGGCGCTGCAGTTCATCACCTGACCCGTGTCTCGCGGGGGCTCTACCCGCCGCCCCAGGCGCGCAGCTCCGTCGGCCGGCGA
Organism: uncultured Enterobacterales bacterium; assembly: GCA_964464515.1. Taxonomy (GTDB): domain Bacteria; phylum Myxococcota_A; class UBA796; order UBA796; family UBA2385; genus CAYXGP01. The sequence continues at coordinate 37,758 of CAYXGP010000024.1, forward strand.
GTCGTCCACTCCAGGAAGCAGTTCACCCGCTGCGCGCGGTCGTCCATCGTCCAATTGGTGTACGTCTCCAGCTCGGCGTACGGCTCCAGCTGATCGCGCGTCTGTCGCATCCGGTCCACGAGACCGTCCTCCATCCAGTCGGCGATATCCAGCGCGCGGGCCTCCAGCTCGGCCCGACACGTCTCATCGGCTTCGCAGAACGCGCCCAGCCAGCCTACGGAAGAGCTCTCCAACACGTTCCGGTACAGCGGCTCGCAGTGCGGGTTGTCCGCCGACGGCGGGTAGGCATAAACGAACGTCGAGTCGGCGCCCCAGGGCGTCAGGTGCAGGCGCTCCCGATCGTGGTACACGAAGAAGTTGTTGAGGTTGTAGCTGTAGCTGTCGGGGTGGTTCACCGCGCGCTCCACCGCCAGGAACGAGACCAGACCCTCCCAATCGAAGGCTGTCTGCAGCGCTGAGACGGTGCCCGCAGCCGCTGCAGCGCAACCCTGTGTCACAGCGTCGTCTCCGCCTTCGTCGCCTGGCTCCTGCATCTCGAAGCACGAGCAGTCCCCCGTGAAGTCGCAGTTGCGGGTCATCTCCCACAGGTCGCCGTGTGTGCCCGGCCAGTTGCGATCGACGAACTGGTCGTCCATCGTCTCGAGGATGGCGTAGAGACCCAGATAGCGTTCGTTCAGCGTCACGGTCGCGTAGCCGGTGCGCGGCGCCGGCGCGCCGTTCTCCCGGAACGCCGCGTAGCCCATCGTCTCCGCCATCATCGTCGGGTCCCAGACCTCGTTGTTCAGGGTCATGCGCTCCAAGCCATACAGGCGCGCGCCGTCTACTGTCGCGTCGAATTCCAATTTGAGAGCGGGCTTCTCGTCGATGGGTTGGAAGCTGGCGCTGCCCTTGATCCGCACGCCGACGCCAGGCCAGGTTCGTCCCTGGAACGTCACGTCGCCCGGTACCCACTCGGTGGGTGATTCTCGCAGAGACGCGATCGCGCCGTCTGACAGGGCCAGCGTCAGCGCGTGGACAACGTCCGGGTCGAAGATGATGTCGGCGTCGTCCAGATCCGTTCCGCCGACCTCTTCGGTGGTGGCGGGCCGGGTCGGGCCGGTTGAGTCGGCGCTGTCGCCAGGTCTGGAGGTTGCAGAGTCGGAAGTAGCAGGTGCGGAGGTCGCAGTATCAGAGCTTGGGAGCTGCGCGGGTCTACACGCCGACGCGCAGACCAGGAAGCTCCAGAGCGGAGGAGGGGAGCGGTCCGATCGCGGGGAGTGTCTCATCAACAGAGGTGATAACCGAGGATGCATTCTGCGAGGTAGAGATGATCGAATACCGCACCGGAGACGCGACGGTTCGGGCGAGCGCGGACCGCTGGGTGATCGCTCACATCTGCAACACCGCTGGTCTGTGGGGAAAGGGCTTCGTCCGGGCGGTCTCGCGGCGCTGGGCGGCGCCGCGAGTGCAGTACCGCGTCCTGGCGCGGTCGGGCGGCTTGCGCCCGGGCCGTGTGCAATTCGTTCTCGTAGAAGATGGCTTGTGGGTGGCGAACATGATCGCGCAGCGGGGAGTCCGGGGTCCGCGCAGCCGCGGACGGCTCGTTCAATACGACGCGCTGCAGGCGGCGCTGACCCGCGTGCGGGAGTTCGCCGAGCAGCAGGGCGCGTCGGTGCAGATGCCGCGGATCGGGACCGGCCTGGGCGGCGGAAGCTGGGACGAGATCACGCCGATCATCTCGCAGACGATGGGTCCGCTCAGGGTGGTCGTGTTCACGCCGGCAGACCCGCGCGCCCGCAGATAGGCTGCACGGGGGAGGCAACATGCGGACGCTCCTGGCCCTCGGCCTGCTGCTCGCCTGCGGCGAACCGGTGACGGTGATCGTCTTCGACACCGGCGACACCGGCGCGGAGCCGATCGATCTCGACGGAGATGGCTTCGACTCACGGTCGGACTGCAACGACGAGCGCAGCGAGGTCTACCCCGGGGCGCCTGAGGACTGCGACGGCCTGGACAACGACTGCGACGGCGACGTCGATGAGGACGCCACCCGCACGTACTACCGCGACCTCGACGGCGACGGCTTCGGCGATCCCGACACGTCGTCGGAGGAGTGCGCCCAGCCCTCCGGGTGGGTGCCCAACGATGAGGACTGCGAAGATCGCACCGCGGAGATCAACCCCGGGGCCGAGGACATCTGCAACGATCTGGACGACGACTGCGACGGCGAAGTAGACGAGGCGGGAGCGACCGCCTGGTACCCCGACGGCGACGGCGATGGCTGGGGCGTGAGCGGCGGGGACTCCATCGTGACCTGTGATCCACCGGACGGGTACGCCTCGGCGGAGGGCGACTGCGATGACGACGCCGCGGCCATCCATCCGACGGCCGCCGAGCTGTGCGACGACATCGACAACGACTGCGACGGCGACGTCGACGCCGACGACGCGGAGCTGGCCGACGCGCGCATCTGGTACACCGACGGCGACGGCGACGGTTTCGGCGATCCCGCCACGGAGTCCGTGGGCTGCGAGGTCCCCGAGGGCGCTGTCGAGGCCGGCGGCGACTGCGATGACACCGATCCGAGTCGTCACCCGGAAACCCCCTGGTATGTCGATGTCGACGGCGACGGACACGGCTCCGAGGACGACGCGATCCTGGCCTGCGATCAGCCCAGCGGCACCGTGGCCGAGGGGGACGACTGCGACGACACTGACGCGGACATCCACCCGGACGCCGCGGAGGTCTGCGACGGCACCGACAACGACTGCGATGGCGACACAGACGACGCTGACGACGTCGTGGAGGACACCGCGACGTGGTACATCGACGGCGACGGCGACGGCTACGGAGACGCCCGCGCGTCGACCGAGGCCTGCGTGCAGCCGGCTGGCTGGGCGGCCACCGACGACGACTGCGATGACACAGAGACCGAAATCCACCCCGACGCCGCCGAGACATGCGACGGCGAAGACAACGACTGTGACGGGAGCGTGGACGAGGGCTGCTCGTGACGCAGCTGCAGCCTTGAGGGGCGTCGCGCTGGCGCTCGTCGCCTGCGCTCCCCAGGAGCTGTCGGACTGCGCCGACGCCGCTTGTCGACAGGAGTTCATCACCGCGCGCTGGGCGGGCGAGGCCGCGTCGGTCCTGCCGCTGGTGGAGGCGCTGGAGGACCCCTTCGAGCGCATCGTCGTGATCACCCGCCTGACAGAGGCGCACCCGGGCGAGACCGGATCGCTGTGCGGGATGATGCGTCGCGGTGCTGCGCGCGGGCGCTGCGAGCGTCTGAACCTGCGCCCCCACCTGTGGACCCCTGCTCCCAAGGTGCGCCTCGATCGCGCCGCGGTGCCGCTCCGCTCGGCGCTGGCCGATGTGCCGCCCGATCCTCCCGAGTGTCCTCCACGCCACGAGACGCATGCGTGCGCGTCGGGCGCCGCGACCCTCGCTGCGCGGCACCGGGACGCCCGCCAGGCCGCGGCGCGCTGTCGGTCGATCGCGGACCCTCGGTGGCGCGCGGAGTGTTTGTTCTGGGCCGCGGAGCTGACGGCGCGGCCGCCAGCCGCTGCGATCCCGGGCCATGCGAGCTCTGGAGAAGCGATCCCGGCCAGCGCGATCCCGGAGGGCTACGCCAGGGGCGTGGAGCTGTGTCTGCTGACAGGTGACTTCGCCTCGGACTGCCTGCTGCACCTGAGCCTCAACCTCGTCTCGGATGCACCGCCGGCGGACGACGCCGCGGCGTGGGCAGAGACGGCGTCGACGCTGGACACCATCGCGGAGGTGTGGGCCGCGCGCGATCCTGCGCTGGGTGGGGCCGCTCAGGGCGCGGCCGTCGTGGAGCGGAGCTGGTCGGAGGCGCTCGCGGTGGCCTACGCGCGGGCGGACCGCGTGGGTGGAGATCTGCTGGAGCGATCTCCTGCGCTCGCCGAGCCGCATGTGCGGGCGTCGGCCGCCGCGCGTCTGCTCGCCCACCCTCCGGCCTCGGGTGAGGGACCGCAGGATCTGGAGAGCTGGACTGCTGCGCTGGAGGACGCGCTGACCCGACGGGGGGCGGAAGGAGCGCCCGCCGGACCCGCGGGGGAATTCTCCGGGACCGTCGATCTGTGGCTCGAGGCTCCTGATCGTGAGGCCATCCCGTACCTGGGCGCGTCGCGTCGGATCTCCAGCAGCGACCCGACCGTCGATGCCGCGATCTGCGTGCTGGAGGCCGCCGCCCGCTCCGATGGACTGGACGACTCTGCGCGTGCCGCGTTGCTGGCCGCGGGGCTGCAGCATGCCGACGAGGGGGTTCGGTGGACCGCCGCGCGGCTGAGCAAGGCGCTCCGGATGGGGCGGAAGGCGCCGACCCTGCCGGCTACCACAGACGGGGACGCGCCCCCGCTCGAACTTCGTGCAGACGCGCCCGATCGCGCCACCGGGCGCCCGCTCACCGGGCTGTATGGCTACCCGCCGCTGATCGAGGGCAGCGAGCAGCCGATCCCCACCCCGGAAGAGCTCGCTTCGCCGCCGGAGGGATTAGAGTAGAACACGTTCTAGTTGGAGGATCGGATGGGAGCGAGACATGGCGCGGTCCTGGACCGGCTGCACGGAGACGGCGAGCTGCCCTGGGGGACCGATCCGGCCCGCTTCGACCCGGCCGCGGTGACCGCCACCCTGGACAGCATGCGCTGGCTGTACGATGGCTACTTCCGCGTGTCGGCTCAGGGGTGGGAGAACCTGCCGGAGCGCAACGCGATGCTGGTGATGAACCACTCCGGGGGGACCTCCATCCCCGACGTCTGGGGGCTGGCGTTCGCCTGGTACGATCACCTGGGCCTGGAGCGCCCGCTGCGGGCCCTGGCACACGACATGGTGTTCTCCACCCCGCTGACCGGGCCGCTATTTGAGCGGCTAGGAGTGCTGCGGGCCTCCCGGGAGCGCGCCCAGGTGACGCTCGGGGACCTGAGACACGACGTGCTGGTCTGTCCCGGCGGCGATCAGGAGACCTGGCGGCCATGGACTGAGCGCTACCGTGTGAATTTCGGCGGTCGCCGTGGGTACGTGCGCAGCGCGCTGGCCGCCGGCGTGCCCATCGTCCCGGTGTCCCACGCCGGCGCCCACGACACCCTGCTGGTGCTGTCGCGTGGGGCGCGGATCGCCACCCTCCTGCGCCTGCCGGAGCTGGCGCGGGCTCGGGTCTTTCCGCTGCACCTCTCGCTGCCCTGGGGCCTCGGAGTCGGTCCGCTCCCCCACTGGCCGCTGCCCGGCTCGCTCCGCTACCACATCGGCGAGCCTGTCTCCCTGCCTGTGGGGTGGGTGCCTGGGCGGACACCATCGGAGGAGCTGGTGCTGGAAATGGACGCCGAGGTGCAGCGACGCGTGCAGGCGGGTCTGGACGCGCTGCGAGCCGAGCGGTCTCCACGTCGGGCGATGATCGGGGACGCGCTGGAGCGCGTGCTCGGCTAGCCGGAAGCGAGCTCGACGGCGATCTCCTCTCCGGGGACGGCGGGCACCACCGCCCGCTGGCTTCCCCAACGCGCGCGGATCTTGTCGCCTGCGCCCACCGGACAGCTCCAGATCCCTGCCTCCAGGCGGCGGCAGTGCCGCGTGGGGATCCCGAGCGCGCGTCGCGCGTCGATCCAGATGCGGGTGTCCAGGCCGCATGGGGCATCTCCGTGCTGACAGCGCACCAGCGTGGTGACGGTGGGGAGCATCACCAGCGCTCCGTCGCCCTGCACGTCGGCCGGTCGTAGATCGCGGGGGGCGACATCCGGCCCGGTGATCCGCCCGAGCATCTGCGCCGGTTCGTCTCCGAGGCCGATCACCAGCTGCACCCGGCCCTCGGCGTCTGTGGGCGGGGGGCTCTCGTACCGCTCGAGACGAACCATCAGGCCCGGCAGCGGCCGCTCGCCGTCGGTCAGGGTCAGGGTGATCTTCGTCGCGGCAGAGACCGACGCCGTCCATCGCTGCCGCGGCGCGCCCAGCGGCGCGGGGGTGACGAAGGGCGCGCATCCCGGGCCGGTCACCCGCAGCACGCCCTCGGGCTGACAGGGCAGCCCGCCGATCTCCACCGGCACCCCCGCCTGCCACGTCCCGGCGGCGAGCGGCGGCAGGAGCTCCACAGGGAGCACCGTGGACAGCTCGAACGCCCCGGCGTCGGCGCAGGTGCTGGAGACGACCAGCTCGCCGCCGCATTGGCTCGTGCAGTCCATCTCCACCATGCCGTTGGCCCAGCCGGCCTGCGTGCCCAGCATGACCGCGTGGACGTGCGGACCCTGGCGAACCTGGTACAGCCCGGCGGGCAGGTCGAGGAAGGTGCAGCGCTCAGGGGACAGGCCCAGGCAGGCGGCGTCTTCAGGCGCGGGGCTGAACGCCTGCTGCTCGGGGTCGAAGATGCGTAGCGTCACGGGGTCGTCGAGGTCGCTGCACGTCTGTACGGTCAGATCGGAGAAGCGCGCCCGATCTGCGCCGGTCGCGTCAGAGGCCGCGCTGGGGTCGCTATGCACCGTGCCCGCCACGATCTCTCCCTCCTGCGGGGGAGGGACGACGAAGATCGCCCGCGCGGCGATGGCCGCCATGACCAGACAGAGGGCAGCGACGGCGGCGTCGCGGAGGGTCATCCGCGGAGGATCAGCGCAGCGCTGCGTGCTCGGTCGGCGCGCGCTCGACCAGGCGCGTGCGATCGCACCAGGCGGCGCTGTCCAGCGGGCGCAGGGCGGCGGCGCAGCTCAGGGCGGTGCCCATCATGCCCACGCGCGCCCCGGGAGCAGCGGCGGCGCCGAGGGCGATGGCCGCCTCGGCCACCACGCGCAGACCCAACTCTCGCTCAGCCCGCTCCAGTCGCGGCAGATCGGCTACCATCGCCATGGCGGTCGGGCGCAGGTCCTGAATGGCGGCCGGACGAAAGCGCGCGGGGAGCGCGCCGAGATCAGGCGGGGTCAGCAGGGCCGTGGTGAGGAGCCAGTTCATGCGCGCGAGCTACCCCGATGATCATGGTTCGCGCAACCCGGAATCTGAAAATATCGAAGTTTCCGATATGGGATTTGCCGAACCATTCGAGACCCGGTGTCTACGAGTGGCGATCGCCAGCATCTGGCTACTCACCGGTGTGCTGGTGGTCCATCCCCATTACCGCGCGGTGGGTGAGGGGTGGCTGGCTCCTCTGGGGCTGCCCGGCTGGGTGATGTTCCCGGTGTGTCTCTTCGAGATCGGACTGGCGGTTCGGATCCTGATGGGGCCGATGACCACCGCGCTGGCGGCCGTGCAGGTCGCGATGGTGGGCGGGTTCACGCTCATCCTGGCGGCGCTCGACCCCGCGCTCCTCGTCCACCCGTTCGGGCTGCTCACCAAGAACATTCCGCTGTTGGCGCTGATCGGCGTGGCCTGGCTGCTGCCCCGCGAGGGGTGGACCCCGCGCACCACCTGGGGGCTCCGCGTGGGTATGGCGGTGATCTGGATCAGCGAGGGTATCTTCCCGAAGATCCTGTTTCAGCAGGAGATGGAGCGCGACGTGGTGGCGCGCACCGGCCTCGTGCCGATGGACCCGGAGGTGTTCCTCGTGATCCTGGGAGTGGCGCAAGCGATCTCGGGCGTCCTGGCGCTGACGCTCCGGGGGCGGCCGCTGCGGTTCGTAGTGGGCGCGCAGATCGCCGGACTCGTGGCCCTGCCCACCCTGGTGTCGGCCTGGGACCCCCTGCTGTGGGTTCACCCGTTCGGGCCGATGACCAAGAACATCCCCATCATCCTGGGGAGCATCCTCGTATACCGTCGCCTCTCCCGGAGCTCCTGAGCCGTGCCCCTCCTGTACTTCGTAAAGGCCCTGCACATCCTGTCGGCGATGATCTTCCTGGGGACCGGCATGGGCTCGGCGTGGATCAAGTTCCGGGCGGACCGCTGCCCGGACATCCGGGTGGTGGCCTGGGCCCAGCAGGAGATCGTCCGCGCCGATTGGATCTTCACCGTTCCTGCCGGGCTCTCCCTTCCGCTGACAGGCCTTTGGCTGGCATGGCTGTACCGGCTGCCGCTGACGACGCCCTGGGTGCTGATGGGCGTGGCCGGCTTCGCGGTGGCTGGCCTCTGCTGGCTGCCTGCTGCGTACCTGCAGATCCGCATGCGGCGGACGGCCGACGCGGCGCTCGCCGCTGGCGCGCCCCTGCCCGAGTCGTTCGTGCGCGATCGGCTGTGGTGGACCCTGTTGGGGATCCCCTCGTTCTCGGCCGCGGTGCTGACCGTGTGGGTGATGGTGGCGAAGCCCCACTGGTCCTTTCTGCAGTTCGGGAGCTGAGTTGGCTCGCAGGCGAGGCCAGGCGTTGCAGAAGCGCATCGACGATCTGAACGAGACGCGGGACGCTCCCGACAGCCCCGAGCTGCATGCCGCGCTGCGGAAGGCGCTGAAGGATCGGTCGTGCCACGTCGTCGCTCCCGCCGCTGACCAGCTCGCCCGCCGACGTGTCACCGCGGCCCTCCCCGAGCTGCTCGCCGCGTTTCAGCGGTTTCAGGGACGCCCGGTGAAGACCGATCCGGGCTGCGTGGCGAAGCTGGCGTGTCTGCGCGCGATGGACGTCCTGGGTCACTGCGATCCGGGGGTGTACATCGCCGCGGCGCGGCTCGTTCAGTTGGAGCCGGCCTGGGGACCGCCGGTGGACACCGCGGCGGCGGTGCGCGCCCGGGCCGCGTTGGCCCTGGGGTGCCTCACCGCTCCCGATGGGCTGCTGGTGCTGGCGGAGCTGCTGGCCGATCCTGCAGAGGCGGTGCGGCGGGCGGCGATCGACGCGGTGGGTCAGCACGGCGAGGGGGGCGCGGCCCTGCTCGCGCTTCGCGTGCGCATCCCGGATCCCGAGCAGCCGGTGGCGGACGGCGAGGCGCTGATCGCCCTGATCCGGCTGCGGCCGGACTACGCGATTCCGTTGTTCGCGCCTGAGCTCACGGGGGATGACCCAGCGCGCCGCGAGGCGGTGTCGTGGGCGCTGTCTGCGTGTCGAGAGCCCGAGGCGCTGGTGGCGCTCGTCTTTGCGCTGGACGGACTGGTGCTGGCGCGGGATCGCGCTCCCATCGCCGCGGCGATCGCCGGCACCCGGAGCGCCGCGGGGTGGGAGGCCACGCTGGCGCTGCTGCGGGAGGGGCGGGACGTGGCGGTCATCCGGGAGACGTTGGAGGCCCGCCGTCTGACCGACGAGGAGCGGGCCGATCTCGCGGAGGTGCTGAAGTGAAGAGCACGCTGAGTCCTGTCACCCTGCCACTGGCGCAGCTCACGGCCGTTCACCACTCCCACGAGGTGATACAGTGCCGCGGGTTCAATTTGACCCCGCAACACAGTATGTTCTTGTACGGGGGGCCACGCCCCCCGGGACCCCCACCTCCGCCCGCTTTGCGGTCGGCCACCGCTCTCGCAGCGGCGTCCAGTTCCGACGGCTTCAGGTTGTCCTCTGGAAAACCTGAAGGCACGGAACTGTATTCTCTACCTGGTGATGGGAGACGGCGTGATTTTTTTGTTGCTCTCGTGTGGGCTCCCGGCAGGCGGAGATGCGCGAACGTGGGTGGAGGCCCACAGCGCGCTCGACACCGGCGAGGCGGGCTGGTCATTTCTGGAACCCGACCGGCCGGGGCGCTGGGACGCCGGGGTGACGACGTTTGAGTTCACCGACGCGCGGGGCAAGGAGCTCGTCGCCGAGATCTGGTACCCGGGCGCCGCACCCAACGCGGCCATCCTGAGCGAGTACCCGCCCACGGGGCTGTCGGGCGAGGCCTACCGCGACATCCCGCCTGCGCTGTGGGACGCCCCGCTGATCGGATTCTCGCACGGCTACTCGGCCATCCGTTTCCAATCGATCTTCCTCACCGAGCGGCTGGCGCAGCACGGCTATGTGGTGGTCGCGGTCGATCATCCCGGCAACACCATGTTCGACCTCGACGAGGACGCCGATCTGGAGGTGCTGCTGGCGCGACCGGGTGACGTCTCTGCGTCGGTCGATGCGGCGCTGGCCCGCAGCGCCGATCCGGACGATCCGCTGCACGGCGTCATCGGCGGCGAGGAGTGGTTGGCGGTCGGCCACAGCTTCGGGGCGTACACCACGCTCATCCTGGCCGGCGCCGAGGTAGACTACAGCGGGGTGGAGCCCGCCTGCGACGCCGATCCGGACCTGAAGGGCTGCAAGTTCCTGTCCGACTACGACATGGACGAGATCCCGGTCGAAGATCACGCCGATCCGCGGGTGGTGGGTGGCGTGCCGATGTCACCGGGGCTCTGGTACACGTTCGGCGTGGACGGGGTGGGGCTGGGGGCGCTCCAGCCGACGCTGTTCCTGGCCGGTGACGCTGACGATCTGTTGGGCTACGAAAACGAAGCGCGCCCCACATGGGCGGCGTCTCCCGCCGGCTCGACGCTGCTCACCTTCCGCGACGCCGGGCACTACGGATTCTCCGACATCTGCGCGTTGGCGTCGTTCCTCTCCGAGGAGTGTCAGGAGGAGGAGGGCGGCTGGGCCGATATCTCACAGGTGCAGGAGCATGCCCGCACCGCTGCGTTGGCGATGGCCGGGTGGCTGCTGCGCGGCGAGGAGGGCTACCGGGAGTGGCTGGAGCCGGCGGCGTGGGAGCGAGTGGAGATGGTCACCGGGGAGGTGCGCTGAATTCTCCTTCCAGTGCTTCGGCCACCAGTCCGTCGTCGGCCAATACAGGGAGCGTCACCTCCAGACGCTCCTCGGCCTCCATCGCGCGCCGAGCCGCGAACACCGCCCCCGGATTGCGGGCCCACGCCCGCCGGGCGATCCCGTTGTTGACGTCCCAGTGCAGCATCTGCTGGAGACGTCGCTCGGCGTCCGCCGAGCCGTCCAATACGAGTCCGAACCCGCCGTTGATCACCTCGCCCCAGCCGACCCCGCCGCCGTTGTGCAGGGAGATCCAGGTGGCGCCGCGGAAGGCGTCGCCGGCGAAGTTATGCACGGCCATGTCGGCGCAGAAACGACTTCCGTCTCGGATGTTCGCCGTCTCGCGCCAGGGGCTGTCCGTCCCCGAGACGTCGTGATGATCCCGGCCCAGCACGATGGGCGCAGAGACGCGGCCGTCCGCGATGGCGGCGTTGAACGCCGAGGCGATGGTCCGCCGCCCGACGTCGTCGGCGTAGAGGATGCGGGCCTGTGAGCCGACGACCAATTCGTTCTCGCCGGCCTGACGGATCCAGCGCAGGTTGTCCAGGTACTGCTGCTTGATCTCTGCGGGGGCCTGCTCGGCCAGCCCGCGGACCACCTCGGCCGCGATGGTATCGGTGGTCGCGAGGTCGGCCGGATCTCCACTTGTGCAGACCCAACGGAAGGGGCCGAACCCGAAGTCGAAGCACATCGGGCCCATGATGTCCTCGACGTAGGACGGGTACCGGAAGCCCTCTCCGTCGGGCGCCTGGACGGCGGCGCCGGCGCGGCTGCATTCCAGCAGGAACGCGTTGCCGTAGTCCCAGAAGTGCATACCGCGTCGGCTCGGGGTGCTGGCGGTCATCTTGTTCACTGCGGAGACGTGGCGGCGCAGAGACGCCTGGACAGCCGCCTTGAACGCCACCGGGTCGTCCACCATCAGCGCCTTGGACTCCGCCAGCGAGAGGCCCGCCGGGTAGTAGCCCCCCGAGTAGGGGAGGTGCAGACTCGTCTGGTCGCTGCCCAGCTCGATGGGCGTGTTCGTGGCGGCGAGGTGCTCCCACAGGTCTACTACGTTGCCCACGTAGGCGACGGAGACGGCCTCGCGGCCCGCGCGGGCCTGCTCGATCCGCGCGACAAGGGCGTCCAGATCGGTCTCCTGCTCATCGACCCAGCCCTGCGCGTGGCGCTTGCGCGCCGCGTCGGGATCGATCTCTGCGACCACGCAGATCGCCCCGGCGATCACCGCGGCCCTGGCCTGCGCCCCGCTCATGCCACCCAGGCCGGCGGTCACGAACACCTTGCCGGCCAGCCCGTCCTCGCCGGTGAGGCCGAGGTAGCGCCGGCCTGCGCCGAGCACCGTGATGGTCGTTCCATGCACGATCCCCTGCGGGCCGATGTACATGAAGCTGCCGGCGGTCATCTGGCCGTAGCTGGTGACCCCGAGGGCAGCCATGCGCGCGTAGTCGGCCGGGCTGCTGTGGTTGGGGATCACCATGCCGTTGGTGACCACCACGCGCGGGGCGTCCGGATGCGACGGGAACAGGCCCAGCGGGTGGCCCGAGTACATCACGAGCGTCTGGTGCTCGGTCATGCGCGACAGGTAGCGCATGGTCAGGCGGTACTGGGCCCAGTTGCCGAACACCGTTCCGTTGCCGCCGTAGGTGATCAGCTCGTAGGGGTGCTGGGCCACGCGTGGATCGAGGTTGTTGTCGATCATGTGCATGATCGCCGCCGCCTGTCTGCATCGGGCCGGGTAGGCGTCGATCGGCAGCGCACGCAGGGGCTCGGCGGGGCGGTACCGGTACATGTAGATACGCCCGCGGGTCGCCAGCTCGCGGGCGAGCTCGGGGGCTATCTCGGCGTGCAGGTGGGGCGGGATGTACCGCAGGGCGTTGGCGAGGGCGAGCGTGCGCTCGGCTGGGGAGAGCACCGAGGCCCGGGTCGGCGCGCGCGGGACTGCCGGGTCTTCGGGGGGCGGTGTGGGCAGGTGGTCCGGGATCCCTTCTGGAATGGACGCCGTCCGAGAGCGACTGGTGCGGTTGGTCGTCACGGGACTCCTCCTCGGCTGGGGTGGCTTTCTAACGCCCTCGTCCAGGCGAGGAGCACCCGGTCGGCGACTCCCTCCGGTGTCAGATCGTCGGTGGCGATCTGTGGCCCCAGCCGGGCGTAGGCGTCCCGTCGCGCAGCGAGCAGCCCTCGCCAGTCACCGGCCAGCAGCGGGCGGGCGGCGTCGCCGGCCTGTCTCCGCTCCAGCGTGTCCACCCGCGCCGTCAGCACGAGCACCTGTCCCGCCGCGCGGGCGGCGCGGGCGTTGCATCCCGGGATCAGCGTCCCACCGCCGGTTGCGATCACCGCGGGAGGCAGCGCCGCGAAGCCACGGCAGAGCTCGCTCTCGGCGCGCCGAAACCCCTCCTCCCCTCCGCGCTCGAAGGCTTCGGCGATGGTCTCGCCGAGCACGTTCTCTACGATCCACCCGTCGGTGTCGAGGAGCGTTCGGCCCAGACGCGCGGCGACGAGCCTCCCAACGGTGGACTTTCCGGTAGCCATGAAGCCGGCGAGGATCAGGTGACGCACGTTTGACGCTGGGGGTGGGTGAGGCGGCGGCGGCTGGTATCCCGTCGGCCCCGTGGGATATGGTCCTCTGAGGTCTCTGCCATCTCTCCTTCTGTCACACCGTTCCATGTCTGTCACCATCACGCTCGGCATCCTGCTCTCGATGACCACACTTGGGGTCGCGTGTTCGGCACCTACGATCACGGCGAGGCAACGATCGGCGGGCGCGCTGCGTGAGCGCGGCATGACCCACGCGGGGGCCTGGGGCGCGGCGGCGCTGTGGAGCACCCCAGCTCGCGCGGAGGAGGAGGAAGCGCCGGATCTCCGAGGCCACTGGCGGATGGATCTGCGCGTCGTGAGCCACGCGGACATCCCGGTGCTGGGCACCGCGACGGTGCTCTCCCACAGCATCTTCAAGGTGCTGATCGACGGCACGGCGCAGACCCAGGTGCAGCACACCGAGCCCTGCTACCTGAAGGCCTACCCCGAGCGGGCGATCGCGCGGACGATCATTCCGCGTACGTTCGTCGACGCGCTGCCCAACAAGACCTTCCCCCTCACGCTGGAGCCGGACGCCGAGGGGTGGCGTCTGCAGGCGGACATGCTCCCGCAGTACATCGGCTACACACCGGACGGCGCCGACGACGGCGTGCCGCTGGAGCCGGATGATCCGCGGGTCGAAGACACCGACGACGACGGCCGGCCGGGTGCGACCATCCGGTTGAATCTGCCCCTGTTCGATGACGTGGCCCTGTACACCGCGCAGCGCGCGCAGACACTGCTGGACGGTCACCTCTCCGGGGTCGATCGGGTCTCGGGGGGGGTGAACATCGCTGGCTTTCAGCAACGAACGCTGAGCGCGTCGAATCGCCTGTTCGTGTCCAACCCGAACATCGAGATCGATCAAGGGCGGAGCACGTTCGAGATGGTGCGCCTGCCTGGCGAGACGCCTTGCGACGAGCTGACCCCGTAGGCGCTGAGCTGATCCGGTAGGCGCTGAGCTGATTTGGTAGGCGCTGTCACTGGCGTCGTCGAGCCAACCCGAGCGCGAGGAGGACCGCGCCTGCCAGAGCGGGCCGGTGCGGAGATTCAGGGGTCGCGCTGCAGCCCAGGTCCACGCCGCTGAAGTCGCCCAGCTCCTCGATGAGTGGGGCCGGCGGCTCGTGGAGCAGGTTGTATTCGTAGTCGAAGGTCTCCGAGCCGTCGTACCGAGAGGACTCGGGCATCACCACCAGGTAGGCCGCCTCCACGTCGTCGGGCGCCTCGACAGAGATGACGCCGCGCGTGCCGTCGAAGGGGATCGGTGTGTAGGTGATGGTGTCGCCGCGGTCGAGCACCAGTCTCCCGTGCCAGGTGGCCGTGGAGCCGGAGCTGCCCTCGGCGTCGCCGCTCACGTCGGCGGTGATGGTGCCGCCCGCTGCGCCGTCCAGCCGGATCATGTTGGCGCCGTAGCGCTCGGGCAGCACCTCCAGGTCGACCCGCACGAACCCCCCGGTGCCCGGAGACCCGAAGGTGTCGGCCAGCCGATCGTCGCTCACCCAGCCCAGGTAATCCTCGATCAGCTCGAGGTACTCCTCGCCGTGCTCGTAGTCCCATGTGGCGTTGTGGGCGTACATGTCGGCGATGACCGGGCCCAGCTCCAGGCCCCACCCGGCCAGCGCGTCGTCCAGCGCGTCGAGCGGGTCGCTCCGACTCCCGGGGTCGGTCCAGCTGTCGCGGATGATCTCCCAGCCGCCGATCTTCTCTGACAGATACCGGGCGAAGATGAACGCGCCGTAGGGGTAGTACTGCTCGACCGACGTCTGCGCCGAGCTGAAATTGACCGCCAGGTAGGGCATCACCGCGAAGGCGAACAGCGCGAAGACCCCGTCCGTCTCGTCTGGGTAGACCTCGGTCTCCACCCAGGTGGCGGTGGCCTCCCAGTACCAGCTGACCGACGAGCTGGTGCCGTAGCTGCCCGAGGCATGCTGGAGCGCGTGGTACAGCTCGTGCGCGCAGGTCGACGCCATGAAGGCGTGGTCGTACAGCAGGTCCCGATCGACGGCGATCATCGGCCAGCCGTCGCCGTCCAGCGTGTAGTAGGCGGCGGACCAGTCGTTGTCGTCCGGGCCCTCTCCCGTGCCCACCACGTACACGTTGAGACGCATCCGATCGGTGCCGTAGGGCTGCGGGTGGTCCATCTGGTCCACCTCGATATCCCAGGCGTACTCCATGACATCGAGGATCTCCTGCGCGTCGTCCTCGTCGACGCCGCCGCTGGTGCCCCAGCGCACGACGAAGTGCGCCGAGCTCAGCGAGTTGGTCACGTCGTAGGCGTCGCGCTCTCCCAGGCCACCCGGCGGCGGGATGGCATCCGACGTGTCTGCCCCCGGGAGCGTGGACTTGATCGTCTCGTGGGGCCTACCGAAGGTCGGACTGCCCAGCGCGCCTACCCGGGTGCCGCAGCGGCCGGGGAGAGCCCGCGCGGGAGAAGAGAGCAGCGCGGCGAGGAGGAGCATGAACGCCTCAGTCTCTGCGTCGGAGGCCGAGCAGCGCGAGCACCGCCGGGAGCGCCAGCGTTCCGGCCGGGTGCCCTGAGGGGAGCGCAGCGCAGCCGGTCAGCGTCGCGGGATCGGGCAGGTCGGGCAGGCAGTCCGGGTCGGGGCTGTCGCAGCTCTGATCGCAGAGACCGTCGCTGTAGTTGCTGTTGATCTCGCACAGATCGGTCGTGCCGTGGGTGGCCTCGATGTGCTCCAGCAGCCAGTCGGCGACCATGTCCACCCGGGTGCTGCCCGAGCTGTACATGCAGTACTGATCGCCCCAGGAGTGAACGGCCCACTGGATCTGGCGGCCGTCCTCGTCGACGTAGAACTGCGGCCCGCCAGAGTCGCCGCTGCAGATGTTGGCCTCGTTCTCGTTGGTGTCGGAGTAGGAGACGATGAACATCTCCTCCAGCTCGTCGATGGTCAGCGGGGCCGAGCGCTTGGTGCCCGAGCCGCGGCCGGAGGAGTCGGTGATGCCGTAGCCGACGGAGGTGACCGTCTCGCCGATGACGCTGTCGTCGAGAGCCTCCAGCCGCAGCCAGGAGGGTTGGACGGGGGCGTCCTCGGCCAGCCACAGCAGCGCGAAGTCGTTCTCTCCCAACGTTCCGGCCCCCCCGTTGCTGAGCGGCACATAGTCGGGGTGCTCGAGGGCGTCCTCCAGCTCCAGCGCGTACTCGGCGTTCGTGGACTCTGTGCCGACGAAGACGCGCCCCAGATCCACTATGGCCTCGATGGGGATGTGCGCGGAGCAGTGCGCGGCGGTGAGCGCCAGCCGCGGCGTGATGAGGTTGGCAGAGCAGATCGTCCAGACGTTCGAGCCGACCTCTGCCCCGATGGCGACCGTCGAGGGAAACCCCTCCTCGGTCTGGCCGTTGACGATCGGGTTGGCGAGGGCGGTCAGCGTGGTGAGGAGCGGGATCATTCCGTGGGACTAACCCAGGGAAGGATCAGATCAGCAGGAGCCAACACACCACGGAGAGCACCCCGACCCCGATCAGGTTGAGGAAGATCCCCTCCCGCGCCATCTGCGCGGTCGACACCAGGCCGGTCCCGAACACGATGGCGTTCGGCGCGGTGGCGACCGGCAGCATGAACGCGCAGCTTGCGCTGAGCGCCGCCGGCACCATCAGGGCCATCGCGTCGATCCCCGCGGCGGCTGCCGCTGCCGCCAGCACGGGCATCAGCAGGGTGGTGGTGGCGGTGTTGGAGGTGATCTCGGTGAGGAACGTCACCGCCAGGCAGAGGCCGCCGATCATCGCCAGGGCGGGCCAACGGGCGATGCCGAGGTCGTCGGCCAGCAGGGAGCCGGTCGCCGCTGCCAGCCCGGAGGCCTCGAAGGCCCGCGCGATGGCGATCCCACCGCCGAACAGCAGGAGCAGCCCCCACGGGATCGCTCGCGCGGACGGCCAGTCCAGCAGCCGCTCTCCCCGACCGTCCGGGATCAGGAAC